>JAZDLC010000070.1:0-6091 GCA_043802345.1 Planctomycetota bacterium | reverse complement strand
TCGTTCCCCGGATTGAACCCGATCGGCGAGCCGCCCACGTCGGACGATCCGAGCAGGTCGCTCCGCGGCGCGTAGTTCCCGCCCGAGCTGCTCTTGAGGGCGTTGAAGCCGGTGCTGATGATCTCGATCCTGGCCGCCCCCAACACGCTCGCCATCGGATTGCCGGCGGCGTCGTACGCCAACGGACTGGCCGGGAAGCCGACTTCTCCACCAGCCACCGGATTGAGGAACACCGTCTTCCCGGACACGGTCGCCTCGATCGGCACGAGCGCTCCGTTCCCCGTCACCAGGATGGGACTCGTGGCGGTCAGCAGGCTGTCGGCGTCGAGGTTCAGCGACTCCAGGAGCACGCCCCTGGTGAACTCCAACTTCAGCACCGCGTTTCTCGGCACCACCGGCGGACCATAGACCGGTCCCAGATTGAAGTCGACCAGCGTGCCCAGGTCCCCGCCGACGAACAGGTGCCGCAGCGTCCCCTCGATCGGCAGGTTGGAGATCGGATCGGTGGTCACCGTCGAGAACGGGCTGACCACGTTCACCTCCGGACCAACGCCGGTCTTCAGCCCACGGCCGAACGAGATTTCCGACAGGGTAAACTCCGGTTGCGTTGACCCGCCGCTGCCCGGATGCTCGTCCTCGAACACGGTCCCCTTTTCCGGCTTCGGCGGAATGATGCTCAGGTTGATCAGGTAGTTGCCCGTGGTCCCGTTCTGTCCCGTGAGCCGCAGCCGGCACGTCCCGAGGCTGTTGACCGTGATGCCGGAGAAATTCAGTTTTCTGCCGGAACCGTTCAGGTGCATCCTCCCGCCAATCGGCACCAGGTTGCCGTCGGGGCCTTCCAGCTCGATGACGTACGGTATCAGATCGCCCGAAACCCTCTTGATGCTCCCCGACAGGGTGCTCCCGGCCCGGACCGAGAACGTCACTTCATCGATCTCGGCGGCCACGCCGATGGCGTCAGTGAACATCGCCCTCCTGGGCGGTGCCCCTTTGAACGTGCACTTGTAGGTCCCGGTCTGGCCCATGCTACTCAACCGCACGAAGTAGGTGCCGCCATAGGGTGCCGGAAACTTCTTGATCTTCGCCTTGCTGCGGCTGACCGTCAGCGCGTTCCCGAGCGGAATCACGGTCATCGACTGATCGAGTAGCTCGATCATCGGCCGCATCTGATTGCCGCTGTCCCGGGTCAGCGTGAGCGTCATCAGGGATCCCTCGGCCTCCTCGAATTCGACCAGATCCTGGTCCAGCAGTCCGGAGATCAGCCCCCGGAACTTCTGGTTGAACTCGAGCTGGGCGTCCGCCTGGGCTAGCAGCGCCGAGGGGAGAAGCAGAAGCAACGAGAATGCCAGCACCGAAGGCCGCAAGACACACTTCAGGGGAGCGATCGGGCCCATGCGGTTACCTCTTCATGATGACATAGAGTGTTTCCCCGGTTCGACTTGCGCAGAATCAAACAGCCCCGCCGAACTGCATTCCCTCGCAAGCCAAGACAGGTGCGATCAGGCTTCTGTGATCAGGTATCCCGCGTCCCGGTCCCGGGTAACGCAAACCTAGCCCCCGCTCACGTGATCCTGAGGAAGGTGGTGGCCGATTCTGGAGAGAGCGGTCCGCTCGAGGTGCCGCATTCTCGACGCGCCCTCGCGGCAGGAGTCGCTCTCCCCCAGCAGGTGCAGCGCGCCGTGCACCACGTACAGCAGCAACTCGGTGACCGGACTCAGATCCCGGCTGCGGGCCCGTCGCCTGGCGCACGCCGCAGAGACAATGATCTCCCCCGAAGGTCCGGGCTGCCCTTCCAGCGGAAACGCGAGCACGTCCGTGGTGGCGTCCACCCCATGAAACTCCCGGTTCAGCCGGCGCATCCGGCGATCCCCCACCACGGCGACGGAGAGTTCCGGAGTGCGGCGATTCACCGCCCGGGCGGCGGCCTGGACCGCCCTTCGGATGAGCGCTTCCAGCTCCTCCCCGTCGCAAGGCGGCTCTCGGATGAGCAGCGCAACGTCGATCGAGGATGAGCGCCCGCTCAATGGCCGCCCCGCGCCCGCGACGCATCGGCGGCCTCGTCCCGTTCGTATGCGTCGACAATGTGCTGAACCAGCGGGTGGCGGACGATGTCGGAACGGCCGAGATGCACGATTCCGATCTCCTTGGTGCTCGCGAGGATCTTGACGCAATGCGTCAAGCCCGAGCATGCGCCCGCCGGCAGATCGGTCTGGGTCACATCGCCCGTCACCACGATCCTTGAGCCACGGCCCATGCGGGTGAGGAACATCTTCATCTGCTTCGGGGTCGTGTTCTGCGCTTCGTCCAGAATGATGAAGGCCCGGTCGAGAGTGCGGCCTCGCATGTAGGCGAGCGGCACGATTTCGATCACGTCGGTTTCCTCGTACCGCTGGACCTGCTTCAGGTCGAGCAGGGCGAACAGCGAGTCGTACAACGGCCGCAGGTACGGGTTGACTTTCGCCTGCATGTCGCCCGGCAGGAACCCCAATCGCTCTCCCGCCTCGACGGCGGGGCGCGCCAGGACCAGCTTCCGATAGGCGCCGCTCTTGAGGGCCGCCACCGCGGCGGACACGGCGAGGAAGGTCTTGCCCGTTCCGGCCGGGCCCACGACGATCGTGATCAGGTTGCGGCCGAGTGACTTCACATACTCCTGTTGACCTGCCGACTTCGGCCTGACATGGCCCGCCAGCAGATTCCCGGGAGACAGGATGCGCTCGACCACGGCCGGACTTTCTCCCTCTCCGAAGATCCTCTCCAACGCCTTTTCCCCCTTGCCGGCGCGAAGGGCGGCCAGCCCCTCCCGGATCCGCTCCGCGGCGAGCCGAACCGCCGGTTCCTCCCCCATGACCTTCAACACGCCGTCGCGGAGGACGAGTTGAACCAGGAACTTCTGGGCCAGGTAGCGGCGCCAGCAGTCCTTCGGTCCGAGTAGCGCGCGCTCCTCCTCCTGGCCCGCAAGATCGATCAAGGCCTCGTCGGTCTTTTCCGCCTCATCGTTCGTCACACCGAGACTCCTACCAGCCAGACGAGCATCCAGTAGCCGACTGGCGCCGCGAGAACCAATGAATCGAGGATGTCCAGCGCGCCTCCAAAGGTCGGTATCAGATTCGCCGAGTCCTTCGAGCCGGAGAACCTCTTCAGCACCGACTCGGCCAGATCACCGAACAGGGACGCCACGCCCACGACGAGCCCGAAGAGGAGCCAGTGCCATGTCCCCGTGGACGGCGCAACGAGCCAACCGCCGTACGCGGCCACGGCCATGGAGAGGAGGATTCCACCCGCCGCTCCCGAGCGGGTCTTGCCCGGACTCACCCGTGGCGAGAGCTTCCGCCCACCCACCAGGCTGCCGACGAGATACCCGCCAATGTCGGTGCTCTTGGCGGTCAGCACCAAGAGGAAGGCCAACTGCAATCCCAGCGGCGCCGCGGGCCTCAGCAAGACATCCAGCAGGAACGAGAAGAGCAGAAAGTAGCACAACCCGAACAGAGTCCCGGCGACCCGCGGAACCCCCGCCTGCGGCTCGCCAGCAAGGGTCTCCACGAGCAGCGCGCAGGTGGCCAGGCCCACGAGGGAAACCTCGACGGCGAGGTGAGCGTCCCCTCCCTTGATCAGCAGCACCGTCTTCGACACCAACAGGCCCAGCACGAACAGACCGCACAGCCAAGGGTGGCAGCGCCCTCGAAGGAGCCGCTGATACTCCAGCAGCCCGACCATGCCGCAGAGAATCGTGAGCGTCACCGAGATCCAGGGCACGTCGAAGCCGGCATCCACCTTCAGGATGCCGAACAGGAGGAGCAGCAGGGCCCCCCCGAAGAGGCACCGTTTCCAGATGGGTGGTTTGGCTCCGGAGGATCCGGCCGCCGGCAGAAAGACGCCGTTCAACAGTCCGACCGGGCCGCCGCCGCGGGAGGCTTCTTTTCTGGGTTCTGGATCAGGCCCCCGAACTTCCGGACCCTGCCACGATACTGGCCCAGCGCCTGATGCAGCTCGGGAACCCGGAAATCAGGCCAGCAGACGTCACAGATGACGATCTCGGAGTAGGAGATCTGCCACAGCAGGAAGTTCGACACGCGGTGCTCGCCCGCGGTGCGGATCAGCAGGTCAGGGTCAGGGCCCGGCTGGTAGAGGCGCTCCGAAATGAGCTGCTGATCGATCTGCTCCGGATCAAGCCCTCCTTCCCTGACTTCCCTGGCGATCGACTGGAAGGCATCGACCAACTCCGCCCGGCCGCCGTAGGAGAGCGCAAGGCAGAGATTCAGACCCGTGTTGCCGGCGGAACTCTCGATACTCGCGGCCAGCTCCCGGCGCACCGGCCTGGGCAGATCCTGGAGCCGGCCGATCGCCGTCAGTCGGACATTGTTCCGGGCCAGGGTCTTTCGCTCCTCGATCAGGTACTTCTTCAGCAGCCTCATCAAGAACAGCACCTCCGCCCGGGGGCGGCGCCAGTTCTCGACTGAAAAGGAATAGAGAGTCAGACGCTCGATCCCGAGCCGGGCGCACTCCTCGGTAATCTCACGGATCGACCTGGTGCCTGCCTCATGGCCCCGAATTCGCCGCTGTCCCCGACTCTCCGCCCAGCGACCGTTCCCATCCATGATGATCGCCAGATGCCGGGGTAGGTTGTTCCGATCGAGATCCATGAAGAACGGAAGACTCCTAACGGTAGCGGTAAATCGTCTCTTTGCGATCGGGCCCCACCGAGACCAGGCCGACGGGCCGGCCCAGCAGCGCCTCGATCCCTTCAATGTACTCCCGGCAGCGGGCCGGCAGGTCCTCAAATCGGCAGGCCTGGCGCGTGTCCTCGCCCCACCCGGGGAACGTCTCGTAGACCGGCTCGCACTTCGCCGCCAGCAGCGAATCGCTGGGGTACTCCCTGAGCACCTGGCCGCCCACCCGGTAGGCGGTGCATACCTTGATCTCGTCGAATCCGGTCAGGACATCGACCTTCGTGAGAGCGATCGAGTCGCAGGTGAGCATCTCGACAGCGTAGCGGAGGGCCACGATGTCGAGCCAGCCGCAGCGCCTGGGGCGGCCCGTGGTGGCTCCGAACTCACCTCCCAACTTGCGGATTCGCTCCCCATCCTCCGTGTGGTCCTCGGTGGGAAAGGGCCCCTCCCCCACGCGCGTCGTGTAGCACTTCGTCACCCCCATCACCTCGTCGATCCGCCTCCCGGGCAGGCCCGTGCCCGCCGCCACGCCGAACGTGGAGGAGTTGGAGGAGGTCACGTACGGATAGGTGCCGAAGTCGACATCCAGCAGCAGGCCCTGGGCCCCTTCCACGAAGACGTAGCGGCCCGCGGCCAGGGCCCTTCTCAAGAGGCGGACCGTATCCGTGATGTACGGCTCGAGCCGGGCCGCGTATCCCAGGTACTCCTCGACGATCTGCTCGGCATCCAGCGGTTCCCGCTCGCCGAAGGCCCCCATGATGCGGTTCTTCTCCGCGGTATTCGCCCGGATGCGCCCCACGAAGTGGTCCCGGTGCCGCATCTCCGAGAAGCGGATCCCGGCGCGGGTCGCCCGGTCCGCGTAGGCCGGACCGATCCCCCTGCCGGTGGTGCCGATGGCTGTTCCGCCCCGATTCCCTTCCGAGATCAGGTCCATCGCCTTGTGATACGGAAAGACGATGTGCGCCCTGTCGGACACAAAGAGGTGCCCTTCCACGGCGACCCCTCGCCCAGTGAACTCATCGATTTCCATCAGCAGCTGGGCTGGATCGACCACCAGACCATTGCCGATGACGTTCATCTTCCCGTGGAGGATTCCCGAGGGGATCAGGTGGAAGATAAACTGCTCGCCGCCGACCTGAACCGTGTGGCCCGCGTTGGCGCCGCCCTGATATCGAACCACGACATCAGATCGCTCGGCGATCAGATCGATGATCTTCCCCTTTCCCTCGTCGCCCCATTGTGTTCCGATCACACAGGTTACAGGCATGGTTCTGGTGCCAGATTCAGTTCGGTGACACAAAGACGCCGATGCTACGCAGGGTCCAGGGGCGGGTCAACGATCGTCCAGATCATCCGGGAAGAGTCGGTCCGCCTCGCCGGCCTCCTTTCCCCCCGTGTACCCGAGCTGCCCCATTGCTTTCAGG
>JAZDLC010000069.1:0-2254 GCA_043802345.1 Planctomycetota bacterium | reverse complement strand
GTTGACGACGACGCCGATTTTCTGAAATCCCTCGAGTTCTTCCTTCCCGAGGAGATCAACAGCCCCTCCGCACCGATCTACTATCGCTTCATCTTCATGAGCGACCCGACGGAAGCCTTGCGGACCCTGCGCGAGCTGGCCGAAGCCCGTGAGACTGTCGCGATGGTTATCTGCGACCAGAAGATGCCGCAAATGAAGGGAACCGAGCTCCTGGCCGAGGTCAAGAGGATCTGCCAGGGCGCCATCCGGGTGCTCCTGACCGGCCACGCCGGCATGGAATCGGCCGTCATCGCAATCAACCAGCATCTGCTCGACAAGTACCTCACCAAGCCGATCGAAGACGAGAACGACTTTCTGCTCAGCATCCGTCATCTCCTTCAGCGCTTCCACATGGAAAGGACGATCGAGGAACAGAACCGGGTCCTGGCCGAGGCGAATTCCCGCCTCGAGATCCTGGACCGACTCAAGACCGATTTCTTGACCTTCATCTCCCACGAACTCCGAACGCCCCTACAGCAGATGTCCGTGGTCGAACTGATCGACGGCAACTCCACTCCGCAGGAGCAGGAGGAGATGCTGAAGGCGATCCGGAACGGCTACGAGCGCCTCGCGGAGTTCGTGTTCAAGGGACTTGAGTATTTCGACTGGCTGGCCAGGGAGCAGGTCGTCTCCTCCGAGACGGTGGACGTGGCCGAGGTGGCGCGCGAGGTTGCCGGAGGCGTCCCGGAGCTGTCCAGTCCGGAGACTGATTTTGCCCTCTCCGCCCCCGAGACGCCCTGCCTCGTGCACATGGACCGGAGCGAGCTGGTCGAGACCGTGCGGGTGCTCCTGGACAATGCGATCAAGTTCTCCAGAGCCCCGAGGTGGATCCGGGCGGAGGTGAGCCGCACATCCAGCTCGATCATGCTGACGGTACGCGATCGGGGAATTGGGTTTCCCCCCGACATGGCCCGCGAAATCCTCCGGCCGTTCACCGTCGCTCACGCCCGCAGCTACGCCCAGGGCTTCGCGCTGAACCTGGCCAGGGCCGGCGCGATTGTGGGGAGGCAAGGCGGGCGCATCCTGGCCGAGAGTGCGGGGGAAGGGGAAGGGGCCGCGTTCTCGGTGGAGCTGCCCCTGGCGTTGGCCGGGCCCTCTACTAGCGGGGAAGCCGGGATGCGGCTCGCAGCGTAGAGAAGGAGAGGCTGACCGGTGGGAATCCTGTGCGGTCTCGCTGCGGCCTTCTGCTGGGGCTGCGGCGATTTCCTGATCACGCATCTCACCCGGCGCGTGGGAACGGCACGATCCCTCCTCTACATCCAGGCCTTGAGCCTACTCTCCTGGCTCCTCTTGATGTTTCTCGTGCGCGCGTCCATTCCGATCGGGGGAGCCGCGTTCTGGGGGTTCGCCCTCGCCACCGGGGTCTGCCATGTCCTCGGCCTGACCCTGGTCTACCGGGCCTTTGAGGTCGGGACCCTCTCCCTGGTCTCTCCGATCTCGTCCAGCTTCGCCATCGTGACCGCGATCCTGGCCCTGATCAGCGGGGAAAGGCCCCCCCTTCGCGCCCTGACCGGAGCCCTTCTGCTCTGCATGGGGATCATGCTCGCCACGCGATCGTCACGGGCGCCAGGGGTGAAGACGACCCTCCGGGGCATCCCCGAAGCGCTCGGAAGCGCCCTCGCCTTCGGGACGATGTTCTGGCTCTTCTACTTCTTTGTGCAGCCCGTCTCGGGCTATGTCTGGCCGCTCATCCTTCTGAAGACGATGGCTTCCGGCTCCTCACTCCTCGCGCTCCACCACGCCCGGAAGCGCTTGACTGCAGCCGCGGAGGCTGTGCCGACCCGCTCCCGGCCGCGCACAATCTGGCTTCTCGCGGGCGGCGCCGCCGCGGCCGATACCGTGGCCTGGCTCGCCTATATCTGGGGCACCGCCTCGTCCTTCGCCGTCATTGTCACGGCGCTGGCCTCCCTCTTCAGCGTCGTGACGGTGCTCCTGGCTTGGTTCTTCCTGCGCGAACGTCTGGCGCCAAGCCAGTGGGCCGGGGTCGGGGTGATCCTGCTGGGGATCCTGCTGGTGAGTGTCTAGCCGCGGCCTGTCGGCTGTCGGCGCTTCATCCCCGTCCGGGATTGTGGAAGTCGCCTCGCGCGTTCATGAGGTGACCGCACGCCCACCCCTGCGTTGCCATTGCGTGATCTCGTTCTGCGAGCTTTGAAACCCGTTGCTAGAGAGTATCCTACGGAACTCCGGTCAATCGGCGACCATGTCCGGAAGCGCC
>JAZDLC010000068.1:0-2089 GCA_043802345.1 Planctomycetota bacterium | reverse complement strand
TTGTCCTTCGTGATCAGCGGCGACGGCAGGTAGGTGTCCTTCTCAGGGGTCCCTCCGCCGAGGATGGACATCAGGCGGTTGAACGCCGCTCGGCCGATCTGGTCTGAGTTGTTCAGGCCGGTCGCAGCGTAGTTCGTGCCGTTGATGATGGCCTCCAGTGCGGCGGTCTCGCCGTCGACCCCGACGAGGAACATCTCATCCGCCCGGCCGGCATCGGCGATGGCCGTCTGAGCGCCCAGGCACATGGAGTCGTTCTCGCAGAACACGGCGTCGATCTTCGGGTTGGAGGCCAGCATGTCCTCCATCAAGGCAATGCCGCCATCCGCGCTCCAGCCGCCGAAGTCCGGCGCCGTGACCACGGTGATGCCCGGGAACGTCTCGGCGACGCTGAGCATCCCATTGCTGCGGTTCAGCCCGATCGAGTTGTCCGCGGGTCCGCCGCGCAGTTGGACGATAACGCCTTCCCCGCCCAGACGATCACAGATGTACGTGCCGTCCTGGACTCCGATGGTGAAGTTGTCCGGGCCGATGTAGGACGTGTAGGCGCTCTTGCTCCCCGCGCCGAACTGCCGATCGACGAGAACGGTCGGGATCCCCTCTGCGGTCAGGGCGTCCAGCGCCGCCGGAGCCTCCTCAAGCCACGCCCCCGAGATGATGATCCCGTCGATGCCCTGTGCGATCAGGTCCTCGATGTCCGACTGGAACTTGGCGGCGTCGCCGTTGGCATCGGTGGAGATGATCGTGACGTTGGAGTAGGCCTTCGCTTCCTCCACGACGGCGTTGTTCATCCCGATGAAGTAGGGGCAGCACTGGGAGAAGTTGGCCATCCCGATCTTCAGCGGTCCGGCTGCTGCCTCAGGAGCAGCCGCTGGCGCAGCCTGCCCGCAGGCTGCAAGCATCACCGCTGAGATCACGATGATGGTCAATCCGAGGTTGCGTTTCATCGAAGAATCCTCCTCTTCTCATGGTTCCGGGTGGATCGGCTTAGGATGGGACGGAGTGCAGCTTCTCTCCTCACCTCCTTCTGCTCAGCCGGGATGCAGACTGGCTGGGACGTCCACTACGGCTGCTTGCGTCGCGCCAGGACCGCGACCAGGATGATCACGCCCTTGAAGATCTGCTGATAATACGACTGCACGTTGAACAGATTGAGCAAGTTGTCGATCACGCCGAGCGCCACGACCCCGGCCAGGGTGCCGAAGACGCTTCCGCCCCCGCCGCCGAGCACGGCGCCGCCGATGACGCAGGCGGCGATGGCATCCAGCTCGAACCCTGCGCCCACGCTGGGTTGGGCGATCCCCAGCCGGGAGGCCAGCATCACCCCCGCCAGGGCGGAGAAGAGGCCGGAGATCATGTAGGCCAGGAAGATGTGCCAGGTGACGCTGATCCCCGCCAGGCGTACCGCCTCCTCGTTTCCACCAATGGCGACGATCGCGCGCCCGGACTTCGCCCGATTGAGGAAGAACCACACGACGGGATAGCAGGCGACCATGATCAGAGCCGACACGGGGAACGGGCCGACGAAGCCGGCTCCGAGCACCGCGCGGAAGGCCGGATCCGTGGGCGTGATCGGGATGTCTGAATAGACGAAGACCAGCCCGCGGATGGCCCCCATCGTCGCCAGGGTCACGATGAAGGACTGCAGCTTGAAGCGGGCGATGAAGAAACCGTTCACGGCTCCTGCAAGCACGCCGACGGCCATGCAGATCACGATCGCCAGGGGCAGGGGCAATCCGCCCTTCGACAGCCCCGAAACCATGACCGCCGCCAGAGCGACCACCGACCCGACCGAGAGGTCGATGCCGCCCGTCAGGATCACGACCAGCATTCCCAGGCTGAGCATTCCGTTGGTCACGGCTTGCCGTCCCAGGTTGCTCAGGTTGCGCTGAGTGAAGAAGACATCCGACACCGTGGCCGTGATGACCAGGAGCAGCACGAAGGCGACAATGAAGGCGTAGTCCACCCATCGGCGTCGGGGTCGAGCTCTGGCCTTGCCAAGCAGCAGGCTGCGCAGGCCGCCTCGGACCTTCACGGGGGCGGGTGGCGTCGGTGCGGAACCACTGCTCATTGCCTCACCCCTGCGGCCGCT
>JAZDLC010000067.1:0-24918 GCA_043802345.1 Planctomycetota bacterium | reverse complement strand
CGGATCAACTCCGAGAAGGAGTTTCAGAGGAACGCGGAGCGGTACGAATTCCTGCGCTGGGGGCAGAAGGCGTTCCAGAATTTCCGGGTCGTGCCGCCCGAGACCGGGATCGTCCACCAGGTGAATCTCGAGTACCTGGCGCACCTGGTTCGCGAGGCGAAATCGGGAGACGGTGCTCCGTTCGCGTTTCCGGACACCGTGGTCGGCACCGACTCCCACACCACCATGATCAATGGTCTGGGTGTGCTCGGCTGGGGCGTCGGAGGGATCGAGGCGGAGGCGGCCATGCTGGGTCAGCCGGTCAGCATGCTGATTCCACAAGTGGTCGGATACCGGCTGGTTGGCGAGTTGAGAGAGGGGACCACCGCCACCGACCTGGTCCTCGTGATCGTCGAGGCGCTGCGCAAGAAGGGAGTGGTCGGGAAGTTCGTGGAGTTCTTCGGCCCGGGCGTGGAGTCCCTGCCCCTGGCGGATCGGGCCACCATCGCCAACATGGCCCCGGAATATGGGGCGACCTGCGGCCTGTTCCCGGTTGACCAGGAGACGCTGCGCTACCTGGAACTGAGCGGCCGCAGCGCCGAGAGGATCGCGCTCGTCGAGGCGTACATGAAGGAGCAGGGGATGTTCCGCACGAAGGGCGCGCCCGAAGCGACTTACGGGGATGTCCTGGAACTCGACCTGGCGACCGTCGGTCCCTCTCTCGCCGGGCCCCGCCGTCCCCAGGAGCGTCTGAATCTCGCCGACATGAAGAGTTCCTTCCACAAGTCGCTGGGCGGCCTCCGCAAGGGAGCGGACGACGCCGGAGTGCGGCGGGCGCACGCCGAGGTCCGTGGCAAGCCGGTGCAGATCGCGGACGGATCGGTCGTGATCGCCGCCATCACCAGCTGCACGAACACGTCGAATCCGAGCGTGATCCTGGCGGCCGGGCTGCTGGCGAAGAAGGCGGTCGCGAAGGGGCTCACGACGCCGCCCTGGGTCAAGACCAGCCTGGCCCCCGGCTCCACCGTGGTGGAGGCGTACCTGAAAAAGGCGGGTCTGCAGGATCCGCTCGATCGGCTCGGCTTCAACATCGTCGGCTTCGGCTGCACCACCTGCATCGGCAACAGCGGCCCGCTGGACGACTCCGTGCAGGACGGGATCCGGAAGAACGACCTGGTGGCGGCCTCCGTGCTCTCGGGAAACCGGAACTTCGAAGGAAGAATCAACCAGGATGTGCGCGCCAACTTCCTCGCGTCACCGCCCCTGGTCGTGGCCTTCGCCCTGGCGGGACGGGCCGACATCGACCTGACCAGCGAGCCGCTCGGTGTGGGGGCGGCTGGGCAGCCCGTCTTCTTGAAGGATATCTGGCCCAGCAACAAGGAGGTGGCGGACACGGTTCAGCAGGTGATCCGCCGCGAGATGTTCTTGGAGAGCTACGGTTCGGTCTTCGAAGGGCCGGCAGCGTGGCGCAGCCTGCCGACCCCCGAAGGAAACCGCTACTCGTGGGCCGCCGAGTCGACCTACGTGAAGCACCCGCCCTACTTCACCGGCATGGGGCGCGAGCCAGATCCGGTTCAGGAGATCCGGGGCGGGCGCGTGCTGCTGCTGCTGGGCGACAGCGTGACCACGGACCATATCTCGCCAGCCGGCTCCATCGCCGTCGCCAGCCCTGCGGCGGAGTACCTCAAGGAATGCGGCGTCGAACCGGTCGACTTCAACTCGTACGGATCCCGCCGGGGAAACCACGAGGTCATGATGCGCGGCACCTTCGCCAACGTCCGGATCCGCAACCAGCTGGTTCCGGGCGTGGAAGGCGGGTTCACCCGGTATCTTCCGGGCGGGGGCCAGATGACGGTCTACGACGCGGCCATGCGCTACGGCCAGGAGGAAACCCCGTTGCTGGTGATCGCCGGCAAGGAGTACGGCACCGGTTCCTCCAGGGACTGGGCTGCGAAGGGCCCCAATCTGCTCGGCGTGCGCGCGGTGATCGTGGAGTCGTACGAGCGGATTCACCGCAGCAATCTGGTGGGGATGGGCATCCTGCCGCTGCAGTTCCTCGCGGGACAGTCCGCGTCCTCGCTGGGGCTGACCGGCCTGGAGGCGTACGACATCCAGGGCCTCGCCGAAGGGCTCTCGGGCGAGTTCCGCGCGGAAGGCCGGGTCATCGTCAGGGCCACGGACGACGCGGGCAAGCGTACCGAGTTCGAAGCGGCGGTCAGGATCGACACACCGCAGGAGCTGAACTACTACCGCCATGGCGGAATCCTGCGGTATGTTCTGCGCCGCCTCCTGTAGCAGCTTGGAGCTTCCCGCAAGGCATGATTCCTCTTTCTGAATTCGCGCAGATCGTGGGCGCCGAGCATGTCCTTCACACCAGGGAGGAGACGTTCGTCTACGAGTGCGATGGCCTGACCCACGCGAGGAGCCGCCCGGCCGCGGTGGTCCTGCCGCGCACCACGGATGAGGTGAGCCGCCTCGTCAAGGTGCTGGTGCGGGAGCGGATACCGTTCGTGGCCAGAGGCGCGGGCACCGGGCTCTCGGGCGGGGCGCTCTGCCCGCACGGCGGCGTGACGATCGAGACGGCCCGGATGAACCGGGTGCTCGAGGTGGACGCCTTCAATCGATTCGCGCGGGTCGAGTGCGGCGTGAGCAACGCGGCGGTCTCCGTGGCGGCCTTGAGTTCCGGGCTGCATTTTGCTCCCGATCCATCCTCCCAGATTGTCTGCACCATCGGCGGCAACGTGGCCGAGAACGCGGGTGGGCCGCACTGCTTCAAGTATGGCGCCACCGTACGGCATGTGCTGGCGCTCAAGGCCGTGCTCCCGGATGGAGAGATCGTCGAACTCGGGTCGCCGCTCGCGGATGAGCCAGGGCTCGATCTGGTCAGCCTTCTGGTCGGCTCGGAAGGGACCTGTGCGGTGGTCACGGAAGCGACCTTGCTGCTCACGCCGCTGCCCGAGAAAGTGGAGACCCTTCTCGTTGCCTTCCCCGACGTGGCGCGGGCGTGCGAGGCGGTCTGCCGGACCATCGCGAGCGGGCTCGAACCGGCCACGATGGAGATCCTCGACCGGCTGACCATCGAGGCGGTGGAGGCTTCTGTCTTTGCCGCCGGCTATCCGCAGGAGGCGGGCGCGGTGCTGCTGCTCGAGTTCGACGGCCAGAAGGAACAGGTGCTCGAGGCGACCGACCGGACCGAGGAGTTGTGCCGGCAGCTGGACGCGCTCTCCATCGAGCGGGCCCGGGACCAGGCGCACCGCCTGCGGCTCTGGAAGGGGCGCAAGGGAGCCTTCGGCGCCATGGGGAGACTGGCGCCAGATCTCTACGTCCAGGACGCGGTGGTGCCGAGGTCCAGGCTGCCGGAGGTGCTCGCAAAGGTGATCGAGATCGGCCGGGAGGCCGGAATCCGCCTCACGAACATCCTCCACGCGGGGGACGGCAATCTGCATCCCAACGTGTCGTACGACCGCCGCGATCTGGAAGAGACTGGCCGGGTGATCGAGGCGGGCGGCAAGATCCTGAAGGTGTGCATTGATGCGGGCGGCTCGCTGTCCGGCGAACATGGCATCGGTGTGGAGAAGCGGGACTACATGCGCCTCGTCTTCAGCGAGGATGATCTCGACAAGATGCGGGCGGTGCGGGACGCGTTCAATCGCGATTCGCTGCTGAACCCGAACAAGGTCCTGCCCGAGAGCCACGGCTGCGCCAGGGGCGAGGTCGGGTCCGCGCCGGAGGGGGAGACATTGCCGTCGTGATCGAGCTCTTTCAACGACTGCTCGGCGCTGAGTCCGCCTGGGAGGTGGGAGCGGACGGCGAGATCGCCCGGGAGCTAGGAGTGTCATCCGCGGTCGCGGTGGCGCCGGCGGACGAACAGCAGTGCGCGGCCTTGCTGCGGCAGGCCCGCGAGCGGCGGCTGAAGGTGATTCCCTGGGGCGGCGGCCAGCACCAGCGCCTCGGCAATGTGCCGCGGCCCGTGGATCTGGTGCTGATCACGACCAGGATGCAGGGTGTGGTGGCGCATGACGTGGCCGATCAGACGCTCGTGGCCCGGGCCGGAACGCCGCTCAGGGATCTGATCGGGACGGTCCGCGACCAGGGACAGTTGCTGCCGCTCGACCCGGCCGGAACCTCTCGGGCGACCATCGGCGGCGTGGTGGCCGCGGGAGTGACCGGGCCGCTGAGAGTCGGCTACGGCAGGGCGAAGGACTTCCTGCTGGGAACCCTCGCGGCCCACCCGGACGGGCGGCTGAGCCGGTCCGGGGGGAGGCTGGTCAAGAACGTCACCGGGTTCGATCTGCACCGCCTGTACCACGGAAGCCTGGGAGCCCTGGCCGTGCTGTGCGAGGTCAACCTCCGACTCAGGCCCCTGCCGGAGAAAGATGCCACCCTGCTGGTGGGGTTCGACGACCTGGAACCGTTCGACCGCTTCCTGGTTCTGTTCCGCCGGTCGGGCGCCAGCGCCGTTTCCTTCCACCTGGCCGATGCTGCCTCGCTGGTCCGGCAGAAGGTTCCGCTCGCGCCTGGAGATCCGGATGGGCAGTTTGTCGCGGCGCTCCGCTTCCATGGCACCGAGAGGAGCGTGGCGGTTTCGTTGAAGCAGTGCCTGGGACTGCTCGAATCGTGTGAACGGACCTTCGATCTCCAGCTGGAACAGAATGAGGCGTCGCTGGCCTGGACCGGGATTCGGGAGTTGCTCCCGGGGTGCGACGAGAAGCGCCAGGGCGCGGTGATTCAGCTGGCGATGCTGCCGTTTCAGGGCGACTGTTCGGTTTTGGGAGGAACGATCGAGTCGCTGGTGGCCCTCGCCGCGGGAGCGGGCCAGGAGACCGTGGTTTCTGTGGAGCCGCTGCAGGGGCTGGTGCGGCTGGGCTTCTCGCGTCCTCCCGAGGAGACGCTCCTGCGCGAGCTGACCCGGTTCGCGGGCGTGAACGGTCCGCGCCGGCTGCAGCTGGAATCGGCTCCACCCGAGTGGCGGCGTCACCTGGATGTCTTCTTCGGTCATGTCAAGGCGGAGGGGCCGGCCCGCGAGGTAAAGCGGGCCCTCGATCCAGACGACCTGCTCAGCCCCGGGCGGCTCTTCTTCGGAGGGGCTGAATGAGCGCTCCCGAGATGGGCAAGCCGATCCGGACCGCTTCCGATCTGATTCAGTACCAGAGGACGCTGGACTGCGTGCACTGTGGTCTCTGCTTGCCGGCCTGCCCGACGTACGAGCTGCTCTCGAGGGAGTCTGCCGGGCCGAGGGGACGGGTCTACCTCATGCGCGGCCTCGCGGAGGGAGAGGTACAGCCGACTCAGAGCGCGATTCGCGACCTGGACCTCTGCCTGGTCTGCCGGGCCTGCGAGCCGGTCTGTCCCTCCGGCGTGCGCTTCGGCGAGATGATGGAGTTCGTGCGGTCGGAGGTGCTGGAGCCAGCGCGGCCCAGCACGATGGGAAGCAAGATCCGGCGGCTGCTGCTTTCGGAGGTGGTGCACAGGCCGCTCCTGCTCTCCACCCTGGCCCGTCTGGTTTCGTTCTACCAGCGCTCCGGGCTGCGCCGGATCCTGCGGCGGTACGGAGTGCTGAAATACGTCTCGGAGGATCTCCACCAGAGAGACGCGCTGATGCCGGAGATTCCGGGAGGGAGGGAACGACGGCGCCTCCCGGCGGTCACGCAGGCGGTGAGCACCAGAAGGGGGCGGGTCGCGCTGCTGGAAGGATGTGTGGCGCCGCTCCTGCTGGGCGGGATCAACCGCGCCACCGTCCGGGTTCTGGCGAATCAAGGTTTCGAAGTTGTCATCCCAAGGAAACGCACCTGCTGCGGCGCCCTCCAGGCCCACTTCGGTGCTCTCGACCGGGCCCGCTCCCTGGCCAGGAAGACGATCTCCGCCTTCACGGAACTTGGCCCGGTGGACGCGGTGCTGGTCAACTCGGCCGGGTGCGGCGCCGCCATGAAGGAGTACGGACGCCTGCTGGAAGAGGGGTCCGGCATCAGCGAGGGAGAGGTGCAGGGCGCCGTCAATTTCGGCAGCAAGGTCAAGGACGTGACCGAGTTTCTGGTCGAGCAGGGCATTCGGCCGCCGGGATCGGTCCGCGAGCTCACCGTGGCGTACGCGGACGCCTGCCATCTGGCTCACGCCCAGGGAGTGCGCGCGGCGCCCAGGGAGATGCTGGCAGCGATTCCCGGGGTGCGACTGGTCGCGCTGGATCGCCCCGACCGTTGCTGCGGAGCAGGCGGACTCTTCAACGTCCTCCATCCTCGCGAAGCAGGCATGCTGCTCGAGCAGAGGATCGCCGACCTGAAGAGGAGCGGCGCGAAGGTCCTGGCCACGGCCAATCCCGGCTGCAACCTCCAGTGGCGCGCCGGCATTCAGCGGGCCGGGCTGGACGTGGAAGTCCTGCATCCCGTGGAACTGCTCGATCGCGCGACGGGGCCGCGATGAATCGGGTCAGCGCATGCATCATCGCGAGGAACGAGGCGGCTCACATCACGGAGTGCATCGAAACGCTGGGGTTCGCGGACGAGATCCTCGTCGTCGATTCCCTCTCCACTGACAGGACCGTCGAACTGGCGAGGAAGGCGGGGGCCAGGGTGATCGAGCAGGAGTTCCTGGGGCATGTGCAACAGAAACAACTGGCCGTGGATCGGGCATCCCATGACTGGGTCTTCTGCATCGACGCGGACGAGCGCGCGTCCTCCCAGCTGGCTCTGGAGATCGCCCGCGTGCTGGCGGCTCCCCGGGCCGCCGGATACGAAGTTGCCCGGCACACCTTCTATCTGGGCCGGTACATCGACCATGGTGGCTGGTGGCCGGAGTGGCGGCTGCGGCTGTTCGACCGCCGGCAGGGGTGCTGGACCGGAACCGACCCTCATGATCACGTCCGTGTGGAGGGAACGGTCGAGCGGCTCTCAGGAGAGCTGACCCACTACAACTACCGGGACCTCTCGCATCACCTGCGGAAGATCGACTCCTACACCTCGATCATCGCGGAGCGGAGAGTGGCGGCGGGCGAGCGCTGCTCCCTCTTCCGACTGGTCACACGGCCACCGCTGCGGTTCCTGAAGATGTACCTCCTGAAGGCCGGCTTCCTGGATGGGGTGCGAGGTTTCATCGTGGCCTGGATGGGCGCGGTCTACGTCTTCATGAAGTACGCCAAGCTCTGGGAGCGCCGACCGAAGGCGGGGCAGAAGGACTGATGGCCTTCGCGGTAGTGGCGCCGGGAGAAGGCG
Source organism: Planctomycetota bacterium (assembly GCA_043802345.1). GTDB lineage: Bacteria > Planctomycetota > B15-G4 > B15-G4 > JADJEK01 > JAZDLC01. The sequence goes on along the minus strand of JAZDLC010000067.1, from coordinate 17,734 downwards.
CCTCTGATGGTCCGGGCTCATGGCGGCTGCGGATTGGTGCCTGTCTCGGTGGCACCCGAGGCCGAGCGGGCGGCGAGCTGTTTGAAACCACGCTTGAGGCGGTCAATCCGATGGAAGGGCTGCTCGCGCTGGAGGGGTTCGTGCGTGGCCGGCCCGTGCTGGTGTTCGATCTCGAGTGGCTCGAACCGCTCCTGTCCGCCCCGGGCGCGGAACGCAGCCTGCTCCCTTCCCTGGCGGGCGCCGCGGAAATCCGTCTCTTCTCCCATCTGGTGCACCCGGAGTGGTTCGATCACTCGGCATCCGCGCTCCGCCGCCGCTTCGATCTCGCTCCGGAAGGCCGTCCGGACCAGACAGGTTCCGCCCCGACGGCGCGGGCGCTGCTTGGCCTCGTGGAGGCGCTGCGGTCCGACCTGTCGGCGGAGCGCGACCCGGAGGGGGTGCTCGCGCTGAAGTACGACCTTGGGCGGGCGGAAAGCCCGCTGGCCGGACTGCTCGAGGACCTGCCGCTCGCAACACCCCGGCAGGCGGTGCCGGAGGATCCGCTGCTGGGCGAGGAAAGGGGCGATGAAAGACCGTTCCGGCAACCGGTGCTCGACCAGGAGCTGCTCGACCTGTTCTCACCGGATGGTCCGATCGCTCGCGCCGTGCCGGGATACGCGCGCAGGGAAGCGCAGCTCTCCCTGGCCCGGTCAGTGGCCAGCGCGCTGAATGAAGGCAGGTCGCTCATGGCGGAGGTGGGCACCGGCGTCGGCAAGTCGCTGGGGTATCTGGTGCCGGTCCTGCTCTACGCGGTGAGAAACGGGCTGCCCGCCCTGGTCGCGACGAAGACCAAGAATCTCCAGGCGCAGCTCTTCGGCCGGGAACTGCCACTCCTCAAGGAGGCCCTCGGACTCTCGTTCCGGGCCGCGCTGGTCAAGGGGCGCGGAGACTACCTCTGCCTGCGCCGTCTCGAGAGTCTGAGCAGGAGCGTCCAGGAGCGAGGCGATTCCCGGGAGTTCCTGGCCCTGGCATTCTTCCGGCGCTTCGCCGAGCGGAGCGGGGACGGCGATCTGGAGCAGATCTCGGCCTGGATCGTGTCCCGCCTTCCTCCCGCCCGCAGGTTCCTCGAGAGGCTGCGCTGCGAGCATGCCCCGACGGCGAGGAGCTGCTCCCATGGAGGGCGCTGCTTCTTCGCCAGGGTCTGGCGGCGCGCGCGAGGAGCCCACCTGCTGATCGCCAATCACGCCTTGCTCCTCAACTGGCCGCGGGCCCACAAGCGACCGGAGATCGTGATCGTCGACGAGGCTCACGACCTGGTCGACACCGCGACCGACGCATTCGGCAGGGAACTCTCCCTGGCGGGGATTCGCGGCGTCCTGTCGCGTCTCGATCGCGACGATTCCGCCACTTCCGTCCGCGCCGTGATGCGCCGCGCGGACGCGCTGGAGATGGAAGAGGGAGTGTTCCGGGAGACTGTTTCGGAACGGCTGGAGGGGATTCTGGAAGAGAGCGCCGAACTGCTGCTTCAGTCCCTGCCGGGCCTGACCCTTGCCGTGGAACGGTTGCTGCGCGCGTGCCCGGCCCCCGCGCCCGCCGACGGAGAGGACCGGCAGGTGCTGGCGCTGGGCCGCCAGGTTCGGGAAGACCCGGAGTTCGACACGCTCAGGAACCTCTTTGCCCGGTTCGGGTCGAGGTGCCGGGAACTGGCCGCGGGAGTGGCGAAGCTGGCGGCGGGCCTTCCTCCGCAGGGAGAACTTCGCGGCGAGCTGAGCGGGATTGCTGACCGCGTTGACGAGATCGTCGCCGTCCTGGATGAGATTCTCGACGGCGCGGACGGTCTCGTGACATGGGTCGAGTGGCGGCCGGCCGGCTCGAAGCGGCCGGCGCACTGGTCGCTGCGGGCGGCCTTCGTGGACGTCGGGAAGGAGCTGCATCTTCGCCTGCTGGAGCCCTGCTTCTCTGCGGTGTTGACTTCCGCCACTCTGCGGGTGGCGGACAACTTCGAGTTCTTCGGGACGCAGACCGGCTTCTTCCGGCTCGACCCGGAGCGGCGGATCGAGCCGCTGGCTTTCGGCTCTCCGTTCGACTACCAGCGCTCGCTCCGGTTCTACGTGCCGCTGGGCGGCGGCAACGTGCTCGCGCGCGATCCGCGCATCGCCGCCCGCGCCGTGGCCAGGTCGGTCTTCGTCGTGGCCTGCGCGCTGAACGGGCGCACGCTGGTGCTGTTCAACTCGAAGGCGCGCATGTTGCGAGTCGCGGATCTGCTGAAGGCAAGACTGGCCGCACGTTCCGTCCGTCTCCTGTGTCCCGGTCCTGACGGCAGCGCGGCGCGAGTGCTGGAGAGCTTTCGCCAGGAAGGCCGCTGCGTGCTGCTCGGGGCGCGGGCTTTCTTCGAGGGAGTGGATGTGCGCGGCTCCGGTCTGCTTTGCACCATCCTGGAGAGAATCCCGTTCGAGCCACCGACCGATCCGATCCATCTGGCCCGCGCGGAGCAACTGCGGAGCGAGGGCCGGGACGGATTCCTGGAGTACTCCCTGCCGCGGGCCATGGTGCGCTTGCTGCAGGGCTCGGGAAGGGTCGTGCGGAGCGAACAGGATCGAGGAGCCGTGCTGCTGCTCGATCCGCGAGTGGCGACCAGTCCACGCTACAGCGCGCGAGTCCTGCGGTCGCTTCCCGCGGAGTGCGAGATCGGGCCGGAAGCGGTGATCTACCAGGCGTTCTTCCGGCGCATGGCGGAGTTCCTGGTGCCGGGGGTGGAAAATCCGGAGTCTCTCCTCGCGTCCTTTACCGATGACCTTCTCGGGAGGTCCGAGTCCTAGACGGCCGTCAGAAGAAGACGTGCGGCACCTGGTCAGGCCCCCGTGGCCGATCGTCGCGTCCTTCAGAACTCACGGCATCCGCTGATCCGCGGCGTCCTGCGCGCCCTGATCGCGGCCTGGTTGGTTCCTTGCAGTCAGCCGCACGTTTCCCGGCATGTTTCAGATCATGAATGCCGCGGGATTGTGGGGAGGGCAAGCCGTGGAGAAAACATGGCGCAAGAGCCCGATTTCCACTAAACCAGGACGCGCGGGAGAATGGTGTTCGGCCGGCTGAGGCGCAGATCGGCCGGGGGCGTGATGGACGGAGCTTCGCAGTCGGACGATCCGAGAGCGGCGGCAGTGCTGGAGGCGGTGGCTGCCTGCCTGGATCATCAACGGCCTCGCTGGAGGCTCAAGGTTGACCGGCTCAGCGAGGACGGCCTGCCTCGGGATGATCGGGAAGCGCTCGCGGCCCTCTCCGGGGCCCTGCTCTCCAACTCGCCGATCGCCGCCGAGATGTTCGGCTTCCATCCCGAGCTTCTGGCCACCGCCAGCATGCCCGAGATTCGGGAGACGGCCAGGCGGTTGACCCGCCGCCGGCGTTCCCAGCCCGGCCTGGTCGATCGGCTCATCCGTCTGCGCGACCACGCCCGGAGGATCCTGTCGTACAAGCGGGCCGTCGGGTTGCCGTTCGCCTCCGCGCTGCGGGCTGCCCATGAGGCGGGAAAGCTGGAGGCGTTCTTCAGCAGACTCCCTCAGGACGCGCCTCCGTTCCTTGAAGCAGGCGCGCTCGGTGAATTCCGCAGGGCCTTCCGGCCCAGGGGGTTCGTGGCCAGGGGAGAGGTGGTCCGGTTTCTCGGTCGAGTCGGTTGCCCCGAGGATTCCGCCACCGGCCGCGAACTCCTCCATGCGCGGGTCGGGGTGGCCGAGTTTATTGCCGGCAGCAAGCCGATCTGTGGGGCGCGTCCGGCTTGCGGTTGCTGCGAACTGCTCGCCCGGATGCTATGCCCCGGGACTGGCCGGAAGGCGGCGGCCGCGAAGACCCCTGAAGCGGAAGAGGCGCGGGCGGTTCTCAGGCCGCCGCCTCTGGCGGCCACTCCAGGAGCGGCATGCCGTCCGGGCCGGTTGCGCGGCGAGAATCTGGTCCGGCGAGGAGGCCTGCGCCTGGCGACGCTGGATGCTCGCTGGCTGGCCTTGAAGAGGAGGTCTCCTCCGTCGTCGGCGCGCGCGCGGGCGCGCTGGATCAGAGAGGAGATCATTCCCGCGTCGGAACGGCTGCAGCAGGCGCTTCGGAGCCAGTTGACCCGCCTTGAACGGGGCCTGGCCTGCATCGAGGAGGAGCTTATTCCGGACGGGGCCGACGAGCGGGAGCAGATCTGGGAGCAAGCCTGGAAACTCGTCTCGAGGCTGCGCGCGATCGAGAAGGAGCGCGAGCAGCATGTCCGGCGGCTCTTCCGGCAAGGGGTCGACCTTCCGAACCAAGCGTAGAACAGATCGACCCCGACCCCGATTCCTTCAACCGCCTCCGATCGTCTGGTAGAACGGATCCTTGCGGGTCGAAAACGCCCGCAGTGGACGAACATGCGTCGCCGGTCTTCTCTACAGGGGTGGTTGGATTGGGTTCCCGGGCTGAACAGAGTGGCTGGGTCGCCTGTCACGAATGTGATCTTCTGCTGCGGCGAGAGCCGCTTGGCTCCGGGCAACGGGCCTGCTGTTCCCGGTGTGGGGCGGTTCTCTACGAGCACCGCAAGGACGCCCTGGACCAGACCCTCGCGCTGACCCTGGCGGGCCTGGTGCTGTTCGTGATGGCCCACTGCGGTTCCTTCATGACTTTCACCATGGAGGGGCGGAGCCAGGCCGGCTCGATCCTCTCCGGGGTCTTGGAGCTGTTCGACGCCCAGTTCTTCATGCTGGGCGCATTGCTGCTGCTGGTCATCTTCATTGCGCCGCTCTCAATCTACCTCGGCCTGCTCTACGTCCTGCTTCCACTGCGACTCGGTCTGCGGCTGCCGCTGCAGGCGCGGGTGCTTCAGGCGAGCGAGCGGCTCAGACCCTGGGCCATGCTCGAGGTCTACCTGCTGGGCAGCCTGGTGGCGCTGGTGAAGCTGGGGGAAATGGCCGCGCTGAAGCTGGAACCGGCCTTCTGGGCTCTCCTTGCGCTCGTCCTCCTGACCGCGTGGGCCACGGCGTCGCTCGATTCCGAGCGGCTGTTCGAACGGTTGGAGACCGGGCGATGATCGGCAACCGCGCGATCCGCTCCGGCCTCCTGACCTGCCTGATCTGCGGCCGGCTCTGCCGCGAGCCGACCGCGCGTTTCGGACGGCACGGCCAGTGTCCCCGTTGTCATGCCACGCTCCACTCGCGCAAGCCGGGCAGTATGCAGCGGACCTGGGCCTTCCTCCTGGCGGCGGTCGCGCTGTTGCTTCCCGCGAACCTCTATCCGGTCATGACGGTGGAGACCTTGCGCGGCGCCAACTCGAGCACGATCCTCGAGGGGGTGCGCCAGTTGATGGAAGGGGGACAGTACGTGCTGGCGGCGGTGGTGTTGATTGCCAGCGTGGTGGTTCCCTGTGTGAAGATCCTGGGCCTGCTGTTCCTGCTGCTCTCCGTCCATGGCCGCTGGGAATGGAGGCCGAAGGACCGGGTCAGGCTCTACCGGATCCTCGAGTTGATCGGCCGCTGGTCGATGCTGGACATCTTCGTCATCGCGATCCTGATCGCGCTGGTCAAGGTGGACCCGCTCGCTTCGGTCACACCCAACGGGGGAGCCGTCGCCTTCGGTGTGGTGGTGGTGATGACGATGCTCGCCACCCGGAATTTCGATCCGCGTCTCATCTTCGACGCTCTGGAGAAGAACGAATGAACTCATCCAATCCAGCTCCCCCCAGCCCCGGGGAGTTGCCGAAGGTGGTGGTGCGGGCAAGGCGTGGGATCTCCATCGTGTGGCTGGTTCCGCTGGTGGCGGTGGGGATCGGCCTGTGGCTCCTCTATCAGAGCGTGAGCGCGCGTGGCGTCACCGTCTCGATCACCTTCGCCGACGCACGTGGGCTGGAGGCGGGCAAGACCAGGGTCAAGTTCCGGTCGCTGGAAGTGGGCCTGGTGAAGACGGTCCGGCTGCAGGACGATCTGCGGGAGATCGTGGTGGAGGCGGAGATCGACCGGAGCTTCGAGCCTCACTTGACGACCAATACGAAATTCTGGGTTGCCCGGCCGCGCTTTGGCACCGCGGGGATCTCTGACCTGGAGACGTACCTTTCGGGGACCTACCTGGCGATCGATCCGGCTCCGGGAGCTCCATCCCGGTTGTTCGAGGGGCTGGACCGGCCGGTGCCATCATCGCATGCGGACCGGGGACTGAGACTGGTGCTGCTCGCTGATCGGCTCGGTTCATTGCGAGTTGGTTCGCCGGTCCGCTACCTCGACTTCGAGGTCGGCGAGGTGGAGGCGTACGAGATTCTCGAGGACAATCGGAGAGTGAAGGTCGACCTGTTCATCCAGGACGGCTACTCCGACCTCGTGCGCACCAGTTCAAGATTCTGGAACGCCAGCGGAGTGGAGGTCAAAGTGGGCTCAGATGGGCTGAGCCTGAAGGCAGAATCGCTGGCGGCCATCCTGGGCGGCGCCATCGCCTTCGACACCGATGATGGGAATCCGGGAGACCGGTGCAAGAGCGGCCACCAGTTCCACCTCTACGGGAAGCGTGCTGACGTCGGTCAGCCGAAGATCACCTCCAGCATCACCTACCTGATGACCTTCAAGAGCAGTCCTCGGGGGCTGAAGGCCGGGGCGCCGGTGGAGTACCAGGGGATGCAGATCGGCAAGGTGAAGGATGTGGGCGCCGTGCTGGATCGTCAGAGAGGCGAAATTCGGATTCCGGTCCTGGTCGACCTGGAACTGGAGCGGCTGCATGAGTTCGAACCCTGCGACGTCTCCGACGAAGAGGTCATCGAGTCGCTGGTGGGGAAGGGAATGCGTGCTCAGCTCAGGTCCGGCTACATCGTCACCGGCCAGCAGTACGTCGACCTCGACTTCTATCGGGACGCGCCGGCTGCGAGCATTGTGCCAACCGTTCCGTACCCGACCTTCCCCACGGTCGAGTCGCAATTGGACCGGTTCCAGGCCGTCGCCATGGACACGTTCGATAGGCTGAGGGCCCTGCCGCTCAAGGAGTTGGCCGAAACCGGGCAGAAGGCGCTGGCAGACTTCGACAACCTGGTTTCCAGCCCGGACATGATCTCCTCCGTGAAGAGCCTGAACGAGACTCTCGTGAAGGTCGGAGACCTTGCCGTGCGGATTGACGGCAAGGTCGACCTTCTCGCCGGGAGCATGGAACAGGTTGCCCTCCGGGCGTCCTCGACCCTGGAGGATGCCAGGGCCTTCCTGACGCAGATGCGCGAGTCGGTCGGGGATGAGTCCCCGCTGCGGTTCGAGATCGACCGGGTCCTGGCGGAAATTCACGGGGCGACGCGCTCGATCCGCGGATTGGCCGATACCCTGGAGCGCGATCCGAACGCACTGATCTTCGGCAAGAAGCCGGCGGGAGGTTCGAAGTGAGACGAGTTGCGGTCGCGGGGCTTCTGTTCCTGGCGGCGGCCCTCACGCCGCTGGCCTGCTTCACTCCGCAGCAGGAAACAACTCTCTACCATCTGGTTCCGTCCGGTGACGGAGATGCCGTGGCGCCAGGAGACGATGGGCTGACGCTCGGCCTGGGATCTGTCGTGATCCCGCGCTATCTGGACCGTCCGCAGCTGGTGACCCGGCTCGAGGGGAATCAGGTTCGGCTGGAGGTCTTCCATCAGTGGGCCGAGCCGCTGCAGTCGAATCTGGAGCGGGTTCTTGCGGACGACCTCCTGGTGCTGACGGGAGCGAAGCGAGTGCTGCGCGCGCCGTATCGCCATCCGAGCGAGATCGACCTCCGCATCGGAGTGGAGATCATCAGGTTCGAGGGCACGGAGCAGGGCGACTGCATGCTGAGCGCGGAGTGGGTGATTTCGGGGAAAGGAGATGAGGCGCTGCGGCGGCGCCGCTCCCGTTTCACCGGAAGAGCGTCAGGGGAGGGGATCCCGGCCGTGGTGGCTTGTCTGAGCGGGCTGCTGGGAGAGCTGGGCAGGGCGGTCGCAGGGGATGTGACGGCGGTGGCAGGCCGTTGAGAGAGAAGGGGTCAAGCCTCTTCGTGACGGCCTGACGGATCACTTGGGCATGAGGCGGCGGCCCCGCGCCCTGCGGCGCCGAATGACGCTTCGCCCGCCCTGGGTCTTCCTGCGGTACCGAAAACCGGTCATGCGAGCCCGCTTTGAATTGGAGCTGCGGCGTTTCAGTTTCATCTCGTTTTTTTTCCAGTACCTTAGGGACCATCGAGGGGGACTTTCGAGGACCCTCGCGAAGCTGGGAAGCCGGGCAGTCTACCGGGGTGCCTATTGATTCTCAAGCTCTCTCGCCGGTCGGTAGCGGCGCAGGTGCTTGAGCAGGATCTGGAGATCAGACGGAAGCTCGGACCTGACCCGCTGGCGGACCCCGTCCATCGTGTCGAACTCGAGGATCTCGCAGTGAAGCGCCTGGCGGTCGAGCACTGGTTTCAGTTCTCGGCCAGCCTTTGGCCGGAAGGAGCGCTTCAGATCGGAAAGAAACAGCTGGGGCCGGCCGCCGTACAGGCCGTCTCCCAGGATCGGAAAACCGATGTGCGCCAGGTGGACGCGAATCTGGTGCGTGCGGCCGGTGATCGGCGAAACTCTGAGGAGAGTGAAGCCGTCGAAGGTCTCTTCCACCCGGATCCTGGTGACGGCCGGCTTGCCATGCTCCTGGTCGATCACCATCCGGACCGCATGCCTGCGGTCCTTGCCGATCGCCGCCTCCACCGTCTGATCCTCCTGCCGGACGACTCCCCGGACCAGGGCCAGATACTCCTTGTGGACCAGGTGTTCCTGAAACGCCCGCGTCAGGTCACGCTTGGCGTCCCGGTCCCTGGCGATCAGCAGCGCGCCACTGGTGTGCTTGTCGAGCCGGTGGGCCAGCTTCGGTGTCATGCCGGAATCCGGATGCCGCGCCACGCCTTTCGGCAGCAGGTCGAAGACGGTGGGTGAGTTCCGGTGGCGGTCCGGCACCACCGGGATGCCCGCCGGCTTGTCGATCACCAGGATCTGGTCGTCCTGATAAAGCATCACCAGTGACTCGCAGACCTGCTTCCTCGAGGCCCGCTGGTACAGCTCGTCCGGCCAGACGACGTCGACCAGGGCGCCCACCTTCAGCGGCCGGTTCAGGGCCTTTTGCTCGCCGTCCACCCGGACGCCCCCTTCCCGCAGAAGCTGCCGCAGCATTCCGGGGCGGACCTCCTCCAGCGACCGGCAGAGAAACCGGTACGGGCTCAGGTTCTTCAGTTCGGGCGGAACGACCCAGCTTTGTTTTCGCCGCAAGCTATCCTCCAAGGAGGCATTCTATACCATGCCCGGTCGACTCCCTGCCAATCCCCCTTTCACCCCCGGAACGATCGGATGATGCGGATTGAACTGGCGAAGCACGCGGGCTACTGCTTTGGCGTCAGGGACGCCGTGAAGCTGGCCAAGGAGAGCGCGAAGAGGCATGGCACGGTCTACATGCTGGGGGATATCGTCCATAACGAGGTTGTGGTGGGGCAGCTCGCGGAAGCGGGAGTTCGAGTCGTTACGTCGCTGGAAGAAGCGAAGGATGCTCCCCTGCTTTTTCGCGCCCACGGGACCACCACGGACGTCTGGAAAGCCGCGGAGGAGAGCGGCCTGAATGTCCTGGACGGCACCTGCAAGCTGGTCTCGAAGATCCACTCGGAAGTGAGGGAACTGCAGAGAGAGGGGCGCACGGTGGTGGTCATCGGGGATCATGGCCACGAGGAGGTGGATGGGATCGCGAGTCAGGTGGAAAACCCGTTGGTGGTCAGCGGCCCGGAGGAGGCGGAGGAATTGCCCTACATGCGGCGCTGCGGAGTCGTGTCCCAGTCGACCCAGATGATCGAGAACATCATCGCCGTGCTGTCGGTCCTGGCCCGCAAGGCGGCCGACCTTCGTTTCATCAACACGGTCTGCTTTCCGACCCGCAGGAATCAGGAGGAGATCCGTGAGCTGGCCAAGCGGCATGACGTGGTGATCGTCGTCGGCTCCTTCACGAGCGCCAACTCCAAGCGACTGACGGCCATCGGGAAGAGTCTGAATCCCAGAACCTACCAGGTCGGAACGGCGGGCGACCTGGAACCTGACTGGTTCAAGGACGCCTCGTCGGTCGGCGTGTCCGCGGGCGCTTCCACTCCGGACGAGTTGATTCATGACGTGGTGGAGAGGATCGGGCAGCTGGGATAGCCGGGGAACGGGCCGATTCCAGGCAAAGACATCCAGAATTTGGTCGGACTGATAGTTTTTTTTTCGGATCTGAACCAATCAAGGTGGCAGTTCGTCCAAATCTGACGACATTGCCCCCAGTGATCGTGACGGTCCGGCGGAGGTTGCTCGCCAGGCGGTTGGCGTCTTCCGAATGGGAACCACACTACCTACTTTCTGGACACCTGGAGAAGTGAGGATGATGATCCGCAGAACCCCGTGCACCCTGTTCCTGATCTCCGTACTCGGATTGAGCGCCTCGGCGCAGATTGTCCCGGGCCCCGACGCAGCCATCTTTGTCCTGAACGGCAGCGGCACCACGGCCTCCGGCTCGAGCGGGACGGTCCTGGCCAACCTCGGACCGACTGATGTCGTGAGCTTCCAGCCGGTCTTCACCTTCTCTTGCGAGAAGATCCTGACCAACGTCACGATCGATACGATCCTCGGGGATCACGATGCGGACGGGGTCTTTGCGGAGAACTTCATCGGCAGCTTCGACGCCATCGACATCCTGAAGGTTCCGGCGCCTCCCCTCGAGATCCGAAACGTCTTTTCGTTCGTCTTCTCGACCAGCGAGTCGTTCGGCGGCGTCTCCAAGGGTTCGGTCTTCCGGTTTGTTCCCGGAGCGTCCGGCGGCGACTTCGTACAGAGCGTGCTGCTGGAGAGTCAGATCCTGTCGGCGGTGGGCCAGACTTCCGGGGTCGACGCCCTCGACACCAACGCCTTCACCCAGGATGTGGCCGGGAACATCTACCTCTCCTTCGCGGATGACGAGATGGTGAATGGCACGCTGGTGGGCGACGGCGGAGTGGTGATGATCCCGGCCGCGGCGATGACCTTCGCCGGCTCCGGTGTAGTGCTCACCGTCACATCTGGTTCCGCCGTGCTGCTGCTGAACGAGGCGGACGTGGATGCCATGGTGGCGAACACCGGGCTGACCACTTCCTCCACGATCGGCGATCTCACCTGTCTGGCCATTGACGCCAATGCGCAGACCTTCATCGGACTGGATGGACAGCCCCATCCGAACCTGTACTTCTCCGGCGAGAGTCTGGGTCCCGTGGTGCTGACCACGAAGAACAACGGCGAGTTCGCCACGACCGGTTCCGGTCCGCCCCTGGGCGCCGCGGTGCCGAATCTGGGACACTTCGGGCTCGGCTCGATGAGCGGAGGAATCGGAGCCCTGACGGTGCAGCCGGAGACCGGCCGCGCCCTGGTCACGGACGTGGTGGATGGCGAAGTGAACTACCCGAGCGAGAACTGGGTCGAATTCGACATCGGGAACTGCACTCCCGGACAGTCGATCGCGCTCTTCTTCAGCCTGCAACCGGCGATCCCCGGGTACCAGCCGATCGGCTCGACGATCCACGGCCGCTGGTTCCCTCAGTTCTACGCGGTCCCGACCTACGGCGTGGCCCAGGTTCCCGCGGACTTCAACGGAGTGGCCGTGATCGGCGGACCGCTCGGCCATCCCCTGAGTGGTTGGATCCTCCTGGCGCAGCCGTACGACTTCGGCAGCACCCTGTTCGGCCTGCCCGCGCAGTTGGGGGCTCCGTCCATGATCCACTTCCCTTGAGAAAGCCATAGGGAAGTGAGACGTGTCGAACGGGGATCCGGCCGCCGGCCGGGTCCCCGTTTGCGGTGGTGCCCGGCAACGCACCTCCCTAGAATAATCCCCGACGTGGCGGGTAGGTGGAGCCCGGCAGGTGTCTCCAGCTACCACGGGCTGGTTTTTCGGGACGCGTCGAATCATGGAAACTGTCTACTTCTACTGCTCGATCATCGGCGGCGGGATCCTCGCCTTGCAGGTGATCATGGTGCTGATCGGATTCAGCGACACCGACGCCGACCTGGACGGTGACCTGGACATGGATGGGGGAGCCGAGGCGCACGCCGACGCCGCCGACGCGTTCTTCAAGGTGCTGACGTTCAAGACGCTGGTCGCGTTCGTGACCTTCTTCGGCCTCTCCGGCATGGCCTCCACCCGCGGCGGCGTCTCGGCGGTGCCGACGCTGATGATCTCGGTCGCCTCCGGTTCGGCTGCGCTCTACATCGTGGCCTGGCTGATGGCCGGCCTCTCGAAGCTGCAGTCCTCGGGGAACGTCGACCTGCGCAACTCGATCGGCTCCGCCGCGAAGGTCTACCTGAGCATCCCCGGGAATCACCAGGGGAGGGGGAAGGTGACCGTGGCCGTTCAGGGCCGCACGGTCGAGGCCAAGGCGGTGACGGCCGGCAAGGAATTGAAGACTGGTTCAATGGTCAGGATCGTCGGCGTACCCGCGGACGACACCCTGGAAGTCGTGTCTCTGGACGAGGGAGCCAACTGATGCCTGACAATCCGTACACAATTGGAATCATCGTGGCGGCGCTGTTCGTCGCCTTCCTGATGCTGATGATGGTGGTCACGCGCTACAAGCGCTGCCCCAGCAACCGCGTGCTCGTGGTGTACGGCAAGGTCGCCTCCGGCCAGTCCGCCAAGTGCTTACATGGCGGCGGCGCGTTCATCTGGCCTCTGATCCAGGACTACGCGTACATCGGCCTGGATCCGATCCAGATCGAGATTCCGCTGAAAGGCGCGCTCTCCATCGAGAACATCCGGGTCAATGTTCCGAGCGTGTTCACGGTGGCGGTGGGGACCCAGGGCCCCACCATGCAGAACGCGGCGATTCGTCTGCTCGGGCTTTCCACGTCCGAGATCATGAAGCAGGCCGAGGACATCATCTTCGGCCAGTTGCGTCAGGTGATCGCGTCGATGCTGATCGAGGACATCAACCGGGACCGCGAGAAGTTCCTGGAGAGCATCCAGCGCTCTCTGGAGCCGGAACTCGAGAAGATCGGGCTGGTGCTGATCAACGTCAATATCACCGACATCACCGACGAGTCTGGGTATATCGAGGCGATCGGCCGCAAGGCGGCGTCCGAGGCGATCCAGCAGGCGCTGGTGGACGTGGCGGTGCAGGAGAAGAAGGGCGCCATCGGTGTGGCGGAGAACCAGCGGGAACGGCAGATCCAGGTTGCAAACGCGGTCAAGTTCCAGAGCATCGGCACCAAGGAGGCGGAACGGGAGCAGGCGGTGAGGCTCGCCGTGCTGGAGAAGGAAAAGGCGGTCGGCGAGGAGACGGCCCGCTTCGAGCAGGAGTCGATGATCAAGGATGCGGAAAGGGAGATGCGCATCCAGGTGGCAAGCGCCAACGCCAAGGCGGTCACCGGCGAGAACCTATCGAAGGCGCAGATCGCCGACGTGAATGCCACCCTGAAGGTCAAGGAAGCGGAGGCGTACCAAATCGGCGAGACGCGAAAGCGCGAGGCGGAGGCCGGAGTGCTCGAGGCGCAGTACCACGCGGAGACCAAGGCGGCCCTGGCGATGGCCGCCAAGCAGGAGGCGGAAAAAAGGGCCGAGCTGGAGGCGGTGGCCAAGGCACAAAAGGCGAAGGTGATCGTCGACGCGGAGGCCGTGGCCGAAAGGCGGCGGATCGAGGCGGAAGGCGAGGCGTCGGCCATCTTCGCGAGGCTCGACGCAACGGCCCGGGGCCAGTACGAGATCCTGGCGAAGAAGGGCGAAGGTCTGCGCAGCATCGTCCAGGCGTGTGGCGGGTCGCACGAGGCGTTCCAGATGCTGATGCTGGAGCACCTCGATCATCTCTCGGAGACCGCGGCAAAGGCGATCTCCAACATCAAGTTCGACAAGGTCATCGTCTGGGACGGCGGCAACGCCGGCGGGAACGGCAGCGCCACCTCGGGCTTCCTGAAGAGCCTGGGCGGAGCCATCCCGCCGATGATGCAGATCATGAAGGACGTCGGCGGCGTCGAGATGCCGGAGTTCTTCGGCAGGCTCGTGAAGCAGGAGGAGCCCGCTCCGGCCAAGGAGAGCAAGAAAGACGCGGCCAAGCCGGAGGCCAAGGAAGGAGCCGAGAAGAAGGGGCAGGACGGCTGATCGTCAGAGCTGAACCATGAAGGGCATGAAGAGCATGAGGGGGGGGCGGTGGCCGCAACCAAAGAGAGAGGTGCCGGGCATCGATCCCGTACTCGTACGCGCACTCGAATCGTCGAAGGCCGACCCGCGTGGGGGGTTCGAGTACGAGTACCGCTTCGCTGAGTACGAGTATGGAAAGATCTACGCGCGCCGCGAAGAAGTTCGAGGCAAGTAGCACGAAGAGCACGAAGGGGGCCGGTGGCTGCGGCCAGGGGAGAGCGCTCCCGACTTGCTCGCCGGGCCACCGGAGAATCGGACTGGCCCTCAGGAGGGGACGTGCTTTCTCACGGCTGTGAGGTAGGTTTCGACGTCCTCGACCAGCACCGCCTGGCGGACAAGTCCGTCCAGGATGTCGAGGTACTCGATTTGCTCCAGGGCCGCACTGAGCTCTGGAGGCAGGGTCCCGAACCGCGTTTCCATCACGGTCAGGATCGCTCTGCGAGAGTACTTCTCCATCGCCAACTCCTCGAGGCTCCCGTAACTGGTCATCGTCCGATCCTCCTCGATCTGCGTGACGGCATGCTGGAACGGTCTTCTGAGGTCGTGCGGCAGCCCGATGACCTTGTCGAGCAACCGCAGCAATTGTACCACGTCCACGCGGTCGAAATCTCTGTCGTACAGGAGGCGCACCAGCTCGATCTTGTACCGGTACCGCCTCTCGCCATCCCGATTCCGCCGCGCGCGGAGATACGCCAGCACGAACATGGCGAACGGGTTGTCGCTGGTTCCCAGTTCGTCGACGCGGTCCTCGAAGTCGAGCAGCTTGACGGTCGTGAAGTCGAATCGGATCCGAGTATGCAGTGCGACCTGTTCGAAATGGTCCGGGCGGAAGGACGGGCTGAGGTCGGCGAGAATGGCGACGCTCTCGACCGGGAGTCCGGAGTGGTCGAACGCCTTGTACTGATACTGGTACATGCGCAGGGCGAACGATCGATCCACATTCCCCTGGACTTCGACATGGAGCAGAATCCGGGCGGGTGTGCCTTTCTGCGTCATGACCCGCGCAAGCAGATCGACGATTCCCTTGCCGCTGCCTTCATCCGGGAAGAAACTCTGCAGCTCCTTGTCGAGGAATGCGACCTCCTGATTCCAGTCGATGGCGGCATGAAGGTCCGGAATCAGGAGGCGGAGAGCGTCCTCGAAGTAGATCTCCAGCGCTTCCTTCCAGGGGCCGTCGAAATCGTCGCGCGGGTAGTCTCTCTGTTCCAAGTCGCCATGCCCTCCAGCGCCGAGCCTCGGTTCGGGAACGAGGACGAAGCGAAGGGCGCCCGGTTACCCGGGAGGGCGCTCCGGTGGAGGGTGGATTCCCCGGCCATCCCGTCAAGGGCCGCATGGTGCGAGAGGGGGGACTCGAACCCCCACGCCTTTCGGCACCAGATCCTAAATCTGGCGCGGATGTACCGTGAGGATGCTGCAACCCATTTGCTGTAATCGTATTACGGAGGATTGAATGCATGGAGTTTCGGTCATGTGCCCTTACGTGTGCCCTTGTGCACTGGTCCGCCACCGCCACAGAACAGTACCGGCGAGCGAGAAAAGCTCTCTCTGAGCCGCAACAGCGAAAGTGATGTGGCGGCGGCCGGTGGTGCGGTATTCTGCTACTGAAAGCAAGAAGAGGGATAGCAACCCATGTCGTCGCCCGAGGAGTTCCGAGATCGATCCCGAGCAAACTATCGCGCGTCCGAAGTTCTGATGGGTTTTCAACCTCCTGGAGAGCACCACCGGCCAGCAGCGACAAGGAACTACTACGCCCTGTTCCAGGCGGTTATCGCGAGATTGCTCGCGAGGGGGCTAAACCCAGAGGCTCTGAAGAACGAAAGAGGAAACTGGGACCATGGACGGGTCCAAAGCAACGCCCGGGCCGCTTTTCTTGGGAGTGGCTGGAATCGGCAGGATGCCACGGAGAACTCGGTGCGCTACGCGGATCTGAAACAGAGGCGAATCGAGGCAGACTACGGTCCAGGAAGCCCCAAACGCACCCACGTATTGGAAGATCTCAGAGAGCTGAGGGCACTTCTCGAAGGACTAGGTGTGAATCCATGAGCGACGTTGCTCCAGATATGCAGATAGCTCGAGAGGTGCTGAGGGAGCTACGCGATCAGGTGTTTCCGTACCCGGTCTTCGTGACGCGATGCGCGGGTGCCGACGAGGGGATGGTACTGCAGTACAATGTGGTTGGTGCACTTGGTCGAGATGCCCGAGATCTCCAGCGAAAGCTGCTGCGAAAGATCGTATCTCGCGAATTCGCGGTGGATGGCGCTGGGGCATCGATCGTCTGGGCGCATCCTCGCGAGGGGCATGTTCGGACCGAGGAGGATGTGAGAGCTGCTTTTGGCGTCGTTTTCGACGCGTACACTCCAACCGTTGCTCGGTCCTTCACCATTTCGGTGCTCCCCCCGTCGTTGCCCGTTCACCTCGATGCACGGTTCAAGGAGATTGCCGGAGGGAGGTTGGTAGTTCCGGATTTCGGCCTGGTGTCAGGTGCTAGTTGTCCTCACGGTGACTGGACACCAATTGGAAATCTCAACGCAGGCTCGGTCAATTTCGAGTGCATCGTGGGCCCTCCTCCCGAGTACGAACGTGAGGAAGCGGAGGAGATGGCGGAGGCGGCATGACCGATCCAGTACCAACGAAGGGCTATTCAGTCACTCAGGTCAACCTAGTTGAGATGAGTTTTGCTTGGACCATTGAAGACCCAACGAAAGAGACGACGAACAGGGTCAGTTTTCAGATCCAGACGCACGCGCCGATTCAGAGGGATGTCGGCATGGAGCACCGGCTCACTGTGGTTGTCAGCGGAACTGTCGATGAGAAGAAGGATCTTTGGAAGGCTGCTGCAACTTTCTCAGCGAGATTCCTCGTCGAGAATGAAAGCGACGTGGATATCGAGTCGGTCCAGAGGGTGCATGCTCCAGCGTTCCTCTACGGCTTCGCGCGAGAGGCGATCAGCGATCTCTGTCGCCGAGCCGGGTTGATTCAGGTCATCCTTCCGCCGATGAACTTCACGGTTCCTAGAACTCCCAAGTAGAGATCCTCTCGTCACGGTGCCGGATTGGTTGGAATCGGCTCCATAAACGGGTCACACCGAGGACAAGACCCTTTTTCCTCGGAGAGTTCCAGCAGAACCTCCCCCTCCGGTGGGGTCAGCCAGTAGACCACGTTTTCCACCACGGCGCCGATGACTGTCCCGACCCGATCGGAAGTGCACCGGTAGGGAGCTTCATCGACGTACAAGACCAGGCCAGGGCTTGGATTCACGACGATGGTCTCGCCGATCCTGGGAATGGGGCCATCTTGGACGGTCACCTCAATGGACGCGGTTTTTCCACATTCCATGCATTCTCGCTGCTGCACTGCCTTCCACATCATGTTCTAGAATCCTCCCTCTTGTCTCTTGTCATGGGCTCTCTCTCCAGGGGTTCGAGCGGTCGGGTGCATGTGCAACGTCGCCTTCGGTCGACGCCGAACTGTTCGAATGGCGGGCCTGTTCGAGTCGGGCGATTGCGAGACGGCCGGCATCGTCTGGCTGGTGCTTCGCGTAGCGCATCGTGGTGGCGATCGCCTTGTGGCCCATGAGCCGCTGGATGTGCGTCAGTGGGACGCCGGCGGCGGCGAGCTGGGAGCCGAAGGCATGGCGCAGGTCA
>JAZDLC010000066.1:0-7026 GCA_043802345.1 Planctomycetota bacterium | reverse complement strand
CTTCTTTTCTCCCTGAACGGTGATGACGCCGGCGACCTCTTCGGCTTCTCGGTGGCGGCCGCGGGAGACGTGAATCATGACGGCATCCCCGATCTGATCGTGGGCGCCCATGGCGACGACGATGGTGGCTCCGGCGCGGGCAGCGCCCGGGTCAGCTCGGGAGGCTGCGGCGCCCTCTCGGTCTACGGCACCGGCTGCCCCGGCACCCTTGGCCTGATCCCGGCCCTGACGGTCACCGGTTGCGCGGTCCCCTCGAGCGACGTGGCCATCAACCTGAGTCAGTGCCTGGCGAACGCCACGGTGCAGCTCTTCTTCAGCCTGACCCAGGCGGCGATTCCGATGAAGGGCAGCTGCACCCTGCTGGTCCATCCGATCCTGCTGGCCATCCCCCTGCCGGTCGACGCCACCGGCGGCACCACGCTCACCGTCCAGATTCCAGCCGCGGCGCCTGCGGCCACGCTCTTCCTGCAGGCCTTTGTGCCGGATCCGGGCGCTGGAAGCCACGGGTATGCCAATTCGAACGGCACAAGCGTCTCGATTGGCTCAATTTGAGGGCGGCCATCCACCGATAAGTGGGAGGGGGACGGCCCGTAGCACCTCCCCGTGGACTCGCGGCTTCGCCGAAGGGACAGAAGTGTCGTCCGTCATTGTTGCCCGTCAGCCGATCCTCGACCGCAAGCGGAGAACCTTCGCCTACGAACTGCTCTATCGTTCGGTGGACGGACTGGAGGGGACGGACGGCGACCAGGCGACTTCCACGGTCATGTCGAACGCCCTGCTCGAGATCGGCCTCGACCGTCTCGTGGGAGCCCATCGCGCGTTCGTGAACATGACCACAAACCTGATCCTGAGCGGCCAGTTCCGCGCGCTCCCGACGGACAAGGTCGTGCTCGAGGTACTCGAGACTGTGGAGCCGACTCCGGAGATCTTGAAGGCGCTCCAGGATGCCCGGGACGACGGATACCTGATCGCCCTGGACGACTTCGTCTACAACGACCGGATGAAGCCGATGGTGGAGCTCTCCGACTTCATCAAGGTCGATCTGCGCGCGATCGCGCCGGCAGATGCCGCCCGCTACCCGGAGTTGCTCAGGCGGCCCGGACTGCAGATCCTGGCGGAGAAGGTTGAAACGCACGGTGAGTTCCAGTCCTGCCTGAGTGACGGATACCATCTGTTCCAGGGTTTTCACTTCTGCGAACCGAGAATCATCCGGAGCAGGAAGCTCCCCGCCCAGCAGTTGCTGCTGCTGCGCATGCTGGCCGCCCTGCAGGAGGATGACTGCGACATCCGCGACATCGCCCGAGACATCGAGCGGGACGTCTCACTGTCCTTCATGCTGCTGCGCATGGCGAACTCGGCGCTCTACTCCCCGTCCCGGGAGATCGAGTCGGTCCACCAGGCCGTGGTCAGCCTGGGGTGCGATACCGTTCGCCGCTGCGTCGGGATCCTGTTGATGAGCTCCAACAAGAGCAAGCCGCGGGAGTTGATGATCACCGCCATCGTGCGGGCCCGCTTCTGCGAACTGATGGCCAGGTCTTTCGGCAGCACGCAGGAGCGCATGTTCTTCACCGTGGGGTTGCTGTCGGTCGTCGACGCCCTCACCGACCAGCCGATGCAGCGCGTTCTCGAATGCATCTCGCTGACGAAGGAAGTGAGCGCCGCGATCCTCCACGGAGAGGGAGACGCTGGTCGGGCGATACTGGCCGTCAAGGCGTGCGAGCGGATGGATGATCACACCATCTTCAAGCTCGGACTCGATCGGGAGACAACCTGGGAAACCTACTTCGAGGCGATCCAGTGGGCCTCGACGGAGGAAACCGGGCTGATGCAACCCATGGCGCGGCAGGCCTGAGACCGGCTGGCGCGAACTGCCCGGAAACCAGTCTTGCGGATTCTCCCTGTTCGCTTTCCGCCTCCGGTGACGTCCTCACCCCCTGACCTCGAGACTTCCCAAGCCAGCGGAGGATCGGATGAGCCAGGCAGGGAGCGTAACGCCCAACTGGGAGCTGGAACGGGCACATCACTGGAGAGAGGCCCGGCAGGGGGACCGGAAGGCGCGGGAGTACCTGGCTCGGCGGGCAGCCGCGGTGGCCGCGGCCGTGCTCAGGAGCCGGCAGGATCTGGCGCACGTCCGTGACGACCTCGCCCAGGAGGCAGGACTCTCGATGCTCGACTATCTGGATCGACACGAGCAGCCGCCGGGCGAACTGACCCACTTCCTCAGGTGGCGCGCGCGTGGCGTGATCTCCGCCTATCGAAAGGGGAATCGGAGGCCCGCGCCTGAGCCGCTGCTCCAGGAGCCGCCCGACGGGGAGCCACGAGATTGCCCCAGCAGGAGACTCTCCAGCGGGGAACTACACAGAGTCGTGGCCGAGTGCCGCTCGAGCCTGAAGACTCGGTACCAGGAGATCCTCGCCCTGCGCTACGACGAGCAGCTCTCGATCTCGGAAATCGCCGTGCGGATGGCCGCACAACAGAACACGGTGACGGTCTGGATGTCCCGCGCCCGCAAGGCCCTGGCGGATGCCCTCAGAAGCCGAGGTGTCGGGATGTCCGATCTCGATTAGGACTTCTCACGAGAGCAGTTCCTCCCATCCATTCAGTTTCCTCGCCATGCGCCGCTTGGCCCGCACGAGACGCATACGCGCCGCGTCCGGGTCGAGTCCGAGTTGCTCCCCGATCTGCCCGAGCGACAGTTCCTGCCGAAACCGCAGTTCCAGCACCTGCCGATCCTCCGGGCTCATGAGGCTCAGGATGAACGCGATCCGCTGCCCGGCATCCCGGCGATCCACCTCGGACTGGCCGCCGCTCTGGCCGACCTGATCAGCCAACCGGTCGCTGGAGCCCGCATCGAGGCTGACCATCTCCTGGTGTCCGCGACGCAGGCGGTCGAGGAGGAGCCTCCAGGCGGCTCGCCAGAGGTAGGCGCTAAAGACCTTCGGGTCGTCGAAGCGGGGCAGATCGTCCGCCTGGAGGATCTTCAGCACCGCATCCTGGGCCACGTCCGACAGGCTCGCCGGCGACGCGACCATTTCACGCCCCTTTCCCCGCAGCCGCCGCTTCAAGGCAGTCATCTCGAGGCGGAGCAGTTCATCGAGAGCTTCCGGGTCGGCCTGTTCCTGCCAGCGCAAGAGGAGCTGCACTGATGGATCGGGTCTGTTCGACGGTTCAGCCATCAAGAGTCCTCAGTGCTGAACCAGGTCCCGGGCCGGCCGGAGGCCGACCTGGGCGTTGCGCTTCCAGTCCTCCGATCGCTTGCGGACGGCCGACCGTGTGCTCGAAGACCACGAGTCGTAGCCCCCGCCCCGCGCGACCTCGAGCGTGTAGCGCCACCAGGAGTGTCCGCCATTCCCGGGGGAGGTCTTCGTCCCGTAGTGCAGGTAGCCGTCCAGGCACCACTCCCAGACATTGCCGTGCATGTCGTGGAGGCCGAACCGGTTCGGCTTGAACGAACCGACCGGGGCGGGAGGGCCGGCCCCGTCGTCGTACGGCTCCCAGTTCCCTTCCCGCTCAAAAGTGAAATCACGACCATACGACTGGTCACGAGTATTCGCATACTCGACCAGCGACTCGCGCTCTCTTCCAAAACACCAGGGAGTCGTTGTTCCAGCCCGACAGGCGTACTCCCACTGGGCCTCGGTCGGGAGCGTCAGGCCGAGGTCTTTCACGAACTTGTGACTCTGTGCGAAGCTCACCTGCTCCACCGGACAGGTCGGGCCCGTGTCGTCCGCAAACGACCCAGCAAACCACGACGGGTTCTCCCCGGTGATCCGCAGCCACTGCGCCTGGGTCAGCTCGTGTTTCGAAAGGAAGAAGGGATCGAGCGTGATCGTCCTGAGAGGATCTCCTTCGCCCCGCGATTCATCTTCCGCGGCTTCCGGATCGTAGTTCGGCTGATCCGGATCAACCTTCTGTGCCCCCATCTGAAAGGTTGCGCCCGGCAGGAGCACGAGGACCAGGCCTGTCGGCTCATCGATCACGGCGCGCCCGGACTCGTCCCTGCGCGGCCTCTCACCCGACTGCAGGTGCCAGAACTCGTACAGCGCCGATTCAGGATCCCGGCCGATCGGCACCAGTCCGAGCTGCGGCTCGATGCGCAGCCCACCGTACATCGGAGACCGGACAGGGTCCTCGATCAGGGCGATGGTTCGATTCCACTCTTCAAGGGGCTCCTCGAGCGAGCGCCGACGGATGTTCCGCGCAAACTCGAGCCGGTCTTCCATGTTCCTGATGGTCTGTCCGTAGGGATCGTTTCCTGTGAACGCACGCAGATCCGAGACGAGCGAGGCCAGAACGCGCTGCCACCAGGCGTCCGCCTCGTTGGCGTATTCGTACGGGCGCTCCCGTTCGACCAGGTCCTGAAGCGGCCCGATCAGCTCGTTGGTGTCGCTCAGGTCATTCTTGATGTCGCGCGCGAAATTCGCGTCCTTCGCGTGCTCCAGCGACCGCTCCAGCTCTTCCTTGTGCGCCAGCATGACGGCCAGCTCCGCGTCTCTTGGGTGCTCCGCCTGCGTCCCCCGCGAGCGGAGTTCCGCCAGCAAGGTCTCGTAGCGGGGAAGATCGGCCGCCAGCTCTTTCGCGGATCTCAACCAGTCTTCCAGTTCGTTCACCCTGTCCGGCGTGGCCGGCAGGAGTTCGTCCATGGTCGACTTCAGGTAGGAAAGCGTCTTGGGAGCCGAGAGTCTGAGCACTTGCTCCTTCTCTGCCAGCGCGCTGTTGCGCTCACTCGTCACGCGCAGGAAGGCCCACGAGGAAACCGCGGCGACAGCCAGGATCGCGGCCGCCGCCGTGGCGGCGAACGCCCGGTTGCGCAGCACCCATTTCTTCAACTCCGCCAGCGGCCCCGACTCGTACGCCGCCACCACGCGCCCCTCCAGGTAGGCGCGCAGGTCGGCGGAGAGATCCTCCATGTTCGCGTACCGCGCCCCGGCCGCGCGAGCCATGGCCCGGTCGCAGATCGCCTCGAGTTCCGCCGGCACGTCCGGATTCAGGGTGTGGATCGGCGCGGGCGGGCCGGCCCGGACCAGCTCCAGGACCTCCCGGGAAGACGGCTTCCGATCCGAATCCGCATACGGCGCCCTGCCGGTCAGAAGCTCATACAGGATGGCGCCCACTGAATAGACATCGGCGGCCGGCCCCAGTTCCTCGACCAGCCCGTCCGCCTGCTCCGGCGACATGTAGGCCGGTGTTCCGACCACGTCGCCCCGGCGGGTCAGGAGCGGCGAATCCGAATCGTCCCGGTCGGTCCAGACCAGCGAGGCGTCCGCATCACCGCTTCCACGGCTGCTGCCCGACCCGTTCCCGGACCGCTGCTCGCGCCCCAGCACGCGGGCCAGCCCCCAGTCCATGACATACGTCTCGCCGAAGCGCCCGACCATGATGTTCGACGGCTTCAAGTCGCGGTGGATGACTCCCTTGTCGTGGGCGAACGCCATCGCCTCGCAGATCCGCAGGACGATCGAGAGCGCCCGGGTCACCGACCAATCGTCCTCATGGTCCCTGACCCTCTGGAAGATCTCACGGAGGTCACGTCCGCGGACCAGCTTCATGGTGTAGTAGGCGCGCCCGCTTCGATCGACGCCCAGCTCATGCACCGGCACGATCCCCGGATGCTCCAACTGGCCGGTGAGCTGTGCCTCCTCCAGGAAGCGCCCCAGCGTGCGCTGGTCGCCCGCATGACCTTCCGCCGAGCCGAGCATGACCTTCATGGCCAGTTCCCGGCGCATGTTCTCGTCCCAGGCCTTCAGGATCCTGCCCATGCCGCCCCGGGCGATCGGTTCCCGGAGCTGGTAGCGGGTGTCTGGCGGGCTGTTGGCGTCCAACCGGCGCATCACCGCCCCCACCGAATCGTCTTCCTCCCCCGCGCTCGGTCCGCTGGCCCCCGGCGCCCCGCTCGCCAGAGCGAAACCTCCCGCGCTTCTGGCGAAAACTCCCGAGACCAGCCGCCAGGCATCGTGCATGCTGCGCAGCTCTTCCGCGAGTTCAGTCCGCTCCAGGCAGAGCTCCTCGAAGTCGGGCTGCTCTCCCCTCTCGAGCCGCTGCACGAACTTCAGGAACACGGCCTCGGCAGGGCTCGGCGCACTCCCCGTATCTTCCGGCAAGACCATCGGCGGCAGCTCCCTCGATTTCCAGAGTCAAGCCACCGAATCTACCGCAGGAGAGTGCCCGTTTCCCGAGCAATCGCAGAAGCTGTCTCAACGGGACTACGCGGACCGCCCAGGGAACGGGGCCCGCCTCCTCACCACGTTGCGGCCAGCGGCCGCGCCCTGCCCTTCGTGGTCGGAGATCCCCGTTCCCTGCTACGGCGCCGGCTGACGCAAGTATTCCCCTTCAGGATCGTGCACCACCCGGTTCGCCACGGCGACCCGGTGGGAGGTCACCACGTAGCAGTAGCGGCAGCCGGCGAGGCAGGTGTTGTCCATGCCGATGTCGACCGTGTGGAAGCAGCGGCAGTTCGGGCGGGTGGGCGCCGTTGGCAGGTCGTCCAGCGCCAGGCCGTGCGGGGCGAACAGTTCGGCTCCGGCGCAGGCTGAGGCGGGCAACCTCCACTCCGGATTGCAGCAGGCCCTCAGCACCATGCCGCGATCTCTGGCGATCCCGGCCAGGCGGTCGAGCAGTTCTCGCTCCGGTTCTCCGGCAGATGCCAGGTCCGGGTGCTTCTTCGCCACCGACTTGTGCCGCTTCGGGTCGAGCGGCCGATACCTTACGGTCTCATCCGCGACCCGGCGCACGGTCTTCACGTACGGCTCCACGATGGAGCAGTTCACGATCCGCGTCGATCCTTCCAGCCTCCTTGCGATCGCGGCGAAGTTCGCCAGGTGAAAGGGAACGTCCTGCGTTCTCGAGACCACGATCGGGTCGTAGCGCCACTGGATGCAAGCAGGGTCGGGGAGTTGCTCGCTGATCGAGAGGAAGTCGGAGACGGCGGCGTCGAACGGCGGATGGTACGGCTCCAGGGGGCGGCCGTACCCGGTGATGGTGTACTGGAATGCGTACGGCACTCCGTCCTTCCGGAGGGCGGCAAGT
>JAZDLC010000065.1:0-16589 GCA_043802345.1 Planctomycetota bacterium | reverse complement strand
GGGATTCGACCTGCCGCAGGGAATCCGCTTCACGCCGAGCCGCATGTTGATTCTGGCGATCTTCGTCGGTGGTGTCGCCTTCTTCGTCTGGGGCGCGAAGGTCCATGAATGGTACATCGGAGAGCTGACCGCGGTCTTTCTCGGCATCGGCCTTCTGGCCGCGATCATTGCGCGCATGACGCCGAACCGTGTTTCGCGACTCTTCATCAAGGGGGCGGCCGAGATGACTTCCGCCGCACTGCTGATCGGGTTCGCGAAGACGATTTCTGTTGTCATGGACAAGGGGATGATCAAGGACACCGTCATCCACTCGATCGCCGGGCTCCTCGAGGGAACCAGCAGCTACGTGGCCGCGCTCGGCATGCTGGCGGTGCAGACCGTCTGCAACCTCTTCATTCCCTCGGGCAGCGGGCAGGCGTTCGTCACCATGCCGATCATGTCGCCGCTCGCCACCGTCACCGAGGTGCCCCAGCAGTGCGCCGTACTGGCGTACCAGTTCGGCGACGGCTTCACCAACATGCTCGTCCCCACCTCCGCGATCCTGATGGGAGTCCTGACTCTCGGCAGAATCCCCTACACCCGCTGGGTCCGCTTCGTCACGCCGCTCCTGATCAAGCTCTTCCTCGTCGCCATCGCCGCCCTCATCTTCTCCGTCCACTTCGCCGACCTGATCGGCTACGCGGACTAGAGGCATTCGCGTCTTGATCTGACTCACCATTGAGAGATTGAAGGGGCCAGCGGCCGCGCCATGCTCTCCATGGTGAGCTACTTCTCCGCGGTCGTCTCCCTGGCGCGGATGTCCGGTTTCAGAGCCGGAGTTCGCGGTAGAGGACTTCCAGGGCGCGTTTGGTGGCGTGGCCAGGGTGGTAGAACATGTCCTGGGCCAGTTTCCTGCGGATGGGAGAGAACTCGGTCGGGTTGGCGAGGCTGCGGCGCAGCTCCTTCACGGCCTGCTCCGGGGTCTTGAAGACCGGGCCGGCGGATTGTCCCCAGGTCTTGAGGTCAGCGGTTTCGCGGTACCGCTCGCTTTCATAGAGCTCCTTGACCTCCGCGAACAGAATCGGCCGGTCGAGCAGGCAGAACTCCTGGGAGACGGAACTGGCGTCGGTCACCAGCACGTCGGCGGCGGCGAGGGCGGGGACCACGTCGGTCTCCTCGAACAGGGCGACCCTTTCCGGGTTCCACCGCGCCGCCCGCTCCCGCCAGTCGATGGAGGAGCGAGAGGGATTCAGATGGTGGTCGTGGAACTTGACCACCAGCCGGACTCCCGGCTCTGCCGAGAGAGCGTCGATCAGCTCCTCGCCGAGAGTGAAGAGTGAACTCTGCTCCGACCAGGTGGGGGCGTACAGCACGCAGGCCTCATCATTCCCGACGCCGAGCCGGGCGCGGACCTGATCCCGATCGATCGTGCTCCGCACCAGCCGGTCCAGCTTCGGCATGCCGACCGAGACCAATCGCGGGTCGTGCTTCTCGAAAATACCTCGTTCCACGAACTGCCGGCGCTGATACGGGCCGACCAGGAAGATCTGGTGGAACCAGCGCGCCCGCCTCGCGATCGCTCTCCCCTTGAACGAGACGCCATGGAAGAGCAGGACCCGGCAATGACAGTTCTTGCCGTAGCGGCTGCCGTCCGGACAGAGGTACATGTCCGCCTTCAGGCTCTTCGCCTCCTTCTCCGTGAGCAGGGTGACGCCGTCGAGGCCGGACGCCTCCGCGAGCGCTTCCACATCGCCTGGTTCCCGGTACTCGCCGGCGAAGCAGAGGTCGATCCGTTCATCCGCGGCCAGCACGTCCAGGAGCGGCCGCATGACGTCCACGTTCATCGGGGAGCCGGCCGAGAACAGCACGGTGCGGTGCCCGCGAAACCCCTGGGTCATGCCGCGCCAGCGCTTCTGCTTGGTGTTCTTCACCATGTAGTGCGCTCGCAGGTCTCGAGGAAGTTCATCAGGCGGTCGGCGCGCGTCCCGTGGCCGAACGCCCGGACGTGCTGGTGGGCCGCCCGCCGCAGCGACTCCGCCAGCGTTGGGTGGTCCAGCAGCTCTCGAATCGCTGACGCCAGCGCCTCCGGATCGCCGGGCGCCGCCAGCCTGCCGGTGACCCCATCGGTGACGATTTCTCGCAAGGCCGGCAGGTCGGTGGCGACCACCGGCGTGCCGAGCGCCATGCACTCCAGCACCTTCAGCGGGCAGGTGAACAGGCGCCACTCCCGCGAGCCCCGCCCGGCCAGGGGATGCACCGCGACCTTCGTCTGGCGGATGCGGCGAAAGAGGGCGGCCTGCTCTTCCCACGGCAGGAACTCGACCCGGTCGGCAAGGCCGAGGTCACGGGCCATCTCCCGGTACGGCCGGAGTTCCCTCTCCGTGGGACCGCCCACGATGGTCAGGCGCACGCCTTCCAGGCGCTTCAGCGCGAGCAGCAGCACGTCCGTGCTCTTCTCGCTCGAGGTGCGGCCGGCATACAGCAGGTCGAGCGGGCGTTGCTGCTCCGCGATCGTCTCCAGAGGAAGATCGACCTCGGGTGCGCCGTTCCGCAGGAGGAGCGTCGGGCAGCCGGGGGCGAGCCGGCCCACATGGCGGCAGAGGGCTTCGGTGGTGCAGACGACGCCGGTCAGCTCCAAGTAGCAGCGGCGCTCATACCGCCGGTCCCACCGGGCCATGGCAAGATGCCCGTGCCTGAGCGGGGCTTGCTCGCCCCACAGCCGCCGCCGCTCATTCATGGCCCAGGTCGTGTACGGCTGGTGCGCCTCGAGGAAGACGCGGAAGCCGAGCTGCCGGGCCGCCGGCAGCAGCATCGAGCCGATCCGCACCTGCCGGAAGTAGAGCGTGCCGAAACCGGCGGCCGCCAGCTCCTCCAGGACCGACCGGAGGTAGCGCACGGTGCGAACGGCGCGCCGCACCGGCTTCAGGGGCAGATGGTCGATTCTCCCGGGAGAAGGATCAAACCCTGGAGAGGCGAGCAGGGACTCGAACGACTCCCCTGAGAGGGGCGCCGCGATCCTCACGGTCGCTCCCCTGGAGGCGAGAGCCCGGGCGGTGTGCAAGGCCTGCTGAACGTGAGCCGTATTGCGCGAGAGGTCACTCTTCATCACCAGCGCGATGCGCGTCCTCTGGCGGCCCGGCGGGAGCGTGCGCGGCTCGGCGGCGGGAGGCGACCGCGAGAACGCTGTCGCGGCCCGCCAGGGCAGTTGGCCGCCCTGGAGGAGCAGCTTCACCGAGTCGGGCGCCAGCTCGCCGACCCTCCGTGAGATCAGGCGGACTCTCGACAGCGGGCCGCGTCCTTCCAGCGAGCCGCGGCTCCACTCCACCATCTCCGGGCCGAACCCCTTGACCAGGTCCTTCTCCGCGTAGGGGCCGCCGATACTCACCAGCGTGGCGCGCGTCCTTGACCGATCGAGCCGGCCCAGTTCCGCGAGCAGCTCGCGGGCCCTGGCCGGATCCGGGTCGGCGTCCACGACGTACAGCCGGTGTTGCAGCGTCTCGGCATCGAACGGCAGTGCGAGCATCCCCTACGCCACTCTCCACAAGGTCCGGTTCATGGAACCCGAACGGTCACTGCGTTCGAGGCCGCCGCGCCGGCGATCGCCAGCGGATCGACGATCCAGATCTGTCCGTAGAAGTCCTGGCCCGGCGCCAACCCGGCCGGGGCGTGCCCCCCGAGCAGAATCTCGCCGGCTCCGTCGGTGGCGATGGTCAGTGCGGCCAGGGGAACCGGCACCAGCACGCCGCCGCGCAGGGGCTGGTATCCCGCGGTGCCTCCCACGAACAGCACCGCCAGGGAGTTGGGCCGGCCGTTGGTCAGCGCCATGACCCAGGGCGTGCCGGGCGATAGCGAGCCGTGTCCCTCCAGGTGCGGTTCTCCCGCCGTGCCGGCGAGCGCCGATCCCAGATCGGTCCATGCCACCATGAGGTAGTCCATGGCCGCATGAAGGTCGGGAAGCGGGCCGATGTGTCCGCCGCTCCCCTGGGCCGTCCCGGTCTCGCTCAGCACCGCGCGGAGCGCCAGCGGGTCGAGGGGTGCCCCGAACGACTGGACGGCGAATTCCTGGAGCAGCAAGCAGGCCGACGTCGCGATCGGCGAGGCGGAGCTCGTGCCGCTGAAGCCGTCGGTGTAGTACTGGTTCGGATCGCCGCCGTAGGCGGCGTAGTCGCCGTAGCCGATGGAGAAGACGTTGATGCCCCAACCCTGGACATTGACCCTCGCCCCATAGGTGCTGAAGCTGAGCTTGTCGTGGTTGACGTCGGGGCTCCCCGCGCCCACGATGATCGCTCCGGAGTCGCCCATGGCCCGGTACGACGCATACGACGCGCCGTCGAGATCCTGGTTGCCGTTGCCGGCGGCGCCCACCACCACGACTCCCGCGTCGGTGCCGTTCTTGCAGACGAGGAAGACCGCAGGATCAAGTTCCGCGGGACCGTAGTCGCCTCCCGCGCCAACGGTCTGCATCTCCAGCAGGACCACGTCGCCCGTGTTCGAGTTCGCGATCGCATTGGTGATGCACGTCACGCGGCGGTACCCGGCCTCCACCGACAGCTCGGGATAGGTGTACACGTCCGCGCCCGGCGCCATTCCCGAGCATCCGTAGCCGTTCACCACCGCGCTGGTCTCTCCCAGCACCGCGGTGCCATGTTCGTCCCATCCGTAGGCAATGGTCGTCGGGTGGATCGTCTGGCCCGCCTCCGGATGGCAGTTCCTGTCGACGAGATCCTCGTGGCTGTAGACCCAGCCATACTCGCAGTCACAAAGCCGGACGCCGGCGCCGGTCACTCCCAGGCTCCAGGCGTAGGCCGCGTCGATCCCGGGGTCGGGTCCGTGGTAGGTCTGGTGCGAGGCAAGATCAGGGGTCGGCGGGGCGATGTCTCCCGGCGGCGGCGTGCCCAGGGTCTGGATGTAGGCGTACTCCACGAGGGGAAGCTCTTGCAGTCTCGCGCCGACCTCCTCCAGGTTGGCGGGCGTGACGCCCGGGACGTCCACGATCAGGATGCCGGCCAGGTCGGGTTGGGTCCGCTCGGAGCGGATGGCCGCGCGCTGCTCCAGCGCGGAAAGACGGTCGGCCGGGAGCTGGATCAACGGTGTGAAGGACAGGTCGTACTCCTTTGCCAGCAACCGAACCGGGCCGAGATCCGCGCCCGAGAGGGCGAGAAGCTCCTGTTCCTCGCCTGCCCGGACCATGGCGGCGTCGACGAATTTCACGGTCAGCCGGAACGATCCGTTTCCGTCGGGTAGAGGCACGGCGCGGACCGGCGCTTTCGGCACGCGATTCCTGGGAGCGGGTTCGCTGGCGAAAAGAGGAGAACCGAGGGCGCACAGAAGCAGCGGGAGTGCGGCGAGTGGGCGGGTCATGGCTGATCTCCGGGGTGGCTCTGCGTGGATGCTGCCAGAGTATACCAGGTGGGGAGATCCTCCATCAGACTGCTCGTCCCTCCCAGAACGGGTCCTCGTGCTCCGCTCGAAGGCACGAAGCGCGCGTGTCCCTGGCGTATTCGGCGTATTGCGGCGGCGTGCCGGTGATCCGCTCCACCTCGCTGTCGGTCAGTTGCCGCTTGACCACGCCCGGGACCCCTGTCACCAGTGACCGGGGCGGAATGGTGACTCCTTCCCTGACCACGGCGCCGGCAGCCACCAGGGAGAGCCTCCCGATGCGCGACCCGTCCAGCACTCTCGCCCCGATGCCGATCAGGACGTCATCTTCGATCACCGCTCCGTGGACGATCGCTCCGTGGGCGATGCTGACCCTCTCGCCGATCACGACCGGCCAGACCCCATGAGTGCCGTGGAAGATCGCGCCATCCTGGAGGTTCGAATTGTCACCCACGGTGATCGTGTGCACATCACCCCGCAGGACGACGCCGTACCAGACCGAGACCCGGTTACCCAGCCTGACGTCGCCGATGACGGAGCAGGTCGGCGCCAGGAATACATCCCGACCGAACGTGGGAGCAACGCCGTTATGCGGCATGACCAGGGCCTTCATGCGATCCTCTCCTCGGCTCTACGGCACAATCCGGGTTCCGGCCTCGCCAGCCATTGCCCTGCTGAGCTTCTCCGGAGACGTGATCAGGACTTCCTTCCCGCCGTTGGTGAGGAACTCGATCGACGCCTCGATCTTCGGTCCCATGCTTCCACGCGGGAACTGGCCCTCCCCCAGCCAACGGATGGCCTCGGAGACGGAAAACTCCCGGATGTTCTTCTGGTGCTTGGTTCCGTAGTCGAGCATCACGTTGTCCACGCCGGTCAGCAGGAGAAGCATGTCGGCCCGTAGCTCGCGTGCCAGCATGCCGGCCGCCCGATCCTTGTCGACCACGGCGGCCACTCCCTGGTAGCGCCCCCTCTTGCGCGCGACCGGAATCCCTCCTCCACCCGCGGCGATGACGACCACGCCCCGATGCACCAGGTCGGCTACCACCCGCGACTCGAGGATCCGGATCGGGGCAGGGCTCGCCACGACCCGCCGGAACCCCTTCCCCTTCTCTTCCCTGACTTGAAGCCCCTGCTCGCGCAGGAATTCGGCGTCCTCCACGGAAAGGTAAGGGCCCACCGGTTTCACGGGATCCCTGAACGCCGGATCAGCGGTGTCTACCTCCACCTGGGTCAGCAGACCGACCACGTCCCGCTGGATCCCCTCCTTGGCCAGCAGGTTGACCACGCTCTGCTGCAGCAGGTAGCCGATCTCTCCCTCCGACTGGCCCACCGCGACCTCCAGCGGAATGATGTACGCCTTGCCGATCGAATGCTCGGATCGGATCAGGATGTTGCCGACCTGGGGGCCGTTGCCGTGCGTCAGGCACATCGCCGCCCCTTCCTTGAACAGGGGCAGGAGGGCCCGCAGCGCCCTGCGCGCGTTCTTGAACTGGCCCTTGATGGAAGCCGACTCCCCGGCACGGATCAGTGCGTTCCCTCCCAGGGCGGTCATGATGATGCGGCGCATAACTCAATCCTTTGGACAGCTCTTTCGAAACCTGCAGAGTTCACAGTCCGGTTTGCGGGCCTTGCAGACCGCGCGGCCGTGCTGGATCATGGCGTGGCCGAAGAGGATCCAGTCCTTCCGCGGCACCAGCTCCATCAGCTTCTGCTCGACCTTCTCGGGGGTCTTCTCCCGGCTGAGGCCCATCCTTCGGGACAGCCGGAAGACGTGGGTGTCGACGGTGATGCCGGAGGCGATCTGGAACGCGTTCCCGAGCACCACGTTGGCGGTCTTGCGGGCCACTCCGGGCAGGGTCAGCAGCTCTTCCATGGTTCCGGGAATCTCTCCCCCGAACTTCTCCACCACGACCCGGCCCATTCCGCGCAGCGACTTCGCCTTGTTGTTGAAGAAGCCGGTGGAGCGGATCAACTCCTCCAGTTCACCCTCCGGCGAGGTGGCGTAGTCGTTTGCGGACCGGTACCTCCGGAACAGTTCCTTGGTGACCAGGTTGACCCGCTCGTCGGTGCACTGGGCGGAGAGCACCGTCGCGACCAGCAACTCGAGCGCGTTCCGGTAGTCCAGGGAGCAGCAGGCGTCCGGGTAGTCACGGCGCAGGCCGGTCAGGACAGTCCGGATCGGCAGGGCTGACGGGACCGGCTTGCGGCGGGTCGGTTTCTCTCTCTTTGCAGCCAAGCAGGTATGTTACGCCGGCCCCTCGGGCTTCCCAAGGGTTCTTCACCGACTCCGCACCGATTGGTACGATGGGCCCTCTATCAAAGGGAGTCTTCATCATGGCAAGAGTCGCGGTCATTCTTTCCGGATGCGGCGTCAATGACGGCGCGGAGATTCACGAGTCGGTGCTGACCCTCCTGGCGCTCGACCGGATGGACGCCGAGGTGGTCTTTGCGGCGCCGAACATCAACCAGATGGATGTGGTCGACCACGTCACTGGCAAGGGTACCGCGGAGACCCGCAACGTCCTCTCTGAGTCAGCCCGAATCGCCCGGGGCAAGATCCGTGATCTGGCCGAGCTCTCGGCGGACGAGGTGGACGCCGCGATCGTTCCCGGTGGATTCGGCGCCGCGAAGAACCTCTCGAATTTCGCCACCGGCCGGGACGACTGGTCGGTGAATGGGGAGGTGGCCCGCTTCCTGAGGGAGGTGCACGCCGCCGGCAAGCCGATCGGCGCCATCTGCATCGCGCCGGCGGTGGTGGCGGCGTTGTTCGGCGAGGAGGGGGTCGAGCTGACGATCGGGAACGACAAGGGCACCGCCGCGAGGCTCGAGGGCCGCGGAGCCCGGCACCGGAACTGCCGGGTGGACGATATCGTCATCGACGCGGAGCGGAAGATCGTGACCACGCCCGCCTACATGCTGGCCGGCAGGATCTCCGAAGCGGCCGACGGGATCGAGAAGCTCTGTGGGGCGGTGGTGGAGCTGGCCCGCCACTAGAGCGGGTCGTTTCATGAGCATCGCGCGGCCCGTGGAATGGCCGCGCGGGTCGGCATGAGCCTTAGAGATTCTTCTGCGGCCTGCTAGGATGGGGGTCCGCCGGGCCTGGCACCCGCCCGTTGCGGCCGAGGAATCTGATGAAGAAACTGATCCTGCTGGTCGGCGCTCTTGGCGTCGTGGCGCTGGTGCTGGTGCTTGCCTTCACGGGAAACCCGCCTGAGGGGAACGGCCCGGTCATCGAGGAACTCGCTTCGACAGGAGGGGACGGCCGATCCCGGGACGAACCGGAGGCGGCCGGGGAGGAGCCGGGGATGTCCCGGGAAGTGGTCGCGGAGGCGGCCGAGGCTCCCGACCCGGACGCCCCTCCGGACTCGTACACCAGGGCCCTCGGCGGTCTGGTGGGACGCATCGTGGAGCCGGACGGAACACCGGTGCCGGACATGGGCATCGAGGCGCTGGCCGCCACGGTGCACGATTTCTTTCCGGATCTCGGCTCGCTCTTCAATGAGGAGCCGACGGAAATCAACGTGGTCAAGGGCGTCGCCAGGAGCGACGAGAACGGACGCTTCCGGTTCGAGAAGCTGGAGCCAAGGGGAATCTACGTCCTCGGCATCGACTCGGGCGGCGCCCGCTCGACCATTCGCTTCGTCGATCACGCCCCCAATCCGGGCGAGGTCGTCGATCTGGGCGACGTCGCGCTCGACCCGTATGTGATCTTCACCGGCCGGGTCGTGGATGAGGACGGCGCGCCGGTCGCGGACGCGCGGGTGCGGGCAACCAACCTGCCCTCTGTCATCTTCACTTTCGGCGTCCAGGATGTCCGTCCCGGATTCACGGTCGCCTATCAGGAGGATGTGAACAACAAGTGGCGGGTGGCGCCGATCCCCCCGTGGATCACCCGCCTGGTGGACCGTTTTCCCGTGCCGACCACGCGCACGGAAGAGGACGGGACCTTCCGGCTGGAGGGCGTGCCGCTCGGCATGGCCACGGTGCTGGTCGACAAGGAGGACCTGCTTTCCCTGGTGCACGGGCCGGTGCCGACCGGCAACACCGGCGAGAAGACGATCGGCGACTTGCGGATGCAAACGGGCGAGACGCTCGTGGGAAGGGTGATCGACTCGGCGGACGTTCCGGTGCCGAACGCGGAAATCCTCGCCGGAGCCCAGCTCGAGCTGGCGCCGGCCGCGGTGCTGGCTCCCGTGGCGGTGTCGGACGAGGCAGGCCGCTTCGAGGTGGCAGGCCTCTCCGACAGCGACCATGTGGTCGCGGCCCGTCCCGAGGGCGGGATCGAATGGACGATCGTCACGGACGTGGCGCCCGGATACGACGAGGCCGTGATCAGGATCGGCGGAACCCATTCGCTGACCGTGATCACCCTGAACGCGTTCGGTGAGGTGCTGGGAAGACCGGCCGTGGCGGTGCAGCCGATCAACCGCATCCCACTGCATCCGCTCCTGGTGCCCTCGGTCTCCATGGACCGGAGACTCTCGTATCGGGAGGACGGCGCGGCGGTGGTGAAGGAACTCGACCCGGGAAAGTACGCGGTCACGGTGAAGGCGCCCGGATACACCATCGGTTCGTCCAACGTGGATCTGACCGACGGGCCGGCTCAGGTCGAGATGGTCCTGATCGAGGAGGTGTCCGTGACGGTCCAGGTGGTCGAGGCCGCCACGGGGGACCCGGTCCACTACGCAACGGTGGGGGTCTTCGACCCCTCCGCCAAGGAAGAGATGAAGAGAGTGCCGCTCAGCACCAAACGGACCGGGCCGGAAGGCACCGTCCGCCTCGACGGCCTCAAGAACGGCACCTACAGGGTCGCCGTGATTCACCCCGCCTACGCCACGGCGGAGGAAGAGATGATCGTCCCTGGTGAGGTCGCCGTCATCGAGCTGAGAGGCGGGGGAACGCTCCAGGGAAGGGTGCACATGGGGAACAACCCTCCCGACAAGGAACGGTTCGTGGCGATGGGCGTGCGCGGCAAGGAACGCTTTCCGCGATTCACGGTGACCGATGCCAACGGGGAGTTCGAGGTGACTCATCTCGAGCCGGGAGAGTACTCGGTCACCATCATGCAGCGATTCGCGAACCAGTCGCTTTCCGATCAGATCAGCGGGTTCGAGCAGTTCATGCCGGAACGTTTCATGGAGGCCACCATCGTCGAGGGGGAGTTGACCTATCTCGACGTGGACATTCTCGGCGCGGGAGTCGACGGCCCCACGGCGCGCGTCCGGGGTCGGGTCCACCTGAACAGCGCGCCAGGCGCGGACATGACGGTCTCGGCGCGGCCCCGGGGCGAGTGGCGCGGGCAGAAGAGTGCGCGGACCGATGAGAACGGCTTCTTCGATTTCGGTGAGGTGCCGGCGGGCAAAGTCACGGTCTCGGTGCGCCAGAAAGGGCGCGCCGACGCGTTCATGTCGAGCCGGCTGGTGGAACAGAACGTCGACCTGGAGCCGAACGAGACCCGGGAAGTCAACTTTGACATTCGCACCGGGGCGCTGCGCGGCCGGGCGATGCTGGACTCGAAGCGAACGCCCGCACCGGGCGCCCAGATCAACCTGCGATCCGAGGGGGGAGACGAGTGGGAGGGGACCCGGATGGACACGGTGGCCGGCCGGGACGGCAGCTTCTTCTTCCCCACCGTGCCCGCGGGGACCTACCGGGTGCGCGCCCGGCGGGATGGGTACGCGGAGGCCGTGGCCGGCGGGGTCAAGATCTCCTACAACGGAGAACCGCCGCCAGTGGAGCTGGTTCTCTACAAGGGGGTGGAGATCCGCGGCATCATCGAACTCCCCTCCGGGATGGAGAAGCCCCGCTTCCTCTGGCTCGATTTCCGGAGCAAGGTCCAGGACGGAGAGCGTGCCGGAGGGCGGGTCGACACCGACAGCATGCAGTTCCATGTGGCCGGCCTGAAGCCCGGGTTGTACGAGGTGCAGCTGCACTCGCGCCAGGCCTTCGAACTGATGGAGGTCACGGTCCCCGTGGGTGGGATGGAGGGGCTCGTGCTGCGCCCGCAGTTGAAGCAGCAGCAGGAAGGCGGCGGATGAGGAGGGGCGGGGTGTGACTCGGGAGGTTCGCGATGGCGATCACGCTGGTGCTCGCCGACCTTCTCCGGCTTCTCGCCGGGGAATCCAGGGCGGGAGACGGCACGTCATGAAGCCACGGGTCTGGAGGTCCGTGGCCGGATGACGGGATCAAGGAGACAGCCTGGCGCGGGCGCGGCGCTGCTGATCCTGATCACCTTCCTGGCCTTCCTGCCGGCTCTCGACGGCGAGTTCATCTGGGACGACGACGCGTACGTTGTGGACAACACCACGCTGGACGACCTCTCTGGACTGGGCCGCATCTGGTTCGAGGTCGGCGCCACGCCGCAGTACTACCCGGTGGTGTTCACCACGTTCTGGATGGAGAGCCAGATCCACGACGAGAAGCAGGTCTGCGGCAAGGATCCGTTCAGCTTCCATCTGGTGAATGTCTGTCTCCACCTGCTGAACGCGGTCCTGTTCTTCAGGGTCCTGCGCGCGCTCGGGGTGCCGGGCGCCCTGGTGGCGGCCGCGCTGTTCGCCGTCCATCCGGTGACCGTGGAATCGGTCGCCTGGATCTCGGAACGGAAGAACGTCCTGTCGACCCTGTTCTTTCTCGGGTCGGTGCTGGCCTCGCTCCGTTTCTTCGGCGTTGACCGGAGCGGAAGAAACGGACGTCTCCTCGACTACTCCCTGGCGCTCCTGCTCTTCCTGGCCGCGCTGCTCTCGAAGTCGGTCACCGCTTCCCTGCCGGCCGTCCTGCTGCTCCTGATCGGATGGCGCCGGTCGCGCCCGACGATGCGGGAACTCCTGCTGCTTCTGCCGTTCTTCGTGGCGGGCACCCTGATGGTGTTCATGACCGCATGGGTCGAAGCGAAGGTGGTCGGCGCGGAGCGGGTCGAGATGGGCCTGTCACTTCTGGATCGGGTGGCCGTTGCCGGCCAGGCGGTCTGGTTCTATCTCGGCAAGCTGTTGGCACCGGTCGATCTGATGTTCATCTACCCCAGGTGGGACATCCACGCTGCCGGCTCCTTCAGACTCGTGGCGCCGCTGCTGGCGGTGGCGCTGCTGATCGCCCTGTACCTTGCGAGGCGGCGCCTGGGCGTCGGGCCTCTCGTCGCGGCGCTCTACTTCGGGGGCACGCTGCTGCCCGCGCTCGGCCTGGTCGACTTCTACCCGATGATCTACAGCTACGTGGCCGACCACTTCCAGTACCTGGCGATGTTCGGTCCTCTCGCCCTGTTCGCCGCGCTGCTGGCCAGGCTGCCGCCGCGGGCGCGATGGTTGGTGACGGGTCTGCTGTTGCTGCTGCTCGGCTGGCAGACGCATGAACGCTGCAAGGTGTTCCACTCGTCGCAGGAGTTGTTCGAGGACACCCTTCGCAAGAACCCGGCCGCCGCGATGGCCAGCATCAATCTCGCCAGCATCGCCTCGAGGCAGCAGGGCGATCTGGACCGTTCGCTAACACTCCTGCGGGCCGCGGAGAAGGTCGATCCGGCCCGGGTGCACTACTCGGTGCGCGCCAAGGTGCAGTACAACATCGGCAGGAACCTGATCGACCTCGGCGACTACGACGGGGCGATCACCTACTTCCACGCGGCTCAGGAGACGTGGCCCAACTACTGGAATACCGTGTATGGCATCGGATTCGCCCTGGCGCGGAAGGGCGATCTGGAGGGGGCGGCTGCTCAGCTCCGCTTGATGCTGCAGTATCACCCGGACCACGAGCCGAGCAAGGTCCTGCTGGAGCACGTTCTGCAGGAAATGAAGTAGGCGGGCTCGCGAAGGAGAGAGGCCCGGTCGCGCTGAACCTCCTTCCCGCCGGTGGACTGGTCGAGGCCGATCCGCTACAGTGAGCCCGCTTGCGGAACGCGGACTCTTGCTCACGCGGAGAGTGGTTCCATGTCGTTCCATGTCGTTCCATGTCGTTCCATGTCCAGGATGTCGTTCTGCGGCCGGAGCTGGCCCCAGTGGTGGAAACCTCGGAGGGGGACTGAATTGAGCATCGGCCCGCCCCGGGTTCACTGCTACCATGCCCCCGGGCATCCATCAGCAGCACAGGAATCGGACGTGTCTCAAGACGCCTACCGGGTTCTCGAACAGACCAGCCGGACGTTCTTCTTGCCGATCGTGCGTCTGCCGGAAGGGCTGAAGGAAGCTGTGGCCAGCGCCTATCTCTGCATGCGGGCCATCGACGAAATCGAGGATCACCGGGAGCTCAACCGGGAAGTCGCTTCCCATCTGCTCGACTCCATCGCCCTGATCTTCCAGGCGTCGGACGAGAGCCTGCCGGCCCAGGAACTTGAGCGGCTGTTCGCGCCCCACGCGGCCGAACTTCCGGAGGTAACTCTGCGTCTCGCGGAGTGGGCGGATTTCGCGCCTTCCTCCATCGCTCTCAGGATCTGGGATTCGACCGCCGCCATGGCGGCTCGCATGGCCCACTGGGTGCGGGTTGGTTTCCGGGTGGAGACCGAGGCCGACCTGGACCGCTACACGTACGGCGTGGCGGGCGCGGTCGGCCTGCTCCTTTCCGACCTGTGGGCCTGGCACGACGGGACCCAGACAGACCGCACCCGCGCCCTCGGGTTCGGGCGCGGACTGCAGGCGGTCAACATCCTGCGCAACCACCAGGAGGATCTCGCCGCGGGGGCGGACTTTTTTCCCGATGGCTGGACGCCGGCGCGCATGCAGGAGTACGCCCGCAAGAACCTGTCGGTCGCGGACGAGTACACCGCCCTGCTTCCCGAGGGTCCGATCCGGGCCTTTTGCGCCATCCCCCTCGCCCTCGCCCACGCCACACTCGACGCACTCATCGCGGGCCGCGACAAGCTGACTCGCGCCGAGGTCCTGAAGGTGGTCGAGCTCGCGGTGGGCCCGAACATCCACACCCGGTGAACATCTTCGCCAGGTGATTTCACCTGGCGAAGATGTTCACCGGGTGTGGATGTTCGCCGCGCGGGCGAAGTCGATCAAGGTGTTGAAAGTCCAGTCCGGGTGGACCGGGACCTGGGGCGGGGGAGTCGCGCCGCCACGCGGTTTCCCCGCCCGGCGATCGATGTGCACCGTTCGCATGCCGAGCTGCTTCGCGGGAACGTGGTCGTGATAGAGGCTCTGGGCGACGTGCAGGATCCTGTCCTGCTGGAATCCCATGCCGGCGACGCGGGCGAAGGCGGCTTCGAACATCCGGACGTCCGGCTTGTAGTGCTTCACCTCCTCGGCGGTGATGACGGCGTCGAACTCGCACCCGAGCTTCTTCTGGCTGTGGGCGAATGACTCGCCGTCGATGTTGGAGAGAATCACCAGCTTGTACCGCTGCTTCAGCAGCGCCAGCGCTTCCTTGCTGTCGTCGAACGGCGGCCAGTCGCGTACCGACTGAGAGAAGGCGGCTGCTTCCGCGTCACCGAGATCGGTTCCGAAGCGCTCAGCCAGCGCGCGGCCCGCGCCCTCGAGGATCAGCGGATACGGGTGCCCCGGAGACTCTCGCTCTTCCCTGGCCTCGCAGTCCGCATACGCCGCGAGCAGTTCCTCGTCCGCGGGTCTCATCCGGCCCGCGGGGAACCAGCCCGACATCGCTGCCAGCAGGCCCTTCTCCCAATCGATGAGCGTGCCGTAGCAGTCGAACGTCAGGACGTCGAATCGGGACAGCTCGGAGTCGTTCATAACTTCTCGATCTGGCCTTCTCTCGCGATGGCGAGGCCGGCCCTCTGTACCGCCGCCGCCGCGGCGCTGCCTGGATCAGCGGCGGGATTGGTGTGGTTCAGGTGAGTGAAGAAGATCTTGCGCCGCTCATCCGGCGGCAGCTTCCTGAAGCGTTCCATCGATTCGGCGATGAACGGATGGGGGATCTCATCGATCGACCTGCCGGGGATCTCCCCATCCTCGAAGAACGTCCCGTCCAGCAGAGCGACATCGACCTGCTCGACCAGCAGTTCGATCGGCAGCGCGAACCGCTGCCACTTGTCGATGTCCGGCAGGTAGAGAAGCGTGCGCTCCGGTCCTTCGATGAGAAGCGCCACGGTGTCGGAATACTCGTCGCGGTGCGGCACCGGCAGGGCGGTCACGGAGAGTTCGCTGGTCAACGGAACGGGCGTGTCGTACTCGACGATGCGGAGGTCCAACGCTCCGGCTTCGAGCATCGAACGCCATGGGTCGTTCACCCGGAGAAAGGCCGCCATGCGTTGAGTGACGTACAGCGGGACATCCCGGGAGCCGTACGCCTCCTTGCCCAGTTGAAAGAGACCTGTGTAGTGCCCCATGTGGGCGTGGGTCAGGAAGATCCCGTCGAACAATGGGGGTCTCTTGTCGCCGGCGGCGGAACGGCCGGGAGGATGATTCCGGGCGCGCTCCACCTGTTGCTTCAGGTCGGGGGTGGCGTCGAACAGCCATCGCCCGCCGCTCTTGGGATCGGCCAGTAGCAGCGATGTGATCAGCCGCCCCTTCTCCGGATTCCTGCGGGCGGCCTCGCACGCCTCGCCGCGGCAGCCGACATGCGGCAGGCCGCCGTCCTGGGCCGTGCCCAGGACCAGAGCATACGGTCGTTCACTCGGAAGGCTCCGGCAACCGGTGACGGCCGCCGCGAGAGCCAGCACCAGGATCGGAGAGGTCTTCAACGGTTCGTTTCTCCTGTTGGCCACGGCCCGCTCGCCACCATCACGCGCCGACAAACCGGTTATGGAATGCAATCCACGCCGGCAGCACTTCCTCGAGCAGTTCCCTGGGAGGCAGGAAGGCGATCCGCAGGTGCTGCGTCCCTTCCTGCTGGCCGAACCCCGAGCCGTTCACGGTGCACAGCCCGGTCTCTTCGAGGAGCTCCATGCAGTAGTCGAAGTCGGTCTTCCCCGCGGGCAGCTCGCCGAGCCGCGGGAAGAGGTACATCGCGCCCAATCTCCCGAAGCACTCGACGCCCTTCATTTCCTTGAAGGCGTTCCGGATCATCTCGGCCTTGGCCTGCAGGGCGGAGAGGATGCTCGTCCTCTCGCTGCAGAAGAGGTCGTACGACTCGCTCCCCTTCTCGGGCGGGTTCACCATCAGGTAGGTGAGCGCCTGGCCGACCGTGTTGGGGCAGAGGCTGACCGATGCCATCTTGTAGAGGATTTCCGTGAGGCCGATGTTCGTCCCCTGGATCCGCGGCGGGTTTCTCAGTTCGACGTACCCTCCGCGGTGCCCGCACTCACCGTAGAAACCCTTCGAAACGGAATGGAGACTGCAGAGTGGCAC
>JAZDLC010000064.1:0-7165 GCA_043802345.1 Planctomycetota bacterium | reverse complement strand
AGGGGAGCAGCAGCGGGTCGCCATCGCCCGGGCGCTGGCGGGGAATCCGCGCCTCCTGCTCTGCGACGAGCCGACCGGCGCTCTCGACATGGAGACCGGCAAGCAGGTCCTGGGCCTCCTGAAGGACCTGAACCGCAGGCTCGGCAAGACGGTCGTCCTGATCACCCACAACGGCGCCATCGCCGGCATCGCGGACCGGGTCGCCGCCATTCGCGACGGCGCCATCGCCTCGCTCGAGAAGAACGAGAGGCCGAAGGAGGTGGAGGCGATCCTTTGGTGAGCCGCGTCCTGTTCAGGAAGCTGAGGCGGGACCTTCTCCAGCGCAAGGGGGCGCTCTCGGCGCTGCTTCTGATCGTGATGATCGGCATCGGCTGCTTTGCCGCCATGTCGACCCTCTACCGCGACCTCGACCGCGCGCGGCGGCAGTACTACGCCGAGTACCGGGTCGCCGACTTCACGGTCGACCTCAAGCGCGCGCCAGAGAGCGCCGTGGCATCCCTAAAGGACCTGCCGAACGTCGCTTCCGCGGAGGGGCGCGTCAGCATCGCGGTGCGAATCGCCCTGCCCGGCTCCGTCGAATTGATCGGCGGCCAGGCGATCTCGCTGCCCGAGAAGCGGCGTCCGATCCTGAACGACGTGCTGCTGAAGACCGGCACCTGGTTCTCCGGACCGGACGAGAAGGAGGTCATCCTCAACGAGGCGTTCGCCCGGGCGAACGGCCTTTGGCCAGGCGAACGCATCCGCGTGCTGCTGCTCGACCGGGAGCATGACCTGCTGGTGGTCGGCACCGCCATGTCGCCGGAGTTCGTCTATCTCATCCCGGCCTCCGGCGGTCTGGCGCCCGACCCGGCCCGGTTCGGGGTGATGTACCTGCCGGAGCGGTT
This sequence comes from Planctomycetota bacterium, assembly GCA_043802345.1. GTDB lineage: Bacteria > Planctomycetota > B15-G4 > B15-G4 > JADJEK01 > JAZDLC01. The sequence goes on along the minus strand of JAZDLC010000064.1, from coordinate 6,281 downwards.
CCTGCGCGCGGCCTCCGATCTGGACGGCGCCTGCAACCAGGTCGTGGGCAGGGTGTTCGACCGCTCGGCCCCGGCACTGCTTGCGACCCTCTCCCAGATCGAGCGGAGTTTCGACCGGTATGGCGTCACCCAGACCACGCCGTACTTCAACCAGCCGTCCATCCAGTTCTTGGCGGACGAGCTGACCGGGCTGAAGACGTCCGCCCTGGTCATGCCGCTGATCTTCCTCGCCGTGGCGGCGCTGGTGCTCAACATCCTGATGGGGCGGATGGTCGCGCAGCAGCGCCTGGTGATCGGCACCTTGAAGGCGCTGGGCGTGGGCAACGGGAGGATCGCGCGCCATTATCTGGCGTTCGGCGCGGTGGTCGGCCTGATCGGCGGCCTCCTCGGCGCGCTGTTCGGTCTGGTGATCCAGCAGGCCATGCTGGGGCTTTACCGCGAACTGTTCGCCCTGCCGGAAATCGTCGCGCATCTCCACATCGATCTGCTCGTCGCCTGTTTTCTGATCAGCGTGCTGTTCTCGATTCTGGGAACCATCAAGGGGCTGCGCCTCGCGGTCCGTCTGCTCCCCGCCGAAGCGCTGCGGCCGTCGCTGCCGGAGGCGGGGCGCCACATCCTGCCGGAGCGGTGGACGGCTTTCTGGCGGCGGCTCTCCTTCAACCAGAAGATGATCCTGCGGACGGTCTTCCGCAATCCGTTCCGCAGCTCCGTCGGCCTGGCGGCCGCCATCGTCGCGACCGCGCTGATGGTCGCGTCGCTCGGCATCAACGACGGCCTCGACTCGCTGATGGACCACCAGTTCGAGAAGGTCGCCCACGAGGACATCCGCCTGACCTTGCGGGAACCCGTGGCGCCGGAAGCCGCCGCCGAGCTGGCGGACCTGCCCGAGCTGAAAGGGGTCGAGCCGCAGCTCCTGATTCCGGCCGACCTCGCGCGCGGCGCCCGCGCCAAGCGGACCGCGATCCTGGGCCTGCCGCGCGGGAACCGCCTGTACACGCCGCTGGCGGAGAACGGGGAGCCGGCGGCCATCCCGGAAAGGGGGCTTCTGCTCGATCGCAAGCTGGCGGAGATCCTGGGGGCAAAGACCGGAGACACGCTGCGCATCCGGCCGCTGCTCGGCAGACGAGAGGAGGCGGCCGCGCCGATTGCGGCGGTGGTCGACTCGTATCTCGGACTCTCCGCCTACGCCTCGATCGACTACCTGTCCGGCCTGATCGGCGAGAGTTCCGCGAGCAACGTGCTGCTCGCAAGCCTCTGGCACGGCGAGGCATCCAAGCCCCTGCTGGAGGAGATCCGGCAGCGGCCGGAAGTGCTCGGCATCAGCCGCCGGCTGCGCTCCTTCGAGCAGCTCGACGAGACCTTCGGCAAGACGATGGGCGGCATCATCGGCATCCTGGTCCTGTTCGCCGGGATGATCGCCTTCGGCAGCGTCCTGAACTCGGCTCTCGTGTCGATGAGCGAACGCGAGCGGGAGGTCGGGACCCTGCGCGTGGTCGGGTACGGGCCAGGGCGCATCGCCAGGATCTTCGTCGGCGAGAGCCTCCTCTTGAACGGCGCCGGGGTGCTGCTCGGCCTGCCTGCCGGCCTCCTCCTCAACGGCCTGATCTCGGCCGCCTACAGCACCGAACTCTACCGCTTTCCCGCGGGCGTCGAACCTCTGCGGCTGCTCCAGTCGGCCGCGCTGATGTTCGTCTTCCTCGGCGTGGCCCAACTCTTCATCATCGTCCTGATCCGCAAACTGCGGTGGCTCGACGTTCTCAACATCAGGGAGTGAACGGTGACCGATCGAATGGATGAAAACGTGACGGCAGCGAGCGCAACCGGTCTCCTCTGTCTCCTGCTGTCCCTCCCGGCGCTCTTTTCCGGTTGTTCCGGCGGCGATCCCCCGAAGACCACAGAGCCGCGCCGGGGAACCCTGCAGGAGAGCTTCAAAGAGCCGGCGAAGACCAGGCTCTCGCTGCTCTTGCCGGTCACCATGCCGATCGACGGACGGATCGGCCCGATCGGGCTGGAGCCCGGGGAAAAGGTGGCGAAGGGGCAGGAGCTGGTCGCGTTCGACCGGGTCGACGTCGAGCAGGAGCTGGCGGAGAGCCGGGCGGCGGTGGCGGAGATCGAGGCGTCGCTGCGCCTGAACGAGTACAACGAGCTGGAGCGGACGCTGCTCACCGAGACCCACGCCGTCATCGACGCGGCGACCAAGGTGCTGCAGGCGTCGGAGCTGCAAGTGGAGGCGGAGCAGGCGCGCAAGGAGCGGGCCGAGAAGGAAGTGAAGCGACTCGGAGAGCTGGCGGAGGAGCAGTCGATCACGAGCACGCGGTACGATGACGCCGTTCTCGAGGCCGAAACGACCCTCATCGCGCTGCGCAAGGAGGAGTTCAATCTGGCCGCCTCGAACGCCCTTCACACCGCGATCAAGCTCGGCCCGACCTACGTCGAGCAGTGGCTGGGTCGCAAGGGGCTGGAAAAGGACGAACTCGTCGAGCGGCTCGCCCAGGCCCAGGCCCGCCTGGTGCGCGCCGAACACCGGAACCGCCTGGCCCGCGTCGAGGCGCCCGGCGACGGGATCGTCCTCGAGCGGTACACGCGCGGCAACGGCGCGCTGCCCGCCGGCGCCGAGCTCCTGCTGCTCGGAGACCTGGACACGATGGAGGTCGTGGCCGACGTGCTGACGCAGGATGCACTCAGGCTCGCTCCGGGCGTTCGCGTCGAGCTGGAGACGCCCGGGTTCAAGGAGCCGCTCCAGGGCGTTGTCAGCCGCATCGAACCGTCCGCCTTCACCAAGCTCTCGTCGCTGGGGATCGAGCAGCAGCGGGTCAACGTGATCATCGGCCTCGAGCACCGGCCGGAGACGCTCGGCGTCGGCTACCGTCTGCAGGCCCGCTTCCTGACTCGTGTCAGCGAGAACGCCCTCATCGTCCCCCGCAGCAGCGTCCTGCAGGCGCCCGACGATTCGTACTATGTCTTCGTGACCGTGAACGGAAAGCCCAGCCGCAGAACCGTCGAGCTCGGCCTCAACAGCGACCTGGAGCTGGAGATCACCAGCGGCCTGAAGGAATCGGACGCCATCCTCGTGGCTCCCGACGCCACCATGCAGTGAGCCGGACGGTGTCGGGAGGTCGGATGGAGAGCGATCCGTGGACATTCGGAAGAGAAGACGTGAAAAGGGCATCACTACTGCTTCTCCCGGGCCTTGACGGCACGGGGATCTTGCTCACACCTCTCCTGCGCGCGCTCGGCGCGGAATGGGACGTGAAGGTGCTTTCCTACCCGCAGGATCCCAAGCTCGGATATCAGGACTATCTCGATCTCGTCCGAGCAGCACTCCCCGAGGCCGACTTCTTCATCCTCGGAGAGTCCTTCTCCGGCCCGATTGCATTGAAGATCGCAGCCGAACATCCGAAGGGCCTCCGTGGCGTCATCCTCTGCGCGACCTTCGTGAAGAACCCGGCGCCTCTCTTTCCGGCCTTCCTCAGGTTCCTGGTCGTCGCCCCGCTGTTCCTCCTGTGCCCCTTTTCATTCAGGCTGAATGTCCTGACGACCTTCCGGAACACGGAAGAGCTTCGTCTGCTGATGAAGAGAGTCGTGCGCGTCACCAACAACCGCGTTCTCGCTGCCAGAACACGCGAGGCGATCGGCGTCAACGTCGAAGGGGAATTCGCGGCTTGCTCCTATCCCCTGCTCTACCTGTGCGGCGCGCGTGACATGGTCGTGACCGGACGCAATCACAGATCGATGCGGCGACTGCGACCCGACATGCAGGTAGAGCGTCTCGACACGTCGCATCTGGTGTTGCAGGAGGCGCCCGACGAAGCCGCCACGCATGTCCGTGCCTTCATGAGCGGCCATCTCCCCGGCAACCGACCGCTGTAGCCGACCCGTGCCGCTCAGAGAGCGGCCTTGTTGCGGGCTCGCGCGACGACGGAGAGCACGAGCGAAACTCGATGGCCTGGAGCCTCCCACGCCGCCCGGCCGGTGCGAGGTTGCCGTGCCCCCGAGACCCATCGTTCCGCCGACCCGAATGATCTCGGTCGGCAAGGTTGGTCCGGAAAGGCCGTCAGCAACAGGAACGCCGCCGCAAGCCACCTTGACCGAAAAGTCCGTGCCGTGATATACAGACAAGCGGAAACGGCATCTTCCAAGGAGGAAGCAACGTGGATCCCGGGATCAGACCAGGAGAACCACCCGCCCGGCGCAGCCCGTCGGCCTGCCGAACGTCGGATGGCGAAGCCGTGTGGGACCCGGCGGGACGGGTCGGTCGAATGCAGCCTTGTCTTCCAACTGTTGCTGGAGTGAGAAATGCGGATCGTATGCATCTTGCTGTTTGCATCCCTGGTCAGCCTTGGCGTCGTCAGAGCTCAAGAGCCAGCCGGCCCTGGCGACGCCGGATCTCCAGAGTCCTTCGACTCTCCCGAGTCATATCAGGAATGGATGAACTCCTATCACATCACTCCACAACCTGATAGGATCCTCGAGGGGATCACCTATTACACCACTACAGACCTGTATTCCGCGCCGACAAGTAGAGTCCCGAGTTCGCATTTCTATGCGGCATTGCTGAGGCAGCAGCCGAAGTTGGTGCCAGGGGTCTATACATTGGGGGCGACTCATGAGTCGTCCGACTTGAAGCAGTTTCTGCTCAACACGCTTTGGCTTGTGAACAGCAATGAGTCCAAAGAACTGCTGATCCGTGCGAAGAAGGAATGGAACCTGTCTCCGCAGCAACAGCAGGTAATCGACAAGATGTTGAAGACGAAACCCACCTGGGCGCTCGATGCTCCGGTACGCAGCCCGCTCTCCCTCGACATTCTGTGGGCCATTTACGCCGCCACGGGCGAACCCAAGGCGGTAGAGAAGGTCGTTTCTGTTGTCCATCTGAGCGAGGACGGAAGTGGAGAGCAGATCTTGACCGGTGGCGCCGCAAAATGGTCACTCACCTGTCAGGCACTGGGAGATGAGAAGGTGCTTTCCATCGTGAAGCAGAAGGCTCAATCGAGCGAGGGAGCGACCAAGAACGTGCTGGAAGAGATTCTCGCTGAGGTGAAGGAATCGAAGGAGAAGGAGGATGACCAGTGAGTTCAGCGCGCCGCCGCTCGGCGGTGACCGCCGGCTCGAGACGTCGCGCATCTGAAACTTGCGATTCGGAATCGCTGATGCTGTCCGGCCGGAACGAGCACGAGCGCGATACTGCTCCCGCGTTCACGGGTTCTCTGTATTCGTCGGGGGGGAAGGGGACATCCATGCTATCTCAACATTCTCGACCTGCACGCAGTGGCCACCACGCCCGCATCCGTGTCTGGGGCGCGGAGCGGGAGCATGTTGAGAGGCGCGCAGGTCGAGAATGTCGAGATAGCATGGATGTCCCCTTCCCTCCCCTCAGAAACAAACGCACGCCGGCCACGCCGCCCGGCCGGCGCGAGGTCGCGGTCCCCCCCGAGACCCATCGTTCCTTCGACCCGAATCCTCTCGGCCGGCAAGGTCGATCCGGAAATGGGGGAGAGGGGACATCCGTTAGATGTCAACATTCTCGATCCGCACGCTGGCCGGACGGGAGCCACCACGCCCGCACCGGTGTCCGGGGCGCGGAGCGGGAGCGGGCTGAGCGCCATGCAGGTCGAGAATGTTGAGATAGAACGGATGTCCCCTTTCTCCCTCGGCAGCACCAATGACCTCCCCCTGGTTCCCGTTGTCGACGGCTAAACTACGTAACAATAAACTGTTACGGCAGAAATCTGGGTAGCTTGGGGTGCAAGAGGTCGGAAGTTCAGATCTTCTCGGTCCGACCGTATTCGATGCGTGAGAGGGGCCGGGCGCGACGCAGGTTGCGCCCGGCCCGCTTCGTTGCCTCTGCGGCACAGACCACTCGCCGGCCAAGTCCGCTTCAAGGCGGCCGCCCGAGACGGTACTCTGTCTTCAGGCCGGTGGGAACTCCTCCGGACCTGGTCCGCGGCTGAGGAGCACGAGCCATGAACCTGAAGGATGTCATCTGTCGGCTGAGGGGGCATTGGGAAGAACTGGAGCAGCTTGGAGTGCAGTCCCTGGCCGTGTTCGGCTCCGTAGCTCGCGGAGATGACGGTGACGACAGCGATGTGGACTTGCTGGTCGAGTTCAGCCGGCCGATCGGATTCTTCGGTTTTTTTGATGTGAAGGAGCGACTGGAGCAGATCCTGGGGCGACAAGTCGATCTGGTAACGCGCGACGCCGTGAAGCCTGCACTGCGCGAGAGAATCTTCCGGGAGGCAGTCGATGCCGCCTAGCCCGAGTTTACCGAGTTGAGGGCTGAG
>JAZDLC010000063.1:0-8530 GCA_043802345.1 Planctomycetota bacterium | reverse complement strand
TGGCTGCCGAACGCATCGATCATCTGTCCGCAGCTCCGGTACATCAGCAGCGCGAGATCCTGCAGGTCCCTGCGTCCGGTCAGCTCGCCGAGCTGCCAGATCTCCGGCGCGTAGACCACGCCGAAGACGTCGAGGTGCATGTTCTGCACCGAGACGCTCGTCCAGCCCCGCGTCTTCAGGTCGTGATCCCGCAGCCGGCCGGGCGGGAGGTCGACGTCCCAGAGGTAGGTGTAGGTGAGCGCCACGTCGCAGGCATGCCCCGCCGCCTGGAGCCAGCGCACGTCACCCGTCATGTCGTACGCCGCGAGGAACGCCTCGAATCCCGCCCATGCCCCCTCCTTGTCCTCGCAGCGCGCGTCGAGGGTTCCTCCCCAGTACGGCTCCTCCATGGAGAGATGCCGCGCGGCGTAATGCTGCACGGCACGCAGGGCGGCGCCTCGGTACCGGTCATCGCCGAACAGCTCGAAGCCAAGGCAGAGGGGTGTGACCAGGAAGGCCTCCGCCGTCGATGCCGGCCGCCAGTTCTCGGCGAGGATGCGGGTCGCGTGCACGTCGCAGGCGTGGCGCAGAAAACTCTCCCAGGCCGACGTGTCCGTCCCCTGGCGCCGGCCGAAGCGGATCGCGCGGGCGAAGTTCGTCATCGCCTGTCCCTGTGAGACCGGGTCCTGTCGCGACCACTCGCCGCTTTTGCCGTCGTAGGCGACCTGAAAGCCTCCCGCGTCGAACGGGGACCTGGCCAGGGTGTCGAGGCAGGCGCGGGCGATCTCAGAGAGCCGCGGATCGCCCAAAGGCTCCGCCAGGACCTGCAGCGCGTACCCCGGGGCCTCCGATTGCCCCGCCCAGCCCATGACGTAGAGGTCGTGCCGATCTCCGCCTTCCGGGTACATCGCGAAGCCGGGATGCTCGTTCTCCCGCCAGCGCGAGAGGGCGAAGCGGAGCTTCGCGCGGGCGATCTCCGCGACCGAAGGAAGGCCGTTCGCGGAGAATGGTCCGAGACGGTCGAGCGCGTTCCGGAGCGGCCGGCGGAAACCGGATCCGCGCTCCTGCACGGGAAAGACCTCGAGGTAGAAGGTCTTCTCCACGATCGCGCCGGGCGGGAAGTCCGCATAGGCGCTTTTGACCAGCGCCGTTCCGCTCTGGAACGCCTTGACCGCGCCCCTCATCCCGTTGATCACCCGCGGGCCGGAGAGCAGCGCGAGTTCCGTCCCATCCTCCTGCGCGGTGAGTCCGAGCGTCCACCAGAGATCGTCCACGACGGCGTGGGGAACGGGGGACGGCAGGGAATGGAGCGCTGCTCCCTTCCCGAAACCCGCGGCTCCGCTTTCTGCCCACTCGAAGGAGACGAAGGGAGCGGGGAAGCGGTGCTCCTCGAAGTAGGCCGCCTCGCCCGGTTTGCCCGCATACAGCGGGACGACTCCTCCCCATCCCGCTTCACCGGAGCTCCGGCCCGACGGGTTGCCGTGGTACAGGATTCCCGGAAGGACCGCGCCCTGGCCCTCACCAGGCGTGCTCCACCTGACCGTGAGCACGCACGGCCCGGTCGGCTTTTCGCCGAGCCACTGCCACCTGCGCACGCCTTCGACCACGGCTCCCTTCACCCGATACGAGTCGCGCACCGCCCAGTTCCCGGCCGGAGTCTCGACCTCGCCGCTCAAGACAATCCAGTCGCCGAGCCGCTTCGGCTCCTGCGCCGTGCCGTGGCACCATGTCGCCGGCCACTCGTCCTTCCAGCCCACGCCGACCGACCATGTCCCTTGCTCGGGGGAGCGCATCGCGACCCGGTCTGCCAGGGAGAGTTCGACCCGGTGACCCTCGCCTTCCCGGGTGACAAGGAGGCGGAATCCTCCCGCCTCCAGCGCGAATTCTCCCTCACCCCCGGGGCAGGGGCTTGTGGCGAGGAAGAGAAAGAGGGCAGTACAGCCGATTCGATTCACGGCCAACCTCCTTGAGAGAAGCCTTGGCGGACAGCCAGGACTGTACCGTATTCCTGGCGTTGTCCAGTTCTTCACCGGCCTGCGGTGGTTTGAGCTGTGCTGTTCGCGGCGGCCGTCGCTAGGATCGGCCTCCAAGTCTTGGAACCGAATCGCACAGTCACCGAATGCCCCACGGAGCAAAAATGCGAAACTGCACAACCCTCATCGCAATCGCCCTGACCCTCACCTTCGTCGGATGCGGCACCAAGGGTGCGGGAACCTACGAGATCGACAAGAAGATGCTCCTCGAGGGGATCTCGAAGCAAGCCATGAGCATGCCTGGCATGACCGACGAGATGAAGAACCAGATGGCGGAAGAGGTGAAGAAGCAAGCCGAGCAGATGAAGATGGAGCTGGTGCTCGCCGCGGACGGCACGTTTGCGATGTCGGGCGACATGGCGGGAAACAAGATGGAGGCAAAGGGGACCTGGAAGCTCGAAGGCGACAAGCTGACCATGACCAACACCTGGGAGGACGGCAAGGACCTCGAAGAGGCGAATTACGACACGGTCGTTGCGACCTTCAAGGATGGGAAGATCAGTTTCACGCCGGAGGGCGCGCCGTTCTCCTTCACGCTGATCAGGAAGTAGCGGCATGGCTCCGAGCGCCGGCCGGCGCCCATAGCAGCTAACCTGGCTCGTTCTCCCTACTCCAGCGGGAGGATCTCGACCTTCCGAAACTCCACCGGGTGGCTCTCGCCCTGCAGCGAGATCGTGCCCTTTGAGAGCAGCAACGACTCGCCCTGGAGCAGCTTCTTCGCGTCCTCGTCGGTCGGGTCGAGCTGGGGGTTTTCGTACTCGAGCACGACCTTGCCATCGATCATGTGGCGGATGGCCCCGCTGCCATGCACCTCGACCTCGACGGTGACCCACTGGTCGCCGTGATACGTCTTCGAGCTCGAGTTGATGCAGTGCTGGGTGACCAGCTTGTCCTCCATGACCACGTTGGTCCCGGGGGTGCAGAGGTTGGCGGTGGAGCGCTCGTTCTGGCCGTCTCCGCCGAGGAGTTGGACCTCGATCGAGACCGGGAAGCTCTGATCCTTGCCCATGCTCTCCGGAGTCTGGCCATGGATCATGATGCCGCTGTTGCGGAAGGCCCAGCCCGGACCGCCTTGGGTCTGCTCACCCACGAACCGGTACTCGACCCGCAGGCGGTAGGAGGACCAGATCTTCTCGTGGAAGAGATGGCCGAACTTCCCTTCGAACTTCTCGTACTTGTCGTACCCGACCTTGAGCAGGCCGTCTTCGACCCGGAAGGTGTTCAGGTGGTTGTCGCCCGGCTCGAAGCCGCAGATCTTGACCTTCCAGCCGTCCAGGTTCTTGCCGTTGAACAGCGAGATCCATTCCGGCTCGTCGGAACTTCCGTCGGCGCCGCAGCCGAGGATCAGGCAGAGCGGAATCAGGACGCATTGCGAGATGAATGTCGACTTCATGCCGGCAGCATACCGCTTGCCGCCTGCCACGAGGAAGTTGCTGTATCAGAGCCAGTCATCTATAATCGAGGTGCCGCAAGCCGCTGCCAGGAGACACTGGGATGTTGACCACGCGAAGACTCGTCTCCACATTCTTGCTGGTAGGTAGCTGTCTGCAATCACTCGCCTGGACTCAGGCTGCTCCGGGTTCATTCGTCGAGCGGCCGGGGCAACTCGAGTTCTCGGGGATGATGATCATCCGGCCGGTCCAACCGGAAACTCTCGCGAGCCGGGGACTCTCGAGGTCGGAGATCGAGGCGATCCGCGCCCGGGCCGTTGAGAGGCTCGCCGGGCAGATCGTCGAACACTTCAAGGAAACCGACGAGTACATCGTGAGCCTGCCGCCGGGCGAGACGGAGAACAGCCTGTCGGAACGGTTGATGGCAACCGGCGAGTTTGCCTACGCCGAGCCGGACTGGATCTGTCACCCGATCAACACGGTTCCGAACGACGGCGGCTACTGGCAGCAGTGGCACCACTTCAAGGTGCACTCGGCGGAGGCGTGGGACCTGACCACCGGCAGCCCGAGCTTGATCATCGCCATCGTCGATGGAGGGATCGAGTTGACCCACCCCGACCTGGCCGGCGCGCTGGTTCCGGGGTACAACGCCGAGGATCGCATCACCCAGGCTGCCGGCGGTGACGTGAGCGACGTCGATGGCCATGGCACCTTCGTCTCCGGCATCGCCGGGGCGATCGGGAACAACGGCACTCACACTGTCGGCATGGGGTGGAGCTTCTCGATCATGCCGGTCCGGTACTACAACAATCCGGGCGGCGGCTACCTGCACAATCTGCTTTTTGGCGCCCGCTGGGCCGCGGACAACGGCGCCCGGTGCGTCAGCGTCAGCCAGACCGGCGTCGAGTACTCCACCGTGCAGACCACGGGAACCTATGTCCGCGCCCAGGGCAGTCTTCTGTTCTACGCGGCCGGCAACGACGGCCGGGATCTCAACTGGTTCGACTGGAGCGACGTGATCATCGTCGGCTCCACCGACAGCAACGACAACCTGGCGAGCTTCTCCGCCTACGGCCTCGCTCTCGATGTCTTGACTCCCGGCGTGAGCATCCTCAGCACCGGAATCCCGGGGGCGCTCGCCCTCGGCAGCGGCACGAGTTGCTCGGCGCCGATGGCGGCCGGGATCTGCGGGCTGGTCTGGAGTCTGCATCCCTCTCTGGGTCCGGACGCGGTGGAGCAGTCTCTGTTTGGCGGCTGCGTCGACCTGGGAGCGCCGGGAGATGACGCTGTCTTCGGCCATGGCCGGGTCGACTCGTTTGCGTCGGTCGGACTCTCGGTCCCGGCCCCGGTGCCGTCCGCAGGCATCCTGTCACTCGCCATCCTGACGTCGCTGGTTCTTCTCGCCGGCCTCCTCCGGCTCGCCCGTCCTCGTTAGCAGCCTCGCTTCCCGCCGCTGCCAGTCGCTACGATCGGCGCGCATGAAGCCGTGTGTGATCATCCCGACCTACAACAACGCCGGCACGCTGGAACAGGTCGTGCGGGAGACCCGGGCCCTGGGCCTCACGGTCTTCGTGGTCGATGACGGCTCCAGCGACGGCACCCGGACGATCCTCGAGCGGATCGACGGGATCACCGTTCTGCGTCACGGCATGAATCGGGGAAAGGGCGCCGCGCTTCGGACTGGACTTCTCGCGGCGAAGCAGCGCGGCTTCACCCACGCCGTCTCCATCGACTCCGACGGGCAGCACCTCCCCGGCGAGATTCCGCGCTTCCTCGAAGAGGCGGAGCGCCATCCAGGGGCGTTGCTGCTGGGAAACCGGGACCTCGCCTCGGCGCGAGCGGGGCGGGGGAGCCGGTTCGGGCGGGCCTTCTCGAACTTCTGGACCTGCGTCGAAACCGGCCGCGGCCTGCCCGACACCCAGACCGGGTTCCGGCTCTATCCCCTGGACTCGATCACGAGCCTGCACCTGGAGAAGAACGGCTACGACCTGGAGATCGAGGTGCTGGTGAAGGCGATCTGGACCGGCGTGCCGGTCCGCTCGATTCCGGTCAGCGCGGTCTACCTCGATCACGGGGAGCGGGTGTCCCACTTCCGTCCCGGCCTGGACTTCCTGCGGATCGGTCTCTTGAACACGGGGCTGGTCTCGCGGCGGATCTGTTTTCCAGGAAGGCTGCGGGCCCGCCTCTCGCAGGAAGGAAGCCATCGCTTCTCCCTGCCGGTCCTGCTCTCGATGCCCCTGCTGGCGCTCGTGCTGACTCCGGTGTTCCTGATCGGCGCGCTGCGGCTCGATGCCATTGCCATCCCGCTGGCGGCGTCGCTGGCGGGATCGGCCGTGTTGCTGTGGTTTCTTTTGCGAAGGGCCGAGTTGCTGCTGGCGGCGCTGGTCCCGGTGGGCCTGGCGATGCTGTTCGCGCTCGGCTGGGCCGGGTATGCCGGGGCCGACCAGAGCTTCCAGACCGTCTCCCTGCTCGGCCTCCTGTTCACCCTCCAGGCCGGCCTCCTGGCCTACTGCCAGCTCCACCGCTTCCGCACTGGCCAGGACCACTCCGCCAGCGCTCACCTGCTGGTGGCGCTCTCCTCTCTCTGTGGAGGCAGCCTCTCCGCCTGCGCCGGCACGGCCGCCTGCTTGCTGACCACGACCTTCTTCTTCCGCGCCCTGCTCATCCGCGCCGGCGCCAACGGCACGCCGGCACTCCGGAATATCTACACCGGCTTCTGGGTCTTCCGGCTGATGGTCGGGCGGGGCCTGAAGCACATGCTGACCCGCCGCCGTCATCTGACCGAGCAGGAAAGCCAGCGGACTGCCATCGAGTGCATCCGGGGAATGGGCCTGGCCATTCGCGACGACCTGCCGATCGGCCGCCGCCGGACCCTGGGCGAGGAGAAGATCGATCCGACACGGTCGTATGTGGTCGTCTGCAACCACGAGTCGATGTACGACATCACCGCGATTCTCGCCCTGCCCCTGCCGATTCAGATCCTGGTCAAGAGCTGGGTCTGGAAGACGCCGGTGATGGGCGCCATGGCAAAGAGAGCCGGGTATCTCCTGGCCCGGGATGGAGAAGCTGAGCAGTTGCTGGCAAGCGCCACCCTGGCGGCAGAGAGGGGTTTCTCCCTGCTCGTCTTCCCGGAGGGCACGCGGACTCGCACCGGGAAGATGGGCCGCTTTCACAACGGCGCCTTCGCCATCGCGCGCTCGCTGAACGTGCCGGTGCTGCCGATCTGTCTGGTGAACACCCGGGAGGTGGTGCCGAGAAACGCCTGGTGGGTGGGGGACCACGACGCGATCCTTTCGGTCCTCGATCCGATCGAACCGGGCGACTTCGAGGGCGAGGGCGCCGACCGGCGGATGGCAAAGGAGACGCGCGATCGGATTCGCGCCCGCCGGGACGAGCTCTGGCTCGAAACGCAAGGTGGCGAGAACTGGAAGCTGCTGGTCGGCGGACTCTTCCGGCATCTGGGAAGCAGGGTCGCGCGGGCCGTGAACAGGGAGCTGGCGGAAGACGCCCTGCTGGAGGAACTGCCCCGGATCTGCGACGGGACCGGCCCGCTGCAGGTCGTCGGGTCAGGCAAAGGTGTCGGCCTCTCCCGCCTGGTACTCGCCTTCCCGGAGCGCCCGATCACCGCGATCGAAGCGGACCCAGCCCGGGCCCGGAGCGCGCGGACCGCCCTCCTGGGGCATTACCGGGTCGACTTCCAGGTGGGCGATCTGGCGTCCGTTCAGTACGAGCCTGCCGAGTGGAGCGTGCTGCTGGACGCGCTCGATCGGGAGACCAATGACCGCCGGCAGGCGATCCTGACCCGCCTGGCGGGGGCGCTTGATGCCGGCGCGCGCCTTCTCCTCCGGGTACGGGATCAAGAGGGTCGCTCGGTGGGGGACTGGATCGACCTGCTGGAGAAGACCGGATTCAAGGTCTCCGATCCGGCGCCCGACCTCAGCCGGAACGGTCGGCGAGTTATGGTCGGCCGCCGGGAGTGACCGTCCCTTGAGTCAGGCGCCGACGACTTCTTCCTCCTGCGGGCTCTCATGGAACTGGCCCCTGATCAGCCAGCGCAGGCAGTTCCTCAAGTCCTCGAAGATCAGATAGAAGGTGGGCAGCACCAGCAGGGTCAGCACCGTGGCGAAGATCAGGCCGAAGACGATCGAGATCCCCATCGGAATCAGGAACTGGGCCTGGAACGATTTCTCCAGTAGCAGCGGGAACAACCCGGCCGCCGTGGTGATGGTGGTCAACAGGATCGCCCGCAGCCGGCTGACCGCCCCCCGGACCACCGCCTCGAACAGCGGCATCCCTTCCTTCCGGTTGCGATTGACCTTGTCCACCAGGATCAGCGAGTCGTTCACCACGATGCCCGCGAGCGCCACGGCGCCGATCATGGAGAGCAGGGTCAGCGGGTACCCCATCATGTAGTGTCCGAGCACGGCGCCCACCAGCGAGTACGGGATGATCGCCATGACGATGATCGGCTGGAAGTACGACTTGAACAGGATCGCGATCAGCGCGAAGATCGCGATCAGCGCCACCGGGAAGCCGATCAGCAGGGAACCGAGGGCCTCCCGGGTTTCCTTCTTCCGACCCTCGAAGCTGACGGTCACGCCGGGGAAGAGCCGGCCGATCCCCTCCAGGTCCTTGCCGAGCCAGGCCGTGATTTCGGACACGTTGGCCCTGCTCTCATCCACCTCCGCCCGGATCGTCACCGAGCGCTTGGCGTCCACCCGGCGCAGGGAGGAGTATCCCCTGCTGGTGTTCAGCGTCGCGATCTCCTCCAGCGGGACGCGGCCGCCGTTGCCGGTGGAGACTCGCAGGTGGCCGAGGTCCGAGAGCCCCCGCCTGGCCGCTTCCGGAAGGAGGGTCCGGACCTTGATCTCGTCCTCTTCGTCCTGCAGCTCCTGGGATTCGTAGCCGAAGACCGCGTTCCGCAGGTGGGCTGCGAGATCCTGCGTGGTGAGTCCCAGCGGACGGGCGGTGTCTTTCAGGGAGAGCCGCGCCTCCAGCTTTCCTTCCCGGAGGTCCTTTTCGATTTCGGTGATCCCGTCGTACTTGAGAAGTTCATTCCGGACGTGATCGGCGGCCAGAGACGCGGTGTGCAGATCCTCGCTCCGCACCCGCACCTCGATGTCGGAA
>JAZDLC010000062.1:0-6970 GCA_043802345.1 Planctomycetota bacterium | reverse complement strand
TGGTTTCGGCACGGGACAGGGATGGCCTGGATCGGTATGGTGAGGGGTCCGCCGCAGTCAGGCCCAGCACACGTTTTCCTCAGGTCAAGTAGGAGGCACCCAGCATGAGCAAGCGGTTGATTTCCCTGACAGTCCTCCTGTCAGCCAGCATTCTTTCCTCCCTCGCCCTGTGCGAGTGGGCCGCCGCCTCGGGCGACCTGGCTCCCCTGGGGCAGAAGCCGGCCAGGACGGTCGTCGTGGACGGCCAGTCGGAGCAGATCATCGAGGTCAAGTTCGAGGATCAGTCCGGCATCCGTTTGCGAGACGGGCAGTGGACCGGCGGCTTCGCCGAGCTGATGGTTGACCTGAACGGTGTCGTGGCCGCCTTCGATGGGAGGATCCGCAGGACCTTCTCCCAGAGCGAGGAGTGGCTGGACGCGTATCGGACCAGCGGCGAGCAGAAGAGCGGCAAGCGTCTGCACGACCTGAACCTGTTCTTCTGCGTTGACCTTCCGGAAGGAGGGCTTTCGGGTGAGCTGTGCGACATGCTGAACTCATTCGCGGTGGTGGAGTTGGCCTATCCGGTCAGCCTCCCTCACGACCCGTCGCTGCCGGCGGTCGCCCCGGCAGTCCCGATGGCCGCCGCGGCGCTCGGGATGATGCCCGTTTCTCCCGACTTCACGAACAACCAGGGGTATCGCGGCGCGGCCCCGACCGGCGTGGATGCGGTGTACGGCAATACCTTCTCCGGCGGCAAGGGAGTGGGGATCACCGTCATCGATTGCGAGACCGGATGGACGGACGACCACGAGGACCTGATCAACAAGGCCCACGGGAACTTCGTCGGGTACACGCCCGCTCCCTACCCGTGGAATCACGGCACGTCCGTGCTCGGCGAGATCGTGGGCGAGGACAACGGATTCGGGGTGCTCGGCCTGGCCACCGAACCCGAGATCAAGTTGTCGACCCACTCGCCCGTGGGCGGTACCACCAACATCCCCGGAGCGATCATGAACGCGGCCGCGGTGGCCGGGGCGGGCGATGTGATCGTGGTCGAGATCCAATGTTACAACGGGCCGCCGGCGCCTCATCCCTGCGAGTACGAGGCCTCCACCTTCGCCACGATCCAGACGGCCACCGCCAACGGAGTGCACGTCATCGCCGCGGCGGGGAGCGGGAACAACAATCTCGACTCATCGGCCTACGGCGGCGCGTTCGATCTGAGCGTCCGGGACTCGGGATCGATCATCGTCGGGGCTTCGGACGGCGCCAGCCTGAACAAGGCGGACTTCTCGAACTACGGCAACCGGCTGACGTCGCACGGGTGGGGGTATTACGTGACCTCGAGCGGCTACGGCGATCTCTACTATCTGCCGTCCAATCCGGACCGCACCGCCTACACGAGCACCTTCAGCGGAACCTCCAGCGCCACGCCGATCGTGACCGGCGCGGCCCTGTCGGTCATCGGGACGCACCGGGAAGCGTTCAACTTCGACATCGACCCGACCGCCCTGCGCACGCTCATGAAGGATACCGGCACGCCACAGGGGACAGGAGGCACCATCGGCACCCGTCCCAACATCCGGGCGGCCGTCCGGGCCATGGGCATTCCCGAAATCGCGGTCACCGGCAACCTGATTCCGGGCGGCTCGGTGACCGTGACCAGCTACGGAACTCCGGGAGATACGGTGGGCCTCTTCTGGTCGGCGGGGCTGGCGCCGACGCCGTTCCACCACGGCCGGGCCGGGTACCTGTTCCTCGACATGACCACGATGGTCTGGCTCTTCTCCAATGGGACGATTGGCGGCGCCGGGACCCACAGCATGACCTACTCGATTCCGCCCAACCCGGCGCTGTCCGGCTTCGTGAGCCATTGCCAGGGGTACCAGCTCTTCCAATCAGGTCCCGGGTGGGGCAGCCTGAGCAACGTCGTTTCCTGGACGGTTCAGTAGATCATGTCGACCCGCCGTAGATTCCTGCAGGGGATGGGTGGGGCGGCCGCCGCCGCCCTGTTTTCGGGCTCGACCCCCCTTGCCTCCGGAAGGCCCAGAAGGAGCAAGCCGATGCAGCCGCCGTTCAAGATCTCGCTGGCCCAGTGGTCACTTCACCGGCAGCTCGGGTCGGGAGAGCTGGACAATCTCGATTTCGCGAAGGTGGCGAAGGAGAAGTTCGGCATCGAGGCCGTGGAGTATGTCAACAGCTTCTTCAAGGCGTATGCGGGCGATTTCGAGTACCTCGGCCGCATGAAGGCCAGGGCCGAGGAGGTGGGGGTCAAGAGCCTCCTGATCATGATTGACGGGGAGGGGCTCCTGGCGGACGCGGATCCTGACAGGAGGCGTCAGGCGGTGGAGAACCACTTCAAGTGGATCGCCGCGGCGAAGTTCCTCGGCTGCCACTCCATCCGCGTCAACGCGGGCGGCAGCGGCGAGCCGGAGGAGCAGGCGGAGCGAGCCGCAGAATCGCTGGTTCGCCTGGCCCGCGTCGCGGAGCCGTACGACCTCAACGTGATCGTCGAGAACCACGGAGGGCTGTCCTCGAACGGAGCCTGGCTTTCGGGTGTGATGAAGCGGGTGAACAACCCGCGGGTCGGCACGCTGCCGGACTTCGGCAACTTCAACCTGGGGCAAGGGGAACAGTACGACCGGTACCTCGGCGTGAGCGAGATGATGCCGTTCGCCAAGGCTGTCAGCGCCAAGTCGCATGACTTCGACGAGCATGGAAACGAGACCGGGACCGACTTCGAGAAGATGATGCGGATCGTCCTCGACGCCGGCTACCACGGCCATGTGGGAATCGAGTACGAGGGTTCATCCCTCCCGGAAGAGGCGGGGATTCAGAAGACCAAGGACCTGCTCCTGCGGATCCTCAGGCAAGAATCTCCCTGAGTTCGGACCAGGAGCGGACGATCCGGTCCACCACGGGTGACGTGGCCCCAGGACGGCAAGATGGCGGCAACCGGAGGGCCGGGAGGTTGAATGCAAGCAACATGTGGGGAGACTAGCAAAATCACTCCGTGACGAAATCACGGAGGCGCATCTTTCGGCGCGTGGCCCAAGACCGTAGATTCGTCCTTCCACGAACTTGTCCTGTTGCCCGATGGAGGAACTCATGGTGGATCACCAGGATCCAGAAGAAATCCAGATCCCGTCCGAACAGAATGCCGCAGACAGGTCGTCCCGCCGGGACTTCCTGGGGCGCGCCGTGGCGTTGGGTGCCGCGTCGGCCCTCATGACGTCCTGCAGGACTTCGTCCATCGAGGCCAAGAAGGGGAAGATCCCGAAGGCCGGCGGCCGCGTGCCTCTGGGAAAGGACGATCCGGTCCGAATCGGCGTCATCGGGACCGGCGGCATGGGCGACGGCCACTGCGTCCAGTTCATGTCGCTGACCAAGGACGGGAAGTTCAACGTCCAGGTGGTCGCCCTCGCCGACGTCAACAAGATCAGGCTCGACAGGACTCACCAGGGTTGCGAGGAGAAGCAGGGGTTCAAGGTCGACAAGTACCGGGATTTCCATGAGCTGCTGGCCCGTGACGACATCCATGGCGTGCTGATCGCCGCGCCGGAACACTGGCACGCCACCATGGCCGTCGCGGCGATCGCCGCCGGCAAGGACGTCTATCTCGAGAAGCCGATGACCCTGCGTCTCGATGACGCCCTGTGGCTGCGCCAGGTGGTGCTGAAAAACCCGGACGTCATCTTCCAGGTGGGAACCCAGAAGATGATCCTGCCGAAGTGGCCCGCGGCGCAGAAGCTGATCGCGGACGGCGCCATCGGCAAGCCGACCTTCAGCCAGACCAGCTACTGCCGCAACTCCAAGGATGGCGAGTGGCTCTACTACGAGGTCGAGCCGGAAGTGGTCCCTGGCGAGAACCTCGACTGGGACGCCTGGTGCGGGCCGCTCGGGCCCCAGCCGTTCGACGGCGCCGTGTATGCCCAGTGGCGGCGCTACCGCAAGTTCTCCACCGGAATCGTGGGCGACCTGCTGGTGCACCAGATGACGCCGCTGATGATGGCGCTCGACATGGGCTGGCCCACCCGCGTGACCGGGTCCGGCGGGCACTACGTCGACAAGGTGATGGAGAATCACGACCAGGTCAACATGACGATCGAGTTCGAGAAGGAGCACACGATGATCGTGGTCGGCTCCACGTCGAACGAGCAAGGGCTGGAGACCATGATTCGCGGCCACAAGGCCACGCTATACCTGAACAGCAGGGACTGCGTGCTCCGGCCGGAGCGGATCTTCGTGGACGAGGTGGACGAGCAGACCATCAAGTGCGAAGAGATCGGCGACGACCAGAACGCCCTGAGGGTCAACTGGATCGAGAGCATCCGCTCGCGGCAGCCCGCGGTCAGCGGCATCGACCTGGCCTCCAAGATGATGGTGGCGGTCGACCTCGCGACCCGATCGATGTGGGACGGACATGCCTACACGTTCGATCCGAAGAGCATGACAGCCCGCCCGGCGTGAGAGCGACGAATCACGCGATCGTCCGCCGGGCGGCGTTTGCCATGGGGACTCGCTTCGAGGTCGCTCTCTCCGGCGATCCGGGTGACGGGCTGGAACCCCTGGCCGACCTGCTCCTGGAGGAGATCGAGGAGTGGGACCGGCAGCTCTCGGTGTTCCGGCCGGACAGCCTGGTGTCGTTCATCAACCGGCATGCGTCCACCCGCCCCGTGCGGGTGGGCCGGGATCTGTTCGCGCTGCTTCTCCGCTGTCTCGAGGTTTTTGAGGCCTCGAACGGGGCGTTCGACGTGACCGTGGCACCCCTGATGCGTCACTTCGGTTTCCACCAATACGCCGATTCGGCGAGGGATGACGGGCCTCCCGTCTTCGGCTCGGACGCCCTCGTTCTCGATCCCGAGGACGAGAGCGTCGCCTTCAGCCGGCCGGGACTGGCCCTCGATCTGGGCGGGGTGGGGAAGGGATTCGTCCTGGACCGGATCGCGGAGATCCTGGACCAGGAGCGGGGACTCTGGCGGGCGGCGTTCGTTCACGGCGGCACCAGCTCGGTCCTGGCCCGGGGCGAGCCGCCGGACGGCCGGCCGTTCCGCATCCAGGTGAGGAAGCCGGCCGCTCCGCATCCGGATCCCTCGCCCCTGATCATCACTCTGCGGGACGAGGCGCTCTCCGTCTCGGCCTCGCACGGGAGAGTGGTGGAGTCGGCCGGAGAGACCCTCTGCCATGTGATCAATCCCGCCACCGCCCGGCCGGTCGCGGGCGGCCCCGACCTGGTCGCGGTGGTCGCGGATTCCGCGTTGCTGGCGGATGCCTGGTCGACCGCGATTCTCTCCTCCGGCCGGCGGCCGGACGCACTCGACCCGGGCCTGACCTCGGTGACCATTCCAACTTCGACCTACCGAGAGCGACAAGTGACATGAACGAGACCACACGAAGGACCTTCCTGCGGAATTCGGGCGGCATGGCCGCCCTGGCCCTGATGCCGAAGTTCGGCCTGGCCGGACCGTCATCCCTCGACCTGGAAGTGGCCGTGATCGGCGCGGGACGGCAGGGGCGCGCCATTCTGGCGGAACTGCTGAAGTTCGAAGGTGTGTGCCTGGGAGCGATCTGCGACGTCGACGAGCGGCGGCTGGAGTCGGGCGCGCGCCGGGCCAAGGATGCCCGGACCTACACGGACCACCGCGAACTGTTCTCCGCGGAGTCCGGCGTGAAGGCCGTCATCGTGGCCACGCCGACCCATCTTCATGCGGCGATCGCCCAGGAGGCGCTCAAGGCCGGAAAGCATGTCTACTGCGAGGCGCCGCTGGCCTCCACCATCGAGGATTGCGCTGCGGTCCTCGAGGCGGCCGAGCGCTCGGACCGGGTGTTCCAGACAGGCATGCAGGGCCGCTCCAATCCGATCTACAAGCTGGCCAACTCCTTTGCTCGCGCGGGGGCGATCCGCGATCTGGTCTCGCTCCGGGCCCAGTACCACAAGAAGACCTCATGGAGGACGCCGGCGGATGATCCTGCGCGGGACAAGGCGCTCAACTGGCGGCTCGACCCGGAGGTATCGCTCGGTCTCGCGGGAGAGTTCGGAACCCAGCAGTTCGACGTGATCCACTGGTTCGCGGACCGTTATCCGAAGAGCGTGCGCGGCTCGGGCAGTGTCCGTCTCCATCAGGACGGGCGAGAGGTGGCGGACAGCGTGCGCTGCGATCTCGACTTCGGAGAGGGGCTGGATCTCGCCTACGAGGCGACCCTGGCCAATTCGTTTGAAGGGCAGTACGAGCTGCTCTGCGGCACCATGGGCACCATCAAGCTCGCCTGGACCGCGGGCTGGCTGTTCAAGGAAGCGGACGCGGTGACCCAGGGGTGGGAGGTCTACGCCAATCGGGTGCAGTTCCACAACGAGGAGGGGATCACCCTGATCGCCGATGCCACCAAGCTGGCCAAGCAGGGGAAGCTCCAGGAGGGGGTCGGCCTGCCGAACCCACCGCTCTACTATGCGCTCTCCGACTTCCTGCGAAGTGTCGCCGACAGCGCGCCTGTCGCCTGTTCGGCGCGAGAGGGCGCGAGGGCCGCCGCGGTGGGGATCGCCGCCGCGCGGGCGGTGGCGTCCGCCGCCGAGGTGGAAGTCGATACCACGTTCTTCTAGTGGTCTTCTGGAGGAGGATCTGCCGTGACGGCTCCGACCGAATTGCGCTGGCGCGCCCAGAACGTCTCGACCCGGCTGGGACTGACCTTCCTGGTGCTGATCCTGCTGGGAGGGCTGCTGGTATCGGCCGTGCACATGACTCGCCACTACCAGAACCGGGACGGCGATCCGGAACTGTCCCTGGACGACCTGCGGGGCGCGTACCACGGGGTGCACAAGCCGTCCGCGATGCTGGAGGTGCTGGAGCAGGGACACAGCTCGGAGCAGGCGGAGGAGAAGCTCCTGCCGGCGGAACGCGAGGTCCTGCTCGACTGGCTGCGGGGGGACCGGCTGAGCGAGGACTACGACAACCTCGATCTGGGAGACCGGGCTCCTTCCGAGATCATTGCTGTC
>JAZDLC010000061.1:0-11904 GCA_043802345.1 Planctomycetota bacterium | reverse complement strand
CCCCGCCCAACTACTGGGCCGGCGCCTGCGCCCAACTCCTCCTCATCCCGTAATCCTGAAGCTTCGTGCCGCACCACTTTCTTCAGGATTGGCGTCTCATCTCCGGGCCAGGCCTCGGGTAGGCTTTCGCGGATGGACGGTTCGATCCTCGAGACCAGCGGCCTGGTCGTGCGCTATGGCCAGAACGAAGCGCTGCGTGACGTCAGCATGTGCTTTCAGCAGGGAGCCCTGGGTCTGCTCGGACCGAACGGCGCCGGCAAGTCCTCGCTGCTCCGGGTGATCTTCGGGCTGATCCGTCCGGCCCGCGGCACCGTACGAGTCATGGGCCTGGACGCCGCCCGCGACGGCGCAAGGGTCCGGGCCTGCTGCGGCTACATGCCCGAGAGCGACTGCCACATTCCGGGGTTGAGCGGGCTGGAATTCACCGCCTTCTGCGGCCGGATCTCGGGGCTCAACGCGGCCGACGCCAAGCGCAGGGCGCATGAGGTGCTGGTCTACACCGGCCTGCAGGAGGAGCGCTACCGGAAGGTGGACGAGTACTCCCGGGGGATGAAGCAGAAGGTCAAGTTCGCCGCCGCTCTCGTCCACGACCCGGCCGTGCTCTTCCTCGACGAACCGACCAATGGACTCGATCCCCAGGCCCGCCTGGAAGTCCTGGAGTTGATTCGGGACCTGGTCCACAACAAAGGGATGAATGTCGTACTCTCCTCGCACCTGCTGCAGGACGTCGACTCGGTCTGCGAGGAGGTGATCGTGCTGGATCAGGGGAAGGTGCGAACTTCCGGCAGGATCGACGAGCTGAAGCAGAGCAGCGGAGGATTCGTGGTCAAGGTCCACGGCGGCATCGATCCGTTCTGCAGGCTCGCGGCCGAGCGCGGATTCAAGGTGAAGCGGGATGACCGCGGCTCGATGCTGGTGCTGGACGGGAACGCGGACGGAGCCTTCACCATCAAGACGATGTTCGAGATCGGACGGGATGCCGGGACGCCGGTGCGGCATGTGGTCCCGGCGGAAGAATCGCTCGAGGATCTGTTCCTGCGCACCCTGGAAGAGGCGGAACAATCGGCAGGGAAGCGGGAGTCGCGACATGCCGATCTATGACAACTCGTACCGCCGCATCGAGGGCATCCGCCCGCCGTCCCGCCTGCTGTTCCTGCCGATCGCCGGCACCGGAGTGAAGCTCTTCTTTCGAAAGCGGCTCCCGAAGGTTCTCGGCGCCATGGCCCTGGTGCCGTTCCTCGGCATGGTTTTGATCCTGGCCGCTCCCCATCTACTGTCAATCCCCGGGGGATTTCCGGACGAACTGCTGGCGGTCTTGAATGTCACCGGCGCCGGCCTCTATGTCTACCTCGCCAAGTGGGAGTGGATCTTCCTGATCCTCTTCACCGCCATGAGCGGCAGCGGCCTGATCGCCAACGACCTGCGGGCCAACGCCCTGGAAATCTACTTCTCCCGGCCGCTGACCCTGCTGGACTATTTTCTGGGCAAGCTGCTGGTCATCCTGTCGATCCTGCTGGGCCTGACCCTGATCCCCTGCCTGCTGCTCTGGTCAATCGACGTCATCCTGTGCGAAACGCCCGGCTACTGGCTGCAACAACTCCATATGCTGCCGCGCATCATCTGCGCCTGCCTGCTGATGACCGTTCCGTATGCCCTGCTGATGCTGGCCATCTCCTCCCTCGCCCGCACGGCCCGCAACGCCATGCTGCTGTTCGTCGGAGTCGTGATCATGACAGGGACGATCAGCAATATCCTGAGACACGCCCTGGACGAGCCGCTCTACGGGCTGATCTCCATCAACCTGGTCATGCAGAGACTGATGGCCATCCCCCTCGACCCGGACGTCAACATGGTCGCAACGCTCAGCATGGGAGGCCGAGGCGTGCCGATGCTCGACGTGCCGGTGATCTACCCGCTCATGGTGCTCCTGGGAGTGCTCGGCTTCTGCTGCCTGATCTTCTTCCGCCGGGTCCGGGGCGTGGAGGTCGTGTCCGGGTAAGACAAGACAAGCCGCTGCTCGAAGTCCCGATGAGGTTCGTCACATGCTGACTGGTCTGTTGCTTCTGACTGCACTCGCGCTCCAGCAAGAAGGCGGCGCCGTGCTCCTCGACGCCGCCCGGGCGCTCCAAACCGACCGGGAGATTCTCGACACGGTGACCATCGAGACCGTCGCCCTGGGGAGCGAGGTCCGGGTGGAAGCGAACCTCGTCCTCGCGGCCGAAGGGAGCGGAAAGGTGACGAGAGGCAACGTAACCGCCGTCATCAACGACGACTGGGCCTCCGTGACCCATGCGGCGAAGAAGGACATCTACTTCGTGGCCGAGGCGGATGGACCTTCCATCGGCCTGCTGATGGGCCTGGCGAACAGTCCCGCTTCCCTTCTGCCGCACTTCGCGCTGCGCCTGGCGGAGGACGAGGAGATGGCGGTGGCCGCATTCCAAACCTCGTGGGAAGATGAAGTCACCCTGGAGAGCTGCGAGGAAGTCCATTCCAGCGGCCCGGACGGCCCTGCCCTGCTGGAGATCGTGCTAAAGCACCTGGACGGCGAGGAACGGATCCTGATCGATCCGCACTCGAGGCTGATCCGGAAGCGAACCGCCACCCGCGGCGATCAGAAGATGACGATCACGCATCAGCTTCGGCTCGGCGACGCGATCGCCTCTCCGCTCGCCTTCGATGCGGGAGAGCGCAAGCTCGCGCCGGAATTGCTTTCGGTGCTGACGGCGGCTGCCGGCGACCGCGCGCCGCCATTCCTGGCCCCGAACCTGGCCGGCGAAACACAATCGCTCGACGATGCACTCGCCGACTCCGTCGTGGTGCTCGACTTCTGGGCCACCTGGTGCCGCCCCTGCAGAAAGGGACTGAAGGAGCTGCAGCAGTACGCTGCGACCCTGGACCCGGACAAGCCGGGGGTCCAGATCTTCGCCGTCAACGTCTCTGAAAAGATGGAGTGGGAGCCGCGCATCGAAAAGGTCCAGTCATTCTGGCAGGAGGCCGGCTACTCCTTCCCGGTCCTGCTGGATCCGGACGACTCGATCCGCCAGGCGTACGGGGCGGCGGAGATTCCCCTGACAGTGGTGATCGGCCGGGACGGGATCGTGCGGGACTCACACCAGGATGGGGAGTTGATTGACTGGCTGAAGAAGACCGTGAACAGCGCGAAGAAGTGAGATACGATCTGGAGCCTCGACGGAAAGGAGGCTCCATGATTCGCTCCACCCTCTTTGCCACGGTCGTCCTGCTCCTTGCCGCGAAGACTGCGCCCGCCGAGGGGAGCGGCTCCGCGGAGTTCGAGAAGCGTCTGCTGCAGTCGGAATCGTTGATGTCCCGGGGC
Organism: Planctomycetota bacterium; assembly: GCA_043802345.1. Lineage (GTDB taxonomy): Bacteria > Planctomycetota > B15-G4 > B15-G4 > JADJEK01 > JAZDLC01. Next base: position 8,570 of record JAZDLC010000061.1, on the reverse strand, counting down.
AAGTGGCGCAACGCCCTCGACGACCTCCTTCTGCTCGTCGAGGAACACGCCCGCGAGCCGTACGTCTACCTGCAGCGGACCCGCATCGAGGAAGACGTCCTGCGCTGCGCTTTCCAGGCGCAGCACGACCTGCCGGAAATCGGCGAGCTGATCTCGGGGAAGCTCCTCTCCTACGACCGGCGCACCGGGAAGATCAAGCTGCTGTACGATCATTCAGAGAATTCGCTCGCGGACTTCTCGAGCGCCGCGGGCAAGCTGATCCACCCCCTTCTGTTCGACGGCCCGTACAGCGTGGAGATCAGAGGATCGAACTACCCGACCGTGAGCGGTTTTCACACCGGCGGCGAGCAGAAGCCGCCCACGGTTCTCTGCGGATTCGAGAACGACGAATTCTACCTGATCAGCTTCGGCTTCGAACGCCGGACCATCGGCAACACGGTCTACCACCACCAGGCGTACATCGGCCGCGCCCGGGGGGACGATGTCAAGGTGCTCGACGAAAAGGACAGCACTCCCTGCAAGTCCGGGAAGAAGTACTCCATCAAGGTGTCGGTGGGCAAGACCCAGCTCAACGCGTCCTTCAACGGCCAGACATTCCTGAAAGGACCGAAGTCGAAGCAGGTCTTCGGCACCGTCGCCCTCGAGAACCTCTCGGGCTGGGACGAGATCATTCTCGAAGGAGACGCCCAGACCTCCTGGGTACAGCAGATCGAGGATCTCGCCGCGGTCAAACTGCGGGCGGAGTTCGAGAAGAGCTACGACAAGACTGCCTTCCTGCCGGACTGGTTCTTCAAGGATCCGCCGGCGGAACGGTCCGACGTCTCGCCTGCCGTGGCGTCGGCCTCATCCAGCCAGGAGCGCCGCTATCCGGGCGAGGAGACCGCGAAGCAGGATGGCTTCTTCAAGATCGCCATGGCGCATATCAACCGGGGCGACTACGAGCGCGGTCTCGAGTACCTGGAGTCCCTCGGGGACGAGGTCTCCGAGGGAGTGCGTTGCTACCTTCAAGCGCAGTCCCACGCCGGCCTGGGTAACTCCAAGGAGGCGCTCGCGCTCTGTGACCGCGTCGCCGCGCTCGACCCGGGCTTCCTCGGGACGCAAAGGCTGCGGCTCGAACTCCTGCTGGCCGGGGACGACCCGGATCAGGCCGAGGCCCAGTTGCTGGCGCTGATACAGAAGCTCCCCGACGACGCGGATCTCCACAGGAAGCTGGTCCGGAAGCTCTTCGGCGAGGGGCGTCTCGAGGAAGCCCACGAACAGGTCCGGCTGGCGCTCGGCAAGGGAATCCGGGATGAGGAGCTGTCCGACTTCGATCGCTACCTGACCATCGCCGCCAAGGGACCGAACTGGAGCAAGACCTACGAACACGAGTCCCGCAACTACCGCGTGGTCTCCGACATCGATGTGGCAACCTGCCGGGAAGCGAGCCAGTTGCTCGAGTCCGCCTACGCGACCTACTCCACCCGGCTGAAGCCCGTGTCCGGCCTCGAACGCCGGAAGTTCATGGTCTTCCTCTTTTCCGGACAGGCCGGATACGAGTCGCATGTGCAGCGGGTCCTGGGCGGCCTTCGCCCGTTCCAATCAGCAGGCGTCTACTCGGGAAACCTGAAGCAGCTCTTCATCTGGAACCAGCGCGACCGGGAGGCGATGCTCACCACTGTGCGCCACGAGGGCTTCCACCAGTACTTCGACCGGGTCACCTCCTCATCCCCCACCTGGTTCAACGAAGGGCTGGCCGAGTACTACGAAGTGGGCGATGCAAAGGGGTCCATTCACGAGTACAACCTCGAGACCCTGCGGGAGGCCAAGAGCCTCGTTCCCCTGAAGGAGTTCGTCTTCATGGACCACGAGGCGTTCTACAGGGGATCCTCGCTCCATTACGCGGAGGGCTGGGCGTTCGTCCACTTCCTCCGCCACCACAAGCGGGAGGGGGGCCGCCGCTTTCAAGAACTGTTCGGCCTGCTGACCCGCAACGTCCCCGCGGATGTGGCTCTGAACCGCGTCTTCTCGGAAACGGACTGGCAGGAACTCGACGATCGCTTCCAGCAATACGTCGAGGGACTGTAACTCGCTCAGGGCCAGATCATGCGGGGAACCATCTCCACCGCGTCGGCGCTGACGCAGTGGTACGCCGTTCCACCTCGCCGGCCCTCGAAGGCGGTGGCGATCGACTCCTCCCCATGCAGATGGCCGTGGACGCAGCTATCAGCCCGGCCCTGATCGATCAGTTTGGTGAAGCCGCTCGGCTCGTGGTCCGGATTCATGGGCGGATAGTGGAGCGCGATGACCAGATGGTCATACCTCTCCCCGGACGTCTCGAGGCTCTCGAGGCCGAGCTTCAGCCGGTGCACCTCTCTCCGGTACAGCTTGGCGTCCTGTTCGGTGTACGGGCGCGCTCCCTCGCCTCCGACCGGGTCAGCCGGTTGGCGGCCGCCAGGACACTGCCACCCCCTGGTACCAACGATGGCGAGGCGTCCGATCAGCACATGGTCACGTTGCAGCGCGCTGACGGTCGGCCCGAACACCTCCCGAACCCTGTTGATCGATCCCCACCAGTAGTCGTGGTTCCCCTTCAGGATCACCTTCTTGCCGGGCAGCGAGGCGATCCACTCGATGTCTTCTTGCGCCTCCCCCATGGTCATGGCCCACGACAGATCACCCACGATCAGCAGCAGGTCGCCCTCCTGATGCAGCTCGACCCAGTTCTCCCGAATCCTCCGGGCATGCTCCCGCCACACCTCCCCGAACCGGTCCATGCTCTTGCCCTGCGGGCCGCCCGGGAGGTGAAGGTCGCCGATCGCGAACAGGCGCATCGATCAGCCCCGCCGGATCGACTGCTGGTAGTTCCTCAGGACGTCCTGGAGGATCGGCTCCAGCACCTCCCGGAGAGCCTGGTTGGCGTACGCCACGAAGGAGACCCTGTGAGCCGCGTCCAGCGGAACGTCGAGCGGACCTCCGTCCGCGTCCGTGACAGGGATACCGGCCTCCTCCGCGATCAGGCTGCAGCAGACGTCGTACGGGTGGGACGTGAAATTTTCCACACCAAGCAGGTCCCCGATGCGGCCCCGGAGGTCGCAGAGGAAGCGGTAGCGCTGGGTCATCATCAGGAAGAGCTGACCGCCATTTGAGATGTACTGATCGTCACACAGCGTGCGCCGGTCCACGCCATGCTCCTGCACGACCCTTCTCAGGAAGCTCTCCTCGATCTGGGCGAGGGCCACCCGGTCCTCCGGAGAGAATTTGAAGAAGACGTAGAAGCCGTTGTCCAGGCGCGAGTTGCAAGATGGCCGCAGCTCCCGCCGGAAGACCTGCCCGTGGCTCGCAAGATCCCGCAGCTCGCAGAAGGCGCCCTCACCCCGGGTGGCGCCGAGCAGATGGTACGACCTGCGGTCCCGCTGGGGGATCTCTGACTGAAGAGCCAGGAAGATGTCCCGGGTCGAAGTCCGCTCCCCCCGGTCCCTCGCCACGCCGGTCAGGATCCAGGCGCTGCGCATGTCGTTGGCCAGATTGCGCGTGCCGTCGATCGGATCGATGATGATCCGCAGCACCTCGTCGCCGGGCGCGGGCTTCTTTCCGTACCGCTGGAGGCCGCTCCCCTCCGAAACGATCACCAGCGGCTGGACCTTCCCGAACTCCCTGCCGAACCGATCGATCTCCTCTTCCGCGGGAACATCGATGCCGTAGCTCACATCGGACACACCCTCTTCCACGACCTTCGCCTCAGAGTCCGCGGGGTCACCTCCGGCCGCCAGGGAACCGCGACGCAGGGCGGAGCGTGTTCGTTCCCGGATGCGGTCGTGCAGCTCCAAAAGCCGCCGCTTGAGTTCCAGGTTATCCATGAATTCGGCCACTCTCCGGCTTCCCCGCCACGAACACGTGCGACGCGCATGGTACCCGATCCGTACCCGCATTCCAGCAAGTGCGCAGTCTCACGGCCTGCCGGACCGTTGACGAACATCGTGCGGTTCGGCTTGGCTGTTCGCCTGCACCCCGAGTACGCTTTCCCGCATGATCCAAGACAGCTCCGTCGATCCGGCCCGGCCAACCGCGGCCATCATCCTCTCCGCCGGCTGCTCGGCGAGAATGGGGTCACCGAAGGCGTTGCTGCGGTTCGGCGACGAGACGGCGCTCGAACGGATGGTGCGGGTGCTGCGCGAGGCGGGGGTGGACCAACTGGTGCTGGTTCTGAACCGGGAGCTCGCCTCCCTGAAGCCGATCCACTCCCTGCGAGGTCTGACGAGGGTCGTCAATCCCCGCCCCGAGCGAGGCCAGACCAGCTCCATTCAGACCGGAATCCAGAACCTCTGCGCGGGCGCCGGGTCGTTCCTGCTCTGTCCGGTGGACACGCCCCTGTTCGAGCCGGACGACGTCCGGCAGCTCCTGGCCGCCTTCGAGAAACGGCCCGCAGGCGTGAGGATCGTGGTGCCTTCCTACAAGCACCGGCGGGGTCACCCGGTTCTCTTCCACCGGGAGCTGGCGGCGGAGTTCCTGAGGCTCCCGAGCGAGACCCCGGCCCACGCCGTCCTGAGAGCGGATCCGGATCGGGTGCTTCACCTGGTGACTGAGAACGAGGACCTGGTCCTCGATCTCGACACCGACGAAGCATACCGGGACGCCCTCAAGCGTCGATTCTGAGCAGCGACTCGGCGGCGCCGGCGCCCTCCGAGGAGCCTCGGAGAACGACCGCGGCCCCGCCGTATTCCCGTTCGAAGGTTGCGACGCTCTGGGCCACCGTGCGCTCCAGTTCCTCGTGCTCCTGCGAGAGGAGCACCAGAACTCCCTGGCCCGCAGAGGAGCGCACTCCGAGAACTCCGCGGCCGTCCCCCCGCTGTTTCAGCTGCTGGGCCAGGAAGACCGCCTGCCGGCTGACCAGATCGAGCGTTCTGGATTCGGCCAGTGACTGCTCGAGCAGGGCACCCAGAACCTCTTCCGGGACGGTGCTCTCCGGGTCCCGGTGCCGGTGCAGCGCGCTGATGAAAGTGCACGTCCGGTGGTTCTCGGCGAGCACGAATCGGACCGCATTCCGCACCGGATACGAGACGGCCGGATCGACCTGGTACCTTGCATCCACCAGGCCGTCATATTCCGAGAGGAAGGCCTCGCCCAGCAGTTCCGGCGGGAGCCTGTCGCGGAACTCGGAGGCGAACGTGACCGGATCGATGTTCGCGAGATAGCCGCCGTAGTACGGATCGTTGCCCCCGGCCGGCTGTCCCGCCACCAGCTCGAGTCCCATCTGGTCGGCCACGAGCCTGTAGCCCATCCCCGCCGCCACCCGGAACCGCAGGACGTTCTCCCGCCAGCCGCCGCCAGAGTCCGGCAGGAGGACCGCCTGCGGAAACTGGTCCTTGGACAGAGTCTCCGGCTCGGCGCAGTCGCTCGCCTGACACAAGATCGGCAGCAGACGCCCGGCGCGGGCGGCGTACAGGCTCTCCAGAACGGCCGGCTCCAGGAGCGGGTCGAACCATGACTGCTCTTCGAACACGAGGTCTGAGATCTTCCTTGAACCCAGGTCCAGTTCGCAAAGATCCGCCAGCGCCCGGGCAGCCGCCAGCTCCAGCGCGGAGGAAGCAGCCAACCCCACTCCCCTTGGAATGGAGGACCTCACCAGAACCCGCAGCCCGGAGCCCCCGGTCCCGCCAGACTGCCGGGATATCCTCAGTACGAGCGGGATCAGATGCGCTCCCCAGGAAGTCCGCGCATCCTGAACCAGGCTCTGCCGCAGCCCTTCCGGCGAGTGGGAGAGAAGCTCGTCCAGACTCCATTCCAGGAGGTCCCTGTCGGGCTCCCCGGCGAACCCTGCCGAGAGAGCGACGACGCGCCGGTCGGACGCCGCCCGAACCGCGACCTCGCACCCCTCACGGATCGGCCAGGCGAGGATCATCGAGCCGCCGAAGGCCGCCTCTCCTCCCAGGAAGTCGAGCCGCCCGGGAGACCGGGCCACCGAGACCGGGCCATGCCCCTGGTCGAGCGGGGCGGGCAGCCCGCCCCTCGGAAGCCAGGCCTCGCGCCAGTTCAACGATGCTTCAGACATGGAGCCCCCCCGGACGATCTTGTGAGATGCTCTGAAATCGGATTCTGCTCATGTGCTCAGCGAATTCACACCCCCGATTGACGGATCCCGGCCAAATTCGAGTATCATCCGACGCGACCATGCAACAGGCGCCCATTGCCGAAACTGGCACTGCCACGACCCCGACATCAAAGGAACGAGTTCTCGGAGAGTACGCCTCCGGGCAGCCCGGTCCCATGTTTGTTGTCACCGCCGCCATCCACGGGAACGAGCCGGCCGGCACGCGGGCCCTCTGCAACGTTCTACAGCAACTGCGGCAACGGCAGATTCCGATCCGGGGCGCGATGCTCGGCCTGCTGGGAAACGTGGGCGCCCTGGCCCGGGGCGACCGGTACGTTTCCCACGACCTAAATCGGGGGTGGCTTCCGGCGACGATCGACCGCTACTTCGCAAGAGAAGACCCGGTCGATCCGGCCAGCCTCCGGGACGAAGACCTCGAGCGATATGAACTGTCCTGCCTGTATCGCCGCCTGTTCGCCCAATCCTCGAAGTCGGTGTTCTTCCTCGACCTGCACTCCACCTCCGCGGACGGCCCGCCTTTTTGCGCAATCGCCGACACTCTCCGCTGTCGCAAGATCGCGTTCTCCTTGCCGCTGCCGGTGATTCTCGGCCTGGAGGAGAACGTCGACGGCACCATGCTCAGCTACGTGAATGAACTGGGCCATACCAGTCTGGTGGTCGAGGGAGGACAGCATGACGATCCCAGGACGGTCCAGAATCACGAGGCGGCAATCTGGCTGACCCTGGTGGCCTGCCGGGCCGTCAAGAAGAAGCATGTCCCGGACCTTGCCGGGCACCTCGCGCGACTGCGGCGCGCGGCCGCGGGCATCCCGCATGTGCTGGAGACTCGCTATCGCCATCCGGTCTCGCAGGAGGACCAGTTCCGCATGCTGCCCGGCTTCATCAACTTCCAGGAGATCACCCGCGGCCAGATGCTGGCGACCGATCAAACAGGTAACATCCACTCGCGCCAGAACGGGCGCATCCTGATGCCGCTGTACCAGAACCAGGGTGAGGACGGCTTCTTCGTCATTCGCACGATCCGCAGGTTCTGGCTCGTTCTCTCCCACATGCTGAGACGCCTGCGGTTGCATGTTCTTCTGCCGCTGCTTCCAGGTGTGAGCTGGCACCCCGCGATGCACGACACGCTGCTGGTCAATCCGCGTCTCGCCCGCTTTCAGGTGGTGCAGATCTTCCACCTCTTCGGCTTCCGGCGCATGACGCCGGAGGGGCGCTGCTTCGTCTTCACGCGTCGCCGCCCCGACTTCCGGAAGCTGGCCAGCGACGGGCTGATGGCGAGCGACCCTGCCTGAACCTGCCGCTCGCAACGTGAACTCCGCGCGGGCGCCCGGTTTGGCCGCATTTCGCCGGTGAAACATGCCCAGTCGGACAGGTCCGATCCGACCACGGATGACGCCGATCCTCCTCGAGTCCCAGATAGCTTCAGGGCGAAACTCCGAAAGGAGAACACTCAAGGAACTGCCCGCCCCATGAAGGTCCTGCTGGTAGAGGATAATCCAGTCAACCGACAAGTCACCCTGCGCGCCCTGAGCGAACTCGGGTATCAGGTGGATGTCGTGGTGAACGGAGGGGAGTCCCTGAGGGCCGCGGCCGCCACGGAGTACGACGCGATCCTGATGGACTGCAGGATGCCGGAGATGGACGGCTTCGCCGCGACCATGAAGATCCGCCAGCAGGAAGGGGGCCTTTGCCACACGCCGATCATCGCGCTCACGTCCCACGACTCGGCGGAGCACCGCGAGAGGTGTTTCGAGGCAGGCATGGACGACTTCCTCACCAGGCCGATCGATCTGGACCGGCTGCGCAAGACACTGGAGGCCTGGGTCGGCTGACTGTCAGCCTGAGATCTTCGCCTCCACCAGGCCGAGGATTTCCTTCTCCAGGCCTTTCGCCCGCTCTTCGATCGACGCGCCGGCGCTGAGGAACTTCGAGACGGCCTCGCCGTCCCCGAGACCCCGCGCATTGATCTTGACGTTGAGGAAGGCGCCGAGGACCGCGCCGCGCGCGCAGACCGCCGCCACGCCGGCATCCGACACCGAACTGGGCAGGCCGATGCTGGCCATCTCGCGCGTGGTCGCCATGCATTCCAGAGCCACTTCCATGACGCGGAACGGCACATCGATCGCCTTCCGCGTGGCTGCCTGGATCGCCTCATCGCGCTCCCGCTTCTCCGCGTCCGTTCCCTTGGAGAGCCCGAACGCCGCCATCAGGCCGTTGAAGGCCGCGGTATCCTCGTCGATCAACCGCAGCAATTCCTCCTGACACGCCTTCGCCTTCTCGGCCCATCCCGAGAACTCCTCCCAGCGATCATCCCAGCCCCGCTTGTGGGAAGAGAGATTGGCCACCATGCCGGTCAGCGCGGCCCCCAGGGCCCCGATCGTCGCCGAAACCGATCCGCCACCGGGCGCCGGCGATTCGGCAGCAGTCTCCTCCACGAATCCCGTCACGCTCCGGTCGACGAGCCGGGGACCCGCGTCAC
>JAZDLC010000060.1:0-4066 GCA_043802345.1 Planctomycetota bacterium | reverse complement strand
GGGATCAAGCCGCTGCCAAAGGAGAAGTGGCGACGGGTGAAGGGTTCCTGCGCCGGCCAGATCGGTTCATTACTCGAACTGCTTCAGGGCAAACTGTCCGATCACGTGATGGCCGTCGTCACGGATAGGGACCGCGGCCTGTTCCCCCGTCCTGGGGAGATCAGCCTGGGCTGCTCCTGCCCGGACTGGGCCACGATGTGCAAGCACGTGGCGGCCACGCTGTACGGCGTGGGCGCGCGCCTCGACCACACGCCCGAGCTGCTGTTTTCCCTGCGCGGCGTGGATCCGGCCGACCTGGTGGAGACCGCGATCGAGCAGCCGGTCGCCGCGGAGAGACCGGCGCGCGGGAAGGTGCTCTCGACCGATGAGCTGTCGTCGGTCTTCGGCGTGGAGATCGACACCGGCCCGGTGGAGATGCCGCCGGCGCGGCCACGGCGTGCGCAGAAGAGGATTCCACGCGAGCAGAGCCAGGGTGCGAGCGCGGCAGCGCGGCCGGAAAAGGCGGCCAAACTGTCGCGGCCGGCGCTCGAGCGGCTGCAGGACCGCGCGCTCGACTTCGCCATGGAATCGGACGTGCTCAGGGAAGAGCTGCAGACCATCGAGCTGTCCGGAGGACGCCTCTACCTCCGCCGCCTGTCGGGCGACCTGAAGGCGCGGATCACCCCACTCAGCCCCCGGTCGATGCTGCTGGAGTCGCCGCACGGCAGGTCGTGGACCTGGCGCGGACGCGGCTCTCTCGGCACGGTGCTGAGGCTGCTGGAGGAGGACGCGCTGTAGGCGCGGGCTCTTCTCGAGCCATCGGCGCCCAGAACACGCCGTCCGTCACCAGTGCCGGGCCTGGTCAGTTCAGACCGGGATCGCAGGTGGCCGGCAGGACACCGTAGCTGATGCGGATGTGCCTCACCTCGGCCTGCTCCAGGTCCGTGATCATGGCCATGACGCCCGTCTTGACGTCGTCGAAGAAGATCGCAGCAGCCCATGCCCCGCCCAGCGACATGCTGCCGTGAACCAGTCTGTGTTCGGGCAGGTGTGTCAAGGTGAGCCCGCACAGTTCGACCGCCGAGCCGAGGATCTGCCGGGCAGCACTCTCGAACACAGTGGCGAGCACCGGATCACGCCACGGCACGCCCCCTGTGTAGATCTCGGGGTCTCCGGCGAAGTGGACGAAGAAGTACTCCATCACCGGCTTCAGCTCCCTGTCGTGGACGACCATGCGCTTGAGCTCCTCGACCTGTTGGTGGTTCATCCCATCCTCTCCTGATCTTGCATCCACGGGACTCGGGAGGTGAGCCGTGGGGACCGGTCACCTGGCCAAGAGGAGGACGGATTCGCCGGGCAGAGGTTACGGCGAAAATGGCGAGCTATCGGGGCCTGGGCCCCATCTCGACTCTTTCTCCCACCGTGCAGAGACCCGATTGGCGGCTAATCCAGCAGCGCCTTGAACACACCATCCGTCGGGTCGCTGTAGAACTCGATGTTGATCTTCGTCCAGATGTCATCCGGAAGATCGTTCAGGGCCCGGCGGGCCGCGACCGGCATCAACAAAGTGGCGGCCTGCTTGTCGACCGCAAGTTCGGCGATCGCCACCGGGTTCTTGAGCATCTCGATCGAGCCGCCGAGGTTGAGGGGGCCGACGATGATCGTGCCGCCGCGCGTGCTCCGTTCCAGGAGACCTCCCACGAGGGCGACCACCAGTGGCAGGCCGAGGCCGGAACCGGACTTGTCGGCGTCGAAGGGGCGCAGTTGGATCGAGAACTCGTGGCTGCGTGGGTCACGATCGCCGACCAGTTCCTTCGCCCGCGTGTAGAGATTCTGTTCGCCCACCTTGACGCTTTCGCGAAAAGCCGGCGGCTGCGGGTGGTTCAGGATCCTGGCGCCGCTGCCGGGACCGACTGCGACCTCGATGCGGTAGAGGCTGGCTCCCGTTTCATCGCTGCCAGGGCCGACCGCCCAGACCTGCCCGGGAGGCAGCGGGTCACCGTCGATCGCCTCGTCGCTGTGCAGCTCGGGCGTGGCGACGAACTGCTCGACGCCATCCAGGCCCATCGTGAAGCTGAAGTGGGTGTTCCGGAATTCGCTCTTGAAGCAGCGCTTCTGCTGTTCCTTGACCCTTCTTCTCGATTCCATCGCCAGGCGGACGACCCACTCCAGGTCCTCATCCGGGACCGGCATTTCAGGATCCGGGAACAGGAGCTTGAGCAGACCGGAGACCGTCTTGTGCACCCCGTTGATGTCGCGGCCGGACAGGGCGCCACCCAGAAAGACCCGCCCTTGCAGGGTGGAAACACGGCTTGACTGACGGAGCCGGCTCCAGCACTCGCTCAGGAAATCACTGACCAGGCCGAAGTGATCCGTCAGGTGGTCGTCTGGATTCAGCTTGGGAAAGTCCCAACCGGGCGCGAAGGCGTGGATGCGGTCCTGGAAGGCGGTGTCGTCGCGCATCTCCGGAGGAAGGGGACTCAGCAGGTGCCCGATGCGCTGCTGCTGCTCCACGTCGACGTTGAAGTTACCGACCATCACCAGTCCACCCTCGGCGCGGATGCTCTCCTTGCCGCGGCTGAACTCACCCGACTCCATGTACCCCTTCATGATGTTCACACCGTCCTTCGTATCGAAGGAGACACCGGCGATCTCGTCGAAGCAGACCACGTCGTACTGGCAGACGAGGCCGCGCTGGCCGGTGGAGTTGTTCACGAACATCTTGGCGACCGTGGCCTTGCCGCCGGAGATGAGATGCGAGTAGGGCGAGATCTGCTGATAGATGTGGCTCTTGCCCGTCCCGCGGGGCCCGAGTTCGACCAGGTTGTAGTTCCGCTCCACGAAGGGGACCATCCGGAGCAGCACGACCCGCTGCGCTCGCTCGTCCAGGGCGGACGGTTCCAGCCCGATCGACCGGATCAGGAAGTGCCGCCACTCCAGGGTGGTGAACCCCTGGCGCCCCTTGGCGAAGACCGTGAGGACGTCCGGCTTCGACATCTGGATCGGGCGGAGCGCCGCGATCCGGAACGGCCTGCCGTTCTTCTCCTGGGCGATCATGGTGTCATACTCGAGCGTGACCTCGGCGTAGAAGCCATCGGTCAGCATCCGCTCGTTCTCCTTGACCAGATCGTCGGGGATCTGGACCCCCTTTAAGGCCAGACTGGGCAGCTCCGCGACATAGCAGTCGTTCTTGGTATCGAGCTTCGCCCGCACGATGTCGATGAGCCTGACGGAGCCCTCCTCTCGCGCCCTCGCCTTGAACAGCTCCTCGTCCCCCGTCCGGACCGTGCGCCCCTGGAGCTGCTTCTCGACGATCGCGAGCCCCTCCTCGATTTCATGGGGGTCCGTGCTCGCGCAGTACCGGCCCAGCAGGAACTCGACCACGTACGTCGGCACGGGGTACTGCCGCGCGTACCGCCGCACCAGGTCCTTGCGCACCAGGTAGCCGGCCATGGCTGCCGCCGCGACCTGGTCCAGGTGGTCCATCTCGATCGTGTCCATGTTCATGCATCAGCTCCTACTCGCGTCGGCTTCTGGGCGAGGATGTTTCCGGCTTCGTCCAGCAGTACCAGGACCAGGTTTGCGGCCTCGTGCTCGTCACCTGCAAGCACCAGGCTGACCGACCCGTCGTTTTCGACCGGCTTCGTTGCGGCCACGATGGAAGGCCCTGCCGGCTTCTCGAGCCGCAGGTCGGCCACGACCTTCCCCGCGCCACTCTTCGCCTCGACGAAGCAGCGGAGCCCCCGCCAGGTGATCGAGACGATCGAGGCACGGACTGCGTGGTCACCGCTCTGTTCGACGAGGATGTCCGGCGTCAGGCATTCCTGAAGACTGAAACCCCCGTGCGCGTACTCTTCGGACTTGTTGAAGCAGGCGATCCCTGGGGCCACGGCGAACGACTGGGCGACGTTCCAGGTCGGGTGGAACTCCCATTGCACGTCCAAAATGCAGACAAGTGGCGGCACCGAGTGCTCCTCCGTATCGTTGCTGAGAACAAAACTTACGGCAACAAGCCAGAGGGAAACACTCAGTGCAAACCGACCCCATACTACGCCACACGAAACAGATCCTCGACCAAAGGCTTCCG
>JAZDLC010000059.1:0-2113 GCA_043802345.1 Planctomycetota bacterium | reverse complement strand
CTGTTTCCCGCAAACCCCGAGGAACTTGGGAAGGGTGTGCTGGAATTCAGGTCGGACCCGTCCCAGAACGACCCCCGTCTCATCGATCTCGTACCACGCATCCGCCAGGACTTGCGCAACCGGGACCCGTTCCACGATGCGCACCGCCAGGCGGTCCGGCAGGCGGCGAGAGACCACGGCCCGCCGGATGCGGGGGCATCTCTCGATTTCCGTGCCGACGCGGCGGACGTCCAGCTGGAAGAGGTGGGTCGCCATCTCTACGTTACAGAGCGCCCGGATCTCACCGGGGTCCAGGGTCACGTGTCCCGAGATTTCCACCTGCCTGAGCGCGAAGACGGGCGTTTCGTGAACCCACTGGGTCATCCGCCATCCCAGCCCGGCCAGGACCGCAAGGCAGCCGGTCACCAGGAAGACCAACCCGGCGGCGCGCGCGGCGCCGGCCCAGGTGTTTCTTCGCGTCCGTCCCGTCTCACGCCCCTTGCGTTCCGGCCTCCAGCAGTTCTTCCCCGATTTTCCAGACGTCGCCCGCACCCAGCGTCAGGACCACATCCCCGGGACAAAGCATTTCCCGCAAGACCCCGAGGACGTTTTCCCGCTTGTCTTCGAACCTCACCCGTCGATGCCCGTGCTTGCGGACCGCGTCGACGATCAGCTGTGCGCTCACTCCCCGGATGGGCGGCTCCGCGGCGGCGTAGATGGGCATCACCAGCAGCTCGTCCGCCTCATAGAAACAACGCCCAAACTTCTGCCACAGCGCCTGTGTCCGCGAGTAGCGGTGCGGCTGGAACACGGCGATAATCCTCCGCTGTTCCCACGATTCCCGCGCGGCTTTCAACGTCGCCTCGATCTCCGTCGGATGGTGCGCGTAATCGTCCACGACCAGAACACCGTCCACCTCTCCTTTGATTTCGAACCGCCGCGCGATGCCCCGGAACGCCTCCAGCGCGGAACGGATCTTGTCGAAACCGATTTCCAGTTCGCAGCCCACCGCCACGGCGGCCAGGGCGTTGTAGACGTTGTACATCCCGGGCAGTCGAAGGGTCAGGGAACCCAGCACGCGGCCCCGGTCCGAAACCGTCATGGCGGTCTCGAGTCCCGCCCGGCGCACTTCGGACGCCGTGAAATCCGCCTGAGCGGAAAGCCCGTAGGTGATCACGCGCTTCTGCAGCCGGGGGATCAACGCCTGGATGTTCTCCTCGTCCAGGCAGACAATGCCGGCGCCGTAGAAGGGCACCTTGTTCAGGAACTCGGCGAACGTGTTCTGGATGGCCTCGAGGTCGCGATAGTGGTCGAGGTGTTCTTCGTCAACGGTGGTCACCACGGCGATCGACGGGGAGAGTTTCAGGAATGAGCCGTCGGACTCGTCCGCCTCGGCCACCAGATAGTGCCCCCCGCCCAGGCGGGCATTGGCGTCCAGCCCCTTCAGTTTTCCGCCCACGACGATGGTCGGGTCCAATCCCGCCTCCGCAAGCACCTGCGAGATCATCCACGTGGTCGTCGTCTTGCCGTGTGCGCCGCCCACGGCGATTCCGAACTTGATCCGCATCAGTTCGGCCAGCATCTCGGCCCGCGGAATCACCGGAACGCCCGTCCTCTTGGCCTCGAGCACCTCCGGGTTGTCCGACGGAATCGCGGAAGAAACGACGACGACCTGGGCGTCTCCCAGGTTCCCGGCGGAGTGTCCCTCGGCGATTCGGCCCCCGAGCCGTTCCAGCCGCCGAGTGACCGGCGTGCCGCGAAGGTCCGAACCGCTCACCTCGTATCCCATGTTGAGAAGGACCTCGGCAATCCCCGAGACCCCTTCTCCACCGATACCCACGAGATGAATCTTCCGGATTCTCCCGAACATCACGGTCCTCTCGCTATGCCGCGTCCAGCAGCCCGCAGACCAGGGCCGCCACTTCGTCCGCCGCCCCGGGTCTCCCGAGCGCCGCGGCCTTTGCCGCCATTTGCTCCCGCCGTTCCCCGTCCTTCACCAGGCGTTCGATCACGCCTGCCACGTCTCCTGCGGTGACACTCGCCGAATCCAGAACCTCGGCCGCGCCCTCCCGGGACAGAACTTCCGCGTTCGCATCCTGGTGGCGCCGGGCCGCATATGGATAAGGAATAAGAA
>JAZDLC010000058.1:0-7878 GCA_043802345.1 Planctomycetota bacterium | reverse complement strand
AAACGAGGGCGTTCGAACGCACGCCTTCTGGGCCCTGAAGAAGCTGGAGGTTCTGGAGTGAGCGACGAGTGGGACGATGATCTGACCGAGACCATTCGCTGCTCCTCCTGCGGCGAGGATGTCTACGAGGACGCGGTCGTCTGTCCGGCGTGCAACGAGTACGTCTCTCATCGCAACCATGCACTCGCGGGCCGGCCGATCTGGTTCATCCTGCTCGGCGTCGCGGGCCTGGCCGCGCTGATCTGGATGCTGGTCGTCAGTTGATCAGAACTGTTTGCGACCCGGCCGGTAGCCGATCGACCGGTCCCGGCCGCCCTTCGCCTCCTTGCGGTCCTTCGGCCCGGAACGTCCTCCTCGAGGCGGACGGGACAGTATCAGTGCCTGCGGCCCGTCTCCGATCAGGTCTTCCCGGCCTTCCCGCACCAGAATCTCCCGCACCCGCTCCCAGTTCTCCTCGAGGAAGAACTGCATCAGCGCCCGCTGATCCTTCCGCTCCCGGTCGCCCCTGGCGGTGAAAACAGGTTTCATGGTCAGCGGGTCGATCCCGGTGTGGTACGCCGCCGTCGCCAGATCCATCGGCGCGGGAATGAAGTCCTGGACCTGCCGGGGGCGGTACCCGTTCTGCTTCAGGTACTCAGCCAGTTCGATCATCGACTTCACGGTCGAACCTGGGTGGCCGGCGATGAAGTACGGCACGAGATACTGTTCCTTGCCGGCCTCCCGGCTCGCCTTCCCGAACGCCCTGGCAAACCTCTCGAAACTCTCCTTCGACGGCTTCTTCATCTGCTCCAGAACCTCCGGAACGATATGCTCCGGCGCCACCTTCAGATGACCGCCCACATGATGCGCCGCCATCTCCTCCAGGTATTCGGGCGCCTTCTCCGCCAGATCCATGCGCACCCCGGACGCCACCAGGGCTCTTCTTACGCCTGGCGCGGATCGGACCTTGCTGAGGAGCTGCGTCAGTGGCCCATGCTCGGTGTTCAGCAGCCTGCAAACCATGGGATGAACACAGGAGAGCCGCCGGCAGATCTTCTGGATCTCCGGCCGGGAGCAGTTCATGCGGTACATGTTCGCGGTGGGACCACCGACGTCCGAGATCTGGCCCTTGGAGTTCTTGTCGGCGACGATCCGCTCGGCCTCCCGCAAGACCGACTGCTCCGACCGGGACTGGATGATCCGCCCCTGATGGTTGGTGATCGAACAGAAGGTGCACCCTCCGAAACAACCGCGCACGGTGGTGATCGAGCTGCGCATCATCTCCATCGCGGGAATCGGTTGCCGGTACGAAGGATGGGCCTCGCGGGTGTACGGCAGGTCGTACACCGCGTCCATTTCCGCCTCGGAGAGAGGCAGTCCCGGCGGGTTCTGCACTACGACCCGGTCGCCGTGCCGCTGCGTCAGCCGCCGGGCGTTGTGCGGATTCGACTCCAGATGGACGTCGCGCGTGGCCCGGGCGAAGGCGACCGGATCACGACAGATCTCCTCGTAGCTCGGGAGTTCCAGGGTCTCGATTTCCTTCAGGGGCGGCTGCGTCTCCTTGCGACCGAGGAGATGGGCCGTTCCGCGCAGGTCTCGAATCGACCGCAGAGACTCTCCTCGATCGACCCTCTGCGCCAGTGCGACGATCGGCTTCTCGCCCATCCCGAACACCAGCAGATCCGCCTTGCTGGAGACCAGCATGGATGGGCGTACCTTGTCGCTCCAGTAGTCGTAATGAGCGAGCCGCCGGAGTGACGCCTCCACTCCGCCCGCCACGACCTGCGCTCCCGGAAACGCTTCCTTGCAGCGCTGGACATAGACGTTGGTGGCTCGATCCGGCCTCTTCCCCGGCTGGCCGCCTTCCGAATAGGCATCGTCCGAACGGACTTTCTTCCTGGCGGTGTAATGGTTCAGCATCGAGTCCATGTTGCCGGCGCTGACCGCGAAGAACAGCCGCGGCTTGCCGAGCACGCGGAACGGCTCCACCGAGCGCCAGTCGGGCTGGGAGAGGATCGCGACCCGGAAGCCGGACGCCTCCAGGACCCTGCCCAGGATCGCCATGGCGAAGGAAGGATGGTCCACGTACGCGTCGCCCGTGACGAACACGATGTCCGCGACTTCCCAGCCGAGACGCTCCATCTCCGCCCGGGTCGTGGGCAGGAACTCCGCTTGCGGAAGATCGGATCGTGGCGCGCTCATGGAGTGGGGACGCTCATTCCTCATTCCCCTTGAGTCGCTCCAGGACGCCAAAATCCTCGAGCGTGGTGGTGTCACCGACAGGTTCCTCGCCTGACGCGATCTCCTTCAGGAGCCGGCGCATGATCTTGCCGGAGCGCGTCTTCGGCAGCGACTCCGTGAAGCGGATCACCTCCGGCCTGGCCAGGGCGCCGATCTCGCGAGTCACATGTTCCCTGAGTTCCTTGGCCAGGGCGTCACCTGCCTCGACCCCCTTCTTGGGGGTCACGAACGCGGCGATCGCCTGCCCCTTCACCTCGTGGGGGCACGCTACGACCGCGGCCTCGGCCACCTTGTCGTGGGAGACCAGCGCGGACTCCACCTCCATGGTTGAGAGCCGGTGGCCCGAGACGTTGATCACGTCATCCACTCGCCCCATGATCCAGAAGTACCCATCCTCATCCCGCCGGGCGCCGTCGCCGGCGAAGTACAACCCCTTGAACCTGGACCAGTACGCTTCCTCGTAACGCTGGTCGTCATTGAACAGCGTCCTGAGCATGGACGGCCACGGCTTCCGAATGACCAGGAAGCCTCCCTCGTTCGGCTTCACGGAGTTGCCGTCATGGTCAACCACGTCGGCATCCACGCCGAAGAAAGGCAGCGTGGCCGAGCCGGGCTTGGTGGGTGTCACGCCGGGCAAGGGCGTGATCATGATGCTGCCCGTCTCGGTCTGCCACCAGGTGTCCACGATCGGACACCGCTGGCCGCCGATGACATTCCGATACCAGATCCATGCCTCTGGGTTGATCGGCTCCCCGACTGTCCCGAGCAGGCGCAGGGACGAGAGGTCGAACCGGCGCGGATGCTCATCCCCCAGACGGATGAATGTCCGGATGGCCGTTGGCGCCGTGTAGAAGACGTTGACGCTGTGACGCTCGATGATCTCCCAGAACCTCCCGGGGTGCGGGGTGGTGGGCGCCCCCTCGTACATCAGGCTGGTCGCGCCGTTGAGGAGCGGACCGTACACGATGTAGGAGTGGCCGGTGACCCAGCCAATGTCCGCCGTGCACCAGAAGGTATCTTCATCCTTCAGGTCGAAGACATACTTCGTCGTCAGCCACGTGCCGACCATGTAGCCGCCGGTGGTGTGCACGATTCCCTTCGGCTTCCCGGTGGTGCCGGAGGTGTAGAGCGTGAAAAGCAGCGTCTCCGAATCGAGGGGACGCGCCTCGCACTGCCGCTCGGCCTTCTCCATCAGGTCGTGGTACCACCAGTCCCGGCCCTGCTTCCAGCCCACCTCCTGCCCGGTGCGACGGACCACCACCACGGATCGTACGCTCGGACACTGCTCCACCGCCGCGTCCACGTGCGTCTTCAACTCGAGGATCTCGCCCCTGCGGAAGGCGCCGTCGGCGGTGATGACGGCCCTCGCCTCGGCGTCGCGAATCCGATCCCTCAAGGCGTCCGCAGAGAAGCCGGCGAACACCACCGAGTGGGCCAGGCCCAGCCGCGCGCAGGCCAGCAGCGCGACCGGCAGTTCGGGAATCATCGGCATGTAGACCGCGACCCGGTCGCCGGTCTCGAGCCCCAGACCGAGCAAGGTGTTGGCGAAGCGGCAGACTTCGGCGTGAAGCTGGCCGTAGGTGAGCGTGCGCACGTCGCCCGGCTCCCCTTCCCAGATGATCGCGGCCTTGTTTCTGCGCCATGTGGCCAGATGACGGTCCAGGCAGTTGTACGAGAGATTGGTCTTTCCCCCCACGAACCACTTTGCGTAGGGAACCTTCCAGTCGAGCACCTGGTGCCATTTCTCGAACCAGTGAAAACTCTCCGCCAGTTCAGAGAAAAAACCCTCCGGGTCATCGATCGAGCGGGCGTACATCTCGAGGTACTGCTCCATCGACCCGATTACCGCCTGTTTGGAGAATTCCGCGGAAGGCGGGAAGACCCGTGCCTCTTTCAGAACCGATTCGATGTCAGGTTGTGGCATGCATCTCTCCCGGGGTGGCCGACCGGCGGTCGATCATAGCGGAGCGGGCGGATGCAGGGGGGGATAGGTTCAGACGAGATCGAGCGCCTTCAGGTTGCGGAAGATTTCGATCGTGACCGGCGACTGGTTCAGCGTGTAGAAATGGATGCCAGGCGCGCCACCCTCCAGCAGACCCTGACACTGGCGCGTCGCATGCTCGACCCCCACCTTCACGACCGCATTGGGATCGCTACCGGCTCCCTCGAGGCGCTCGAGCAGCGTGGCCGGAATATGAACGCCGCACATCGACGTGAAGCGCTTGACCTGGGAGACGTTGGTGATCGGCATGATTCCCGGAACCATCGGCACGTTGATGCCGAGTTTCCGGGCCTTGCCGACGGCGCCGAAGTAGTCGCTGTTGTCGAAAAACAGCTGGCTCACCAGGAAGTCCGCGCCCGCGTCGACCTTCCGCTTGAGATTCCTCAGGTCCTGGTCGCGATCGGGGCACTCCACGTGCCCCTCCGGATAGAACGCCCCGCCGATGCAGAAATCGTGCTTGGCGCGGATATGCTCCACCAACTCGTTCGCGTGTCCGAACCCATCCGGCGCCTTCTGGAATACCGTCTGTCCCTCGGGCGGGTCGCCCCGCAGGGCCAGGATGTTCTTGATGCCAGAGAGCTTCAGTCTGGCCAGCGCCCTATCCGTATCCTCCCGGCTCGCGCCGACGCAGGTCAGGTGCGCCATCGCTTCGATCCCGATCTCATTCTTGATCCGACCCACCAGATCGATCGTCCGGTCCCTCGTGGAGCCTCCTGCTCCGTAGGTCACCGAGACGAACGAGGGCGAGAGCCGCTTCAACTCCTTGACCGTGCGGTACAGGTTCTCGACGCCCCTGTCCGTCTTGGGCGGAAAGAACTCGAACGAGAAGACCGCCTCGGCCCGGGCGAAAAGGTCACGGATCTTCATCGACACTCCAACATGCGGGCGACTGGACTTCCTGTCGACCTTGGCGGCACGTTTCCTTGATGGCAGGCCATCGAAAGGGGCGGGCAGCGCAGGGTCTCGCGACAGTCCGATAGCACAATCGCTCTCTCGCACCGGTGGTTTCGAGGCTACCCGGCCTCCGGGGGCGCTTGCAATCGGCGTCAACGCGGGAAAAAGTGCCTGCCCGCGACCGGGCGCCGTATCCGGGAAGGCTGCTACTCCCGGAGAAGATCGGCGTACACCCCCGAGCCGCCGTCGAGGCCCGCGCCATGGGATGGCATCAGACAGAGGAACCGATCCTGCCCGTCATCGTCGATCAGCAGGCCCGCGCCAGCACCACCGAAGCCCTGCGAATGTCCCCGGGAAAGGTACTCGTCGTCTCCGGATAGATCGCGCATCAGACCCAGTCCCGCGTCCAGGCCCGCGCCCAGGCTGTAGTCGCCAGCGGAGTAGAGATCGTCCCCGGCCGCGTCCAGCAGGCAGCCGGCCCCGACGCCCCGGGCCGATCCCAGTGAGGACCCTCCCGCCCGGTAGACGTCGCAGCCCTGGCGGTCGAGCGCGAGGCCCACCCCGGCGGGCAGGCCGAGAGCGGGTGACCAGCCGGCGCCCAGGGCGAAGGTTTCCACCCCGGCGGGATCGGCCGAAAGACCCGAACCCAGAGCCAGATAGAGATCATCCCCCCAGTGATCCACCAAGATGCCAGCGCCTCCCCCCGCGCCTGATCCGAGCGAGGCCACCATCGACTGGTACCGATCGTCGCCGCCGGCATCGAACAGCATCCCCATTCCAGAGAGGCCGAAGCCCAGGCCTGCCACGTCGCAGCGGTACGAATCCCGGCCTTCCAGGTCGATCAGCATGCCGCAGCCGAGCACGGCCGCGCCAAACTCCAACAGGCTCGACTCATACCGGTCATCCCCCTCGACATCGAGCAGCAGCGAGAGGCCGAACACACACCCTCCGAGCTGCGCGCCCTGGCCCTCGTATCTGTCGTCGCCCGCGAGATCAACACAGAGTCTGACGAGCGGCTCCTCCGTCTCGAGACCTGCGAGGGAACGTCCCCCGCACCAGCGATCCTCCCCCGACACGTCCAGCGCCAGCGCCACCCCGTCCAGAGGAATGACCGTGGTCCCCGGACCACCGATCAGCAGCATGCCTGCCTCGATCCGGGCCGCTACCGCCAGGTTCCGGGGAATCCCGTCTCCCGACGGCAGGGTCTTGAGCGAGCGCACGACCTGCGGTGTCAGCTCCTTGCGCAGGACCGGCAACAGCTGGTCGATCCGGTCGGCCAGGACGACCAGTTGTTCCAGGCTGTCCCGGCGATCGAACCGCTCCAGCACCGTGTTCGGTTCGATCCCCTTCCGGCTCGGCGACCCTCCCCTCTGGCGGATGGCCTCCCGCAACCACAAGAGGTTCGACCCGATGGCCGCGTCTCCCCCGAGCAACTCTCGCTGCCGCAGGAGATGGCGGTGGATCGCGTTCTCTGTCGCGACCAGTCCGGCCAGCGCCTCCCTCGCGCGGGCGGGAAGGAGGGCCACGTTCGCGGCCGACGCGCCAACCAGTTCCTCTCCCCGTTCCCCGAGCCCCTCGATCGCCTTCAGAAGCAGAGGCCCGGTTACGCCGGCAGGTTCATCCGCGGGCACCTCCAGGTGCGGCTCGAGCACCCTCGCCGCCGAGCGGGCCAGGTACCCCGCGGAAGGGCGGACACGCATCAGTTCGACCAGGCTCCGCTCCAGGGCCGCCCCGACCCGGACGAGAGCCGGCAGCTCGGAACTCCGCAGGAACGTCGTCACCGACCTCGTCCGGAAAGCGTCGGTCGGCCCGGCCGTCCAGGGATGCCCCGATCTCCTGGGGAGACCGACCAGGATCAGGACGATCGCGGCGGTAGTCAGGACCAGTGCGAGCTTGAGGACGAGGGATCTGTTCATTGCCGATGCAGACATCGGCAATCGGGCCCCCGAACCCTCTGGAAATCACTTTTCGACGATCATCTCACCGGCCCGCTCCTTCAGCCTGTTGGCCTTCGCCTCGGCCTCGGCATAGAGCGGCATCCCTTCGAGCCGGCGCATTGCAGTGAGGTACTTGGAGTAGGCGTCACTGATGTGGTCGTCGGTGATGTTGACCTTGGCCCGGTTGTCCTCGTCCTTCCACCAGTAGTTCGCGCCGCGCACGATCTTGTCGCGCATCTCGCCCGCCTGTTTCATCTCATACTCATCCGCGTTCGGGTGGGCGGCAATCCACTCGGTCACCGCCTTGTAGGCCGGCCCGAACATCTGACGAGCCCGCTCGACATCCGCGTCTACGGCGACATCGTGCCAGGTCATCGGGGTATTCGGCACCATCGGCTTGTACCTGGCCAGGAACGACTTCACCTCCGGCTCACGCTGATGCCCCTTGAACTCCTTCAGGAACTTCTCCATCCGCTTGACGATGACCCTCACATAGGCCGTGTCCCCCTTGTACTTCTCGTTATCGGTGTCGATCTTCGTCTCGATGAAGTACTTGATATTGCTCTGGTAGTCCGCCTCTCCATGCTGGTGCAGCTTCAGATCGGTTCCGGCCGTGTCGCGGGCCTCCATGTCTTCCAGTTCCTGCTGGGCGAACCGGTAGTTGGACGCCTCCGGAGGAATCGATGCGAGAATCGCCCTGGCCTGGTCAAACTTCGACTGTGCGATCAGCGCCTTGGCCTGGACCAGCCTGTCTCCCCATTCGTCCGAGGCCGTGCCCCTGATGACGAACCAGGCGAGAACGATCACTGCCACGCTCACCAGGGA
>JAZDLC010000057.1:0-29449 GCA_043802345.1 Planctomycetota bacterium | reverse complement strand
TTGCGCAGGGTCTTCCCAAGCCTGCCCGAGCGACTGCGCCCCTCTCCCCCCGGCCCCCGGCCGTGTCGCACCCACCCCCCTCCCAGGACGGGAACCCCTCCTGCCGCCCCCCCTAGCCCGCCCCCCGGGCGACCCTTGCTGCCGACCGAACCTGCTCCCTGGCTTCCTCGATCAGGCTCTCTTCCGGACCGTCAGGAGCGTTGGACATCACCTTCAGCAGCCGCTTCATGTGGCGAGCCAGATTGCGCCGCCGCCTCCTGATCTTCTTGTAGTGCTTCCCGTCCATGAGGCTGAACTTGCGAATCTCCTTGGCTGCCCTGTATGCCTGGGTCAGGTGGAAGGAGGCTTTGTGGTACGACCGGCCCTGTTCCCAGACTTCCCTGGCGAAGAGCGTGAAGTGGGAGAAGTACTCCTCGAGGAAGACTCGTTCCTTGCCCGCTACATGCTCGCACCAGCGATAAAGGGCCCGTTCCAGATCGACGGCGTGATGTCCGTAGCGAGCCGTGACCAGATCGATGAGGAAAGCCCGGCCGTCCCGGGTCAGCAAGATGTTCGTGTCGGTGATCCGCAAGTGGCAGAGCGAATACCGGTCCAGGAGGGCGGCGGAGGAACGGGTGTGCTGCGATTCGAACCAGGCACGAAACGGACTGCGTGACACAACCTCACCATATTCGGGAGAGTGCATTCGCAAATCGTCCAGCCGACGCTCCAGCCGGCTCTGCATGAACTCGAAATGATCCGTGCTCTTTCCCAGTCCGGGCAGCAGGGATCCCCAGGTCTCCCGGGTGATCATGTGCAGGCGGGCCAGCGCCCTGGCAGCGGTCCGCAGGTGAGCATCGCTCCGCTCCAGCTCGTACAGGTTCTTGCCGTCAATCGCCTCTTCGACCACGATCAGGAATCCGACCTTCATCCGGGTCAGTGGCGAAAGATCGTAGTGGCAGAGATTCGGTACGGGAGCGCCCCTCGCGGTCAGATGGCGCGTGGCAAGGACGGTCTGGGCCGCCCTCAGAAAGGAGCTGAAGCATTTCACGACGAACCGGCGAGATCCTGCCTCGAGCATCAGCACGACGGAGCGGGTTCCTTCGGGGGGGATTCCCAGCGTGAACGTCGAGTTCTCGAGGCCCAACGCCGGAAGAAGTCTGGAACGGACGTAGTCGCCTAGCCGCTCCAACGCAGCCTGGCGCCTCAAGATCATGTCATGCTTCATCTGGAGTGGATGGCCCCGATGTGCTCAGCGGGTGACTGGTGGCCAGAGATTGTAGGGACCCACCGCCGATTGACCCGATCTTCTCGCCCGCGATCGCGCGAAAACGGCGGCGCGGGCTAGCCGGCTGTTTCCCCGTCCGGACGCGGCGGCGCCAGTTGCTCAAACAGCGCGGTCAGCGCTTTCTTGAGCCTATCCAGAGCATTTCTCAGGGCCAGGTCCCTCTGGCAGGTCGCCGCCAGCTCCTCCAGGAGCATGGTGCGGGAGTCCTCGGAAAACTCGGACGAGAGAATCGTCTCGACCATCGGCCGCGGACCTGAACCAGGAACTTATCTGTCAAGGAATAACGAGCCCTCAGCTCTTCCAGGATTCGGTCGGCTCTGCTCACGTTGCTGCTCCCTGGGTGCCACGGTCCGGCAGGCCGCTGCTTGCCGCCGGCCTCTCCTCCGGCGGGAGAGTACCCCTGAAACCGCCGCGAGGCAGGCGACTTGCAGAATGAATCGGACGCACCAGCGGTGAAGTACGTCCACAATCGGTACGATCATGCGATGTTCACGCGCGAACTGATCGAGGCAAGAGAGCGGCAGACGCTCGCACCCTATGCGCTCTTCTCCGGCGACTCCAAGGGGCGCAAGCACGAGGAGGCCACTGACCCGTTCCGAACGGCCTACCGGCGCGATCGGGATCGGGTCATTCACTCCACCGCCTTCAGGAGGCTGGAATACAAGACACAGGTTTTTGTCTATCACGAAGGGGACTACTACCGGACCCGCCTCACTCATACCATCGAGGTCTCCCAGATTGCCCGATCCGTCGCGATCGCTCTCGGTCTCAACGAGAGCTTCGTCGAGGCCCTTTCACTGGCCCACGATCTGGGACACCCGCCTTTTGGCCACGCGGGCGGGCAGGTCCTCCACAGCAAGATGGTGAATCACGGAGGGTTTGAACACAACGTCCATGGCCTCCGCATCGTCGACCTTCTCGAGCGCCGCTACCACGACTTCGCAGGCCTCAACCTGACGTACGAGATCCGGGAAGCGATCCTGAAGCACTCCACCACGAAGCACGCCACATTCGCCGCGGAGTTCACGGGCCCGCCGTCGCCCTGCCTGGAGACGCAGTTGGTCGATCTGGCGGACTCCACCGCGTATCACCATCACGACATGGACGACGGCCTGAGGAGCGGCATCCTCGATCTGGAGACGATGGCGGACGCCTCAGCGCTGGTGGGAGAATGCCTCGCCGAGGCCAGGCGCCGGTGCGACCCTGCCGACCAGCGCCAGATCCGCCTGATGACGATCAACGGCGTCGTCAAGCGCTCCATACTGGATCTGGTCCAGACCTCCGCGGAGCGCCTGGAGTCCGCCTCTCCCCGGTCATCGGAGGAGGCCCGCGGCCAGTCAGGCCTGATCGGACTCTCGGACAAGATGGCATCTTGCCACGAAGAGTTGCACCGCTACCTTGTCCGGAACTTCTACCGGCATCATCGGGTCACACGCATGATGGACAAGGCGGGACGCCTGCTGAAAGATCTGTTTGACACCTACACCGGGCGACCCGAGCTCCTCCCGCCCGAGTTCCAGGCCTGGGCGGAAAGGGAAGGCACGCACCGGGCTGTCTGTGACTACATTGCCGGCATGACCGATCGGTATGCCGAACAGGATTACCGCAAGCTCTTCGACCCAACGGTGCGCGTGTGAGCGACGAGAAGGCTGCAAAGGCGGAACGCGAGAAGAAACTCAGGGAGTGCCAGAAGGCGATCGGGCACAGATTCACCGATCGAACCCTTCTGGAACTCGCGCTGACCCACTCCTCCCTGAAGGATCCGTGGACCGAGTCAAACGAGCGGCTCGAGTTTCTGGGAGACTCCGTCATCGGCCTGGCGGTCTCGGAGCACCTGTTTTGCACCCACGCCGACTACCCCGAAGGCGAGCTGACGAGAATCAAGTCAATCGTGGTCTCGAAAAGCGCGCTGGCCAGGGTCGGACGCACCCTGGATATCCGCCAGTTCCTGCGAGTCGGCAAGGGAATCCGGAAGCGCCGGTCGATTCCGCCATCCCTGATTGCGAACACGGTGGAAGCCCTGGTCGGCGCCGTTTACCTCGATGCCGGCTTCGAAGTGGCCCGGGCCATGGTCCTCTCGCACCTGCAGGAGCTGCTTGGCAAGGTCACCAAGCGGAGAGACGTCAGGAACTACAAGGCTGCGCTGCAACAGTCGGTTCAGCGGCAATTCGGCACCACACCGCAGTACCGTGTTCTCGAAACGGTTGGACCAGACCACAAGAAGGAGTTCGTCATCGAGGCCCTGGTCGCGAAGCGCGCCTTCCCTTCGGCCAAAGGGAGCACGAAGAAGCAGGCGGAGCAGCGGGCGGCCAAGGAAGCGTTGCGCGCGCTCAAGCAGGAGCATGGATCGCAGCCGGCTTGACCTCGCGCTCTACTCCCGCCCACTGGCCGCGCTGGCCCTGAAGGGCCTGACCCGGCGGGTGACGATCGGAGGACTCTACGGTTCTTCCCGCGCCCTGGCCCTGGCGGCCCTGGCACGTGAGGCTCCGCTGTTGACCCTCGTGGCGGATCCCATGGAAATGGAGGCTCTCGAGGATGACCTCGGCACCCTCGTTCCCGAGCTGAAGGCGCTCTGCTTCCGTCCCACGGGCGAGAGCACCGGAGCAGATCCCGAGTCCCTGCAGAGTCTCTCCGAGCGCTCGGCGCTGCTCCGCCGGCTCAGGGACATGACCAAGGGAACCGTCGCCCTGGTTCCCGCGGCGGTCCTGCTGGAGCATCTCCCGGATCCCGGCAGTCTGGACCTCCGATCCCTGCGTGTCGGAGTCGGCGATCGATGTGATCCGGAACGGCTTCGCGTCCAGCTCACTTTAGCCGGCTTCGAGACGTCCCCGATGGTGGCCAAGCCCGCCGACCTGTCCATTCGGGGGGACATTGTCGATCTGTTCCCCATGGGGGAAACGCAGTCGATCCGCATCGAGCTGTTCGACGACCTGGTCGAGTCGATTCGGAGCTTCGACCCGGAGACGCAGCTCTCGGTGGAACAGCATGCCGCCATCACGATTCCACTTCTGCGTCCGGAGGAACTCGGTGCTCACGGTGCGCGGCCCGGACGATTGAAGCCTCATCTGCCGCCGGGTGCGCTGACCGTACGGGTCGAGCCGGACCGGTTGGTGGAGCGGCTCGAGGAACATTCCTTTGCCCACGGGATCCCCCGCGACGTGGTCCAGACGGCTCGGAAGTCGCTCGAGACCGGCCCGGGAGTCGACCTGATTTCCCCCGCGGTCGATCCGGGGGATGACACGCTCAACATTCCAACCCTCTCGGTGCAGGGTCTGGGAGGTGGCGTGGACGGCCTCGCCCGGTCCGTGGAAAGCCTGCGGCGGAATTGTTCTTGCCTCCACGTGTTGGCGGAGAGCGACGGCGAGCTCAAGAGACTGCGGAAGTTGCTCGAGGAGAAGCGGCTGCTCGACCAGGATCTTCACCTCAGCAGGGGACGGGTGCGCACCGGTTTCCAACTGACCGAACCGGGCGTGGCGATCCTGAATCATCTCGAGCTGCTGGGCAAACCGCGCCTCTTCCATCCGAAGCCGAGGCGACCGGCGATTTCCACCCGGGTGGTCACCAACATCCTGGAACTCACTCCGGGAGACTACGTGGTCCACCTGACTCATGGGATTGCACGCTTCGGCGGAATGGTCCGCATGAAGCGGGAGCAGGGTGAGGAGGACTTTCTCTCCCTTGAGTTCCACGGCGAAACGATCTTCTACCTGCCGTCCTCCAAAATCGATCTGATCCAGCGGTACGTGGGCTCGGGCGCCACGCGTCCCAGGCTCGACAGGATCGGCGGATCATCGTGGTCGAGGAAGAAGGCGAGGGTGCTGGCCTCCCTCGAGGACCTTGCCGATGAACTCCTGGCGGTCCAGGTGGCGCGAGAGTCCCGGGGAAGGTCGGTCCACCCCGGGGACGATCCGCTGATCGTGGAGTTCGAAAGCTCCTTTCCGTTCCCGGACACCCCCGATCAGGTACGGACCATGCGCGAGATCCATGCCGACTACGACGCGGAGAGGCCGATGGACCGGCTGGTCTGCGGAGACGTCGGCTTCGGCAAGACGGAGATGGCGATCAGGGCCGCGTTTCGCATGATCTGCACCGGGCGGCAAGTCGCCATGCTGGTGCCGACGACCCTGCTGGCCGAACAGCACCATGAGGTCTTCCAGGCCCGGCTCGCGAACTACCCGGTCAACATCGCCGCCCTCTCCCGCTTCCGGAGCCGCAAGAATCAGAATGCGATTCTGGAAGATCTGAAGGAGGGCAGGGTGGACCTCGTGGTCGGGACCCATCGCCTGATCTCAAAGGATGTGAGCTTCCGGGACCTGGGCCTGGTGATCATCGACGAGGAGCAGCGTTTCGGCGTCAAGGCCAAGGAAGCGCTGAAGAAGTTGCGGCGGGCAGTGGATGTCCTGACTCTCACGGCAACTCCCATTCCCAGGACGCTGCACATGGCGCTGATCGGAATCCGCGATATCTCGTCGCTCAACACTCCGCCGGCGGGGCGACGCCCGGTGAAGACCGAGCTGCGTCGCTTCGATCCGGAGATGATCCGCCGGGCGCTCCTCTTCGAGCTGGACCGGGGCGGGCAGGTCTTCTTCGTGCACAATCGAGTCAGGTCGATCGAACGGCTCGGGCGACTGCTCGCCGGTCTGGCGCCCACGGCCCGGATCGAGCTCGCGCATGGCCAGATGGCGGAGAAAGACCTGGAAACGGCCATCTCCCGCTTCGCCGAGCGCAAGGCGGACATTCTCCTCTCCACCGCCATCATCGAGTCGGGTCTCGATCTCCCCCACGCCAACACGATGATGATCGACCGGCCTGATCTGTTCGGACTGGCAGATCTGCACCAGCTCCGAGGCCGGGTGGGCCGCTCCGGAGTGCAGGCGTATTGCTACATGCTGCTTCCGGACCGCCCACTCCCCACGGTGTCGATGAAGCGGCTCAAGGCGGTCGAGGAGCTTTCCCACCTGGGCGCCGGGTATGACATCGCCATCAAGGATCTGGAGATCAGGGGTGCAGGCCACTTGCTGGGCGCCTCCCAACACGGACATATCGCGGCCATCGGGTACGACCTCTTCGTCCAGTTGCTGCGCCGCGCGGTGGCGCAGGCAAAGGGGCAGCCCCCTCCACCCGAACCGCTCGAGACCGATGTGGACCTCGGCGTGGACGCTTTCTTCCCGGCGGAATACGTCAGCGACCCGGGGCAGCGGATGGAACTACTGCGGCGGCTGGGAGCTCCCGACGGAGCCGACCCGGCAGAGGTACAGGAGGAGATTCGCGACCGCTATGGCCGGATCCCGGGGGTCACGCAGAATCTCCTGCGTGTGTTCGCGCTGAAGCGCGCCTGCCGCGAGCTCGGCATCCGGAGAATGCTCTATCCTGGCGGCCGCCACGTGATTCTGGAGATCCGGAACCTGCGGACCTTCACGCGGCACCGCCTCTTCCCTGCATCGGACCTGATCGAGCTGAAGCCCCATCTCTGGCACCTGCGGCTGAGCAAAGACCGGCGAGGGCCGCAGGAGGTGCTGGAATACCTGAGCGAGACGCTCTCCGGAGTTTGACATTGCGCGGCCAGTTGAGCTGCCGTTACATGGAAGGCATGTTGTCGCTCTCCTTCCTCGTGCTCACGGCCCTCGCGGCCGCCGCGCTTCGCCAGGCCGCTCCCATCGACGGGATCCTGGCCACGGTGGACGGTGCGGCAATTACTCGCAACGACGTCACGCGGGCCATGAAGGAGCACTCCTCTTCGCTCACCAGCACCGAGGTGCTGCAGCAACTGGTCCTGCGCAAGATCCTGGACCGAAAGGCAAGGGAGGCCAACCTCGTCGTCCCGGACTCGCGCCTCTCTGAAGTCCTCGAAGGAAGGGTGGCACAGGCGGGTAGTTGGGAAGAGTACACAAAGCGCCTGGAAGAGCTCGGCAAGACGGTCGAGGAAGACCGGAAGGAGGTCCGCGACGCGCTCCTGGTCGATGAGTATGTCAGCCAGTGCCTGGGCCGGGTTCCCGGCTCACCCCTGCTCAGACCACGGCTCGCCCGGAGCGTTCGGGTCACCCCGGCGGAGGTCCAGGCGTACTTCCGGGAGAATCGGGAGAGGTTTCGGACTGCTGACCGGAAGGAAGTCGGGCGTTTGCTCGTGGTGAAGGCACATTTCGACTCCGACGAGGAGGCAAGGGATCACGCGGAACTACTTCGACAACAGTCACTTAAGTTCCACGAGGGAAGACTGGGCCAGGTCATTCTGGAGGGTGATCGCGCCAGCTACGGCACCATGACGCTCTCCGGTCCCGACCAGCCGCGCCTGCTGGAGGAGATCCGCGCCTTCCTGGAAGCCGCTCCCGTCAAGGTCTTGAGCCCGGTCATCGAGACCCGGACAGCCTATGTCGTGGTCGTCAAGCTGAGTGAGGAACGGGGTCATCAGCTCGAATTCGATCAGGTCCAGGAGGGGGTTTTTTCCCTTCTGAGCGAGCTGAAGTACCGCGCGGCAAGGCAGGAGTTGGGCCACGAACTGCTGCTGGAAGTCGACTTGTGGCCGAAAAACCTCTTTGGATCGGAGACGAACGCCGGAACGGGCGTTGCCCCCCAAAAGGAACCGCCATAGAATCCAGATCTTTCGAACCCTGCTCGATGCGAGCCGTTCCAGAGTCCGTGGACTTGTTTGGCCGCGCCTCGCGGCACGCAGCTCTTCCCCCATCCGGGAGGATTTGAAACATATGGCAAATCAGGGACAGCAAGTAGAGATTCACTCCCAGTACTCTCACGGACACGGTCACGAGACCACGTTCGAGGAAGAGCTGCGGGAGTATCTCAAGAAGGCCCCGTGGCTCCTCGTCTCGGCCGTCGTCCACCTGGTGATCTTCTGGATCCTGATGCAGTTCCCCTGGGAAGTGTTCAGGCCCCCCGAAGAACCGATCGTCTTGACGGCCCATTACGACGAGCAGGAGATCGATCCGATCGAGGAGGAGGAGCCCGAGGAGGAGGAGAAGGAGATCGAGGAGGAGGAGGTCCAACTCGACGATCCGATCGTCTCCGAGGACGAGGTCACCGAGGAGGAGTACGATACCGAGAATGAACAGCCCCTGAGCGACTCACCCTTCGAGGGGAAGGGGATGAACGACGTCCTCGGTGTGGGTGGTGGCGCCGGCGGCCGTTTCGGCGGCAAGTACGGCGGACGAGGCGCCGGCAAGGGTGGCGGAAAAGCCAGCCAGAAGGCTGTGGAGTGGGGTCTGGAGTGGCTCAAGCGGCACCAGGATCCACGCGGCTTCTGGTCCTGCGCGGCCTTCTCCAACATGTGCCAGCAAAACAAGTGCGACGGCGAAGGCGACCAGATGCACGATGTTGGCGTCAGCGCCCTGGCCCTGCTCGCGTTCCTTGGCTCCGGAAACACGACGAATCATGGCAAGTACAAAAAGGTCGTCCGAGAGGGCCTGAGGTATCTGCTGGGAGTCCAGGATCCGGAAACCGGCTGCTTCGGAGAGGTCAACTCCCACCAGGCCTTCCTGTATGACCACGCCCTGGCCACCCTGGCCATGACGGAAGGGTACGGCCTGTCCAAGTGGCCCATCCTCAAGGAGCCTGCCCAGAAGGGCATCAACTTCATCCACTCCGCGCGGAATCCCTACAAGGCCTGGCGCTACGCATATCCGCCGGACGGCAACAACGACATGTCGGTCACCGGCTGGATGGTGCTGGCACTGAAGTCCGCCCAGGACTTCGGCCTGAAGGTCGATAGTTCGGCCCTCGAGGGCGCCAAGCTCTACCTCGACGAGATGACCGATGAGAACACGGGCCGCACCGGGTACCTCAGCAAGGGCGGCTACTCTGCGCGCGAACCGGGCATGGCCGAGCGCTGGCCGGAGACCAAGACCGAGGCGATCACCGCGGTCGGCATGCTCTGCCGCGTGTTCCTCGGTGAGGATCCGGAGAAGAGCCCGGTCCTGAGAAGCGGTGCCGACCTGCTCCGAAAGCAGCTACCGCTGTGGGACGAGAAGGAAGGGACGATCGACTACTACTACTGGTACTACGGCTCGTACGCCATGTTCCAGCTGGCAGGCCAGGACTGGGACAAGTGGCAGAGCAAGATGCTCGACGCCGTGGTCAAGACGCAGCGACAGGAGGGTGACGAGCGGGGTTCATGGGATCCCCAGTTCGATCCCTGGGGCCATCGAGGAGGCCGGGTCTACTCCACGGCCATCATGACCCTCTGCCTCGAGGTCTACTACCGGTACGACCGACTCCTCGGCGGCCGGTAGGCGGGTACGACACGAAGCGAGAACGGCATGTCCGGCGTCAGCCGGGCGTGCCGTTCTGCTTGTGCTTCGTGTCCTTCGTGGTGAGTAAGAGCTACGCCTCCGGCGGCGGCTCGAGTTCCTTCACCACCCGGGCCGGGTTCCCGATCGCCACGACTCGCGCGGGGAGGCTCTTTCTCACCACGGTCCGCGCCCCCACCACGGAGTGCTCTCCGATCTCGACCCCCTTGAAGATCGCCGCATCATTCCCGATCCAGGTGTTCTGATGCAAGATCACCGGCCGGGAACGGATCTTCTGGGTCCGGCTCAGATCCCGCGGGTCGTGAAACTCGTGGTCGGTGATGTCCACCCGCCCCACCAATGACCGGTCTCCGATCTCCACCCGGTCACGGCACGAGACGCATGTGCCATGCAGCCAGACCTCGCTCCCGATGCGGATTTCGTACTCCGCCGAATTGCTGCCCAGGTAGACGTGCCGGAGATTCTCACGGAAAACGACATTGTCCCCGATGGTGACCTTCCCCTTGCCGGCGATCACCAACTTGCCGTGGCAACGGAAGTTCTTCCCCACCTGGATTCGCACACCCCGCAGCCGGTACCTGAACGCGTACCAGCGCCCTCGGAGCAGGGCGAACAACACTCCCAAGGCCGGCAGGGGATCCCTGAACCCCTGCATCAGATTCTCCCGATTGAGAAGTCTGGTCAAGCCCGGCCCCGCTTAACTGGTTTAGGAGGTCGCGCCGCCCTGATCCAGGTCCCGAAGCCGCCTGGAGAGCGCCGACTTCCTTCTGGCCGCCGTGTTCTTGTGAATCACGTTCTTCTTGGCCGCCAGGTCGATCCGCTTGACCGCCTCGCGGAGCGCTTCCCTTGCTGCCGGAACGTCTCCGGACTGAATCACCTCGGTGGCGCTCTTGACCTGGTTCTTCATCGCGGTGTTGCGCGACTTGTTGCGGTGCCGGCGCCCCACGTCCTGACGAAGTCGCTTCTTGGCCTGCTTGTTGTGTGGCATGTTTCGTTTCCTTGGGAAATCTAGAGTCTAGTCCTTGAATCCGTAAGTGGAGGTCGCCCCCCCCTGGTCGGGGGAGTCATCCTGTGCGAGTTTCGCGTTCGCCGGCGGCTCCGGTGCGCGCGCCTTCTCGCGCAGCGCTTCCAGCCGCTCAGCCACGTCCCGATAATGAATATCCTTCTCGAAGATCGACTCGAACCTGGCGCGAGCCTGGGCCAGATCTCCGATCTTCTCCAGCAGGACTGCCAGAGAGTAGTTGATCTCGACCACACGGTCGGAAGAGGTATCCACCGACTCGAGCGCATTCTCATACTGCTTGCGCGCGAGATCGAGCATCTCGTTCGCTTCGAACGCCCGACCGAGTCCGATCAGGGACTCGATCCGACGGCGCGGGTCTTTCACCGAGTGTTGGAAGTTCTCGATCGCCGTGCTGACCTTCCCGGAGGCCAGCATCAGGTTGCCCAGCCGAAAGCGCAAGTCGAGGTCGGTGGGATGCTCCTTCACCCGACGGGTGAATTCCTCGATCTCGAACTCCTGCTTCTCCCTGGCGAGGTCGACCAGGTCGGTTTGCGCTGCCGGGTCGCCCGCGGTGGCGGCAGACCTCGCATCCCGGATCTGCTGCTCGTAGTCGAGGATCTTGACGTCACCGATCCGCTCCTTGAGCTCATACGATTCAGGGTCGAGCTGAAGACCAGCTTCCAGGGCCACGAGGGCGCCGGCATAGTCCCGGTCCTTCACGAAGTGCTCCACCAGGTTTCTGCGAGCGCGCCGATCGGCGGGATCCGCCTCGAGTTCCTGCTCCATCTTCTTCCGGAGCAGGCTCCGCTCGTCCTCGGTGGTCACGAGCTTCTGCTCGACCTCGAGCAACTGCTTCTTCTCCACATCCCGGGCGAGGTCGCGGGAGGAACGTGACGGGTCGTAAGAACCGGACGACAGCACCCCCTCGGCGGCCAGGTTCTTGCGCATCTTCTCCGCTTCGGAATCCCTGGGAGAGCGCTTCAGGACCGCCTCGTAGCAACCGAGCGCCTTCGTCAGTTGCTTCATCCCGTAGTACAGGGATCCAGCACGTTTCAGGGCGTAGTCTCCAAGCCTGTCATCATCCCCCAGGAACTCCCAGACCACCACGGACGAGCTCAGGTACCCCGCCTGCTCCAGCGCGTCGGCAAGAGCCTTGTTCATCCCCCTGTTGCGCGGATCGTTCCGCAGGTACCCCTCGGCAGACAGAACCACCTGCGCCGGCTTCTTCATCAATCTCCCGACCAGGACGCCCACTCTGTGGTGGACACCCTGGATCAGGGCTAGCAGAGGCGGAACGCGCTTGTACTCCGACCGTCGCACGAGAGCCTGCCGTAACTCACGACGGGCCTCGCCATGGTTTGGTTTCAGCTGTAAAACCTGATGATACAAGCTGATAGCGTAGTCGAAGTTCTTCTTTCGAAGCGCTTCGTTCGCTTTCTCAAGATGCTTGGAGAGATCCATCGAATGGAGTGGCTTCCGTGATTCGTTCGTGCTTCCTGAGGGCCTCCCCGGTCAATCCCGCCGGGGAACTTGGCGCAACACGCGGAAGCAGGCCAACTTATCATGGTCGATGAGGAGCGTCAACGCCGATTTGGCTTGCCCGGGTCACCCGCCCCAGTAACCTAACCGCCTCGTATCAAAGGACGTCCGAGTCATGGATCTGGTTACTTATCCCCATCCAGCCCTTCTGGCGAAAACCAGGCCGCTCACCCCGGAGGAGGTCGTGAGTGAGGAGGTGCGGTCCCGCATCGAGGAGATGCGGGAGATCATGCATGGCTCAGAGGGAGTCGGACTGGCCGCGCCGCAGGTCGCCTGGAGCGTTCGCCTGTTGCTGATCAGCCCGGAAGGGAAGCCGGAAAGCGACAAGGTGCTGATCAACCCTGTCATCCGAAGGCGCCGGGGAAAGGTCACGGGAGAAGAGGGCTGCCTCTCATTCCCCGGGATCTTCGTGCAAGTGGAGCGGGCCAGGGATGTCGACCTGGAGTACCTGGACGAGGAGGGGAAGCTCTGCAAGGAAACGGCCGCGGAGTTTCCCGCGAGGGTGATCCAGCACGAGTTGGACCATCTGGAGAACATCCTGCTGCTGCACCGCATGTCTCCAGCGGATCGGGTCCGAGTCAAGCGCGACCTGGAAGCCCTGTCGCGGAAAGAAGATTGATGCGAGTTGTTCAGGTTCAGGATCTGGACGACACTTCCGGCCTGACGCGTGGAGGCGTGGCCACGCTCGGCGTCTTCGATGGCGTGCATCTGGGACATCAGCGAATCCTCTCCCGGCTCATCGATCGCTCCCGGGAGGAACAGGTCGCGTCGATCGTGCTGACATTCGCGGTCCACCCGGTGACCGTGTTGCGAGGCCTTCCCGCCCGGCTGATCACTTCGCTTCCCCATCGCCTGCGCCTGTTCGAGAAGCTGGGAGTGTCCGAGTGCGTCGTGCTGCCGTTCGACGACTCCGTTCGCTGTCTGGAGGCGGTGGAATTCTCCCGCCGGATCTTCCAGCAGGCGCTTGCTCTCAAGGGCCTGGTCCTGGGACGGGACGCCCGGATCGGCTGTGACGGCAAGGGGAACCTGGAGTTCCTGGATCAGTTCTGCCGGGCGAACCGGATCTGGCTGGAGGTGATCGAGGATCTCCGCGTCGATGACGTCCGGGTCTCCAGCACCAGAATCCGGGCGGCCATCGCTGACGGCGATCTGGTCCGCGCGGCGCGGATGCTCGGGAGGGAATGGTCGATGCTCGGCACGGTGATCCGTGGCGACGAGCGCGGACGAAAGCTCGGGTTTCGCACGGCGAATCTCGATCTCCGCCACGAGATCCGCCCGCCCCCGGGAGTCTATGCAGGCACGGTGCGCAAGAACGGCGATCAGCACGCTTGCGTGGTGAATGTCGGCATCCGGCCCACTTTCGGCCCGGACGGCGATCTGACCGTGGAGGCCCATCTGCTCGACTTTGACTCCGACCTCTATGGCGCTGAACTGGAACTGACCCTGCTGCATAGGGTGCGCGCGGAGAAGCGGTTCGAGAATCGGGAGGCCTTGATCCGACAGATCACGGCGGATATCGCCGAGGCGCGCAGGTTCCTGGCAGACAAAGGTCCTTTTTTCGGGTCCGGTTTGCCCCGCCGCCCTTGAACTCTATAATCCTCCGGCTTGAGGGCGGGTAGCTCAGCGGTAGAGCACTCGGCTGAAAACCGGGGTGTCGTTGGTTCAACTCCGACCCTGCCCACCATCCTCATCGAGCGGCCCCGGCCGGAGAGCTTCCGGCCAGGGCCGCTTTTCTTGCCTGGACTGTGGTGAGCAGTCCGTCAACGCCTCCGCCACTTCAGCAGTTCCTCGTACAACGCCATGACCTGATCGCAACGGCCTTCGTTGTTCATCAGGCGATGGACCAGATCCCGCCCGGCCGCCGCCATCCGGGTGGCCTGCTCCGGATTGTCCAGGAGGTGCAAGACCGCCTCCGCCATGCCCTTCTCGTCTCCCGCCTGAACCAGATGGCCGGTCTCACCCGCGCGAACCAGTTCCGAGTTGCCTCCGATATCGGTGCAGACAACGGGCAGGCCGAGCGCCATCGATTCCCGAATCGCTCCGGTCAGCCCCTCCCCCCCGTGAGAGCAGTTCACCGAAACGTCGAGGGCGGACAGCAGCCGTTCCACGTCTCTCCGGAAACCGGTGAACAGAATCGAGTCCAGCACGCCACACTGCCGCGCCTGGGCGCGAGCCCGTTCCAGGTCGCCACCGCCAATGACGGCGAACAGTGCCCCCGGCTTCTGCTCGAGAATCTTGCGCGCCATCTGGAAGAAGAGCGCATGCCCCTTCTTGCGGTCCAGATTGGCCACAATCCCGATGACCGGGACCGCCTCGGGAATCCCGAGCTCGGACCGGACCACCCCGCCGTCGACCGGCCTTCCAAACCGATCCCCGTCGAAGGAACCGTAGATCACCTCGACCTTCTCCGGCCGAACCCGATCCGAGAAGACCAGTACGCTCTTGACCGCTTCCGCGACCGCGATGATCCGATCGAGCCGCTCGGACCGGTAGGCCGCGGCCGTAGGCCTGTCAGACGGGTAGCAGTTCCCCTTCTGCGCCAGCAAGACGGGCCCGCGGAGATCCCGGAGCGCCGAGACGGCAAATCGCATGGCCCGTTCCCGATGGGAGTGCAGGACGTCCGGTTCGAACTGGGCGACGAGCCTGCGAAACCTGCGGCGGCCACCGAAACGCGCGAAGTGCTGCATCGGAATCGAATCGCACTCGAAACCCTCGCGCACGAGCGGCTCAAAGGCGGCCGTCGCCTCGGCCTCGTTCCGGCCGGAGTTGTGGACGAAGCGGACTTCACAACCCCGCGAACGCTGCGCCCGCGCCAGCAGGATGGCCTGGAAGGCGCCGCCACTCTTGACGCGGTCATGCGAAAGCAGGTGCAGAATCCGAAGGGAGGAAGCGGTCACGGAGTCTCCAGCTCCAGGAGGTCATACAGGGCATCGGCCGCATGTCGGGTGGCCGCCCCCGGATTGTAGAACAACAGCTTCGCCCTTTCCCTCCGCAGGTCACTCTTCGCCAGAGGATTGGCGAGCGCCCTCTCCAGTACCGGGCGCAGCTCTTTCGGGTGCCGCACCAGATCTCCGGCTTCCCGCAGGTAGTCGAGGTCATGCGGGTCGTCGGCACCGAAGCGCTGCGCCGAGCTCGACCGGATCCTCTGCTCGTGATTCGGCACCGAGAGGTAGATTACGGGCCGGTCCCGCAGCAGGAACTCACTCCCCACGCTGGAAAGGTCGGTCAGGAGCAGGTCCGCGGCGGCCAGGGTCGGGATCACGTCGTGATCCCGAATCAGACGCAGGTTCCGCCCACGCTCTCTCTGGCCGATCAGATCCACGTAGTCGACCTTCATCTTGCTGCGATACCGCTTCAGCGACCGGTCATGGAGCTTGACCAGCAGGTTCACTGGCATCTCCGAGACCAGGTCGATCAGGTCGAGCCCGAATTCATCCAGAGAAGATCCGGAAGAGCCCGAGCGGGTGGGAGCGTACGCCACGGTGGGCAGGGCCGGATCCAGCTCCAGGGACCTGATCAACTCGGCATCGCCCGTTCCGGAGGCCGCGAGAGGGTCTGTCTTGGGCATCCCGATCCTCATACCGCGGAGGTCATGCTCGCCCAGCAGACCGGCCCGGACGAACTTCTCGCGGTGATACTCCCCGATCAGGAACAGCCGGTCGAACCGCCGAACCTCGCCCCGGATCGCGTAGTTCTTGGGTGACACTCCATGGAACATCTCGACCAGCAGCCGGCTCCTGCGCGAATGGAAGAAGAAACCGGAGCAGACAGCCGCGTCGAATTTGCGGAATCGCGCGCTCACCCCGGAGACATACGTGAACCGCTCCCGCAGGCACTGCCTCGCCAGCGTCCTTCCTCCGTGACGAACCGTGACCAGGACCTCGATCCGTGGATCTCGAGAAAGCACCCGCATGAGGGGCTCCACGACTCCAAACGAGAGCGGCGTGGAGGCCGGGAAGAGCACTCTCCGCTGGGCAGCCCTGTTCAAATCGCGGGCTCCAGGATTCCGATCAGAACCTCGAACGAGCTCCGAATCGAGCGGGCAACTGCAGTCATCCTGGAACACATTGCAAGATCTCGCCGATTCACGTTCTTTTCAAAATTGAAACAGGGTGTTTTTTGCCGGCACGGCAGTATGCTACGATCCTTAAGGAACATCTGACAACGACTTCCATTCTACCTCACCCTTTCGCGGCACGGGCCTGGAGCTGGATCCGGACGCGCCCAGAAGGACGAACAGGGACACAATGGGGCCTGAGCGCTGAGGAAGATGGACGAGGAGGAGCGGAGATGGCCGCTAACATTCTGGTTGTTGACGATGAGAGCAGGGTTCGTTTCACCATCAAATCGATCCTGGAGCGAGCGGGACACCGCGTGCTGCAAGCCTCCTCGGGAACCGAGGCTCTGAACCACCTCGAGCGGGAGCAAGTCGACGTCGCCCTGATCGACGTAATGATGCCCCAGATGGACGGGCTGGAACTCCTCAAGAGAGTCCGCGCCCGGTGGCCGCAGGTGGCCGTGATCCTCATCACCGCCTATCCCTCCATTCCGAGCACTGTCAGCGCGATGAAGCTCGGCGCCTTCCATTACCTCGAGAAGACCTTCACCCAGGAGACTCTGCTCGAGACGATCCAGAAAGCCCGGGCCGAGTTCGGAGGCACAGGTGGCGGCGCGGAACAGGGGAGTCCGTTCCGGGATCTGGTGGGCGACACGCCCGCCTTCCAGGACGCGCGGGAGCTCGCTCGCCGCTCCGCGACCACCGACAAGCCGGTCCTGATCCTGGGGGAAGTCGGGACGGGACGCGAGACCATGGCCCGCACCATCCACGCCGCGTCGCCGCGCAGCGGGGCCCAGTTCGTGCCGCTCAGGTGCGCCGCCGCGGTGAGCGATCTGGATGCCGAGCTTTTCGGCTCCTCCAGCGGCGGTTCCGGTCGCCTGTTCGAGGCGAGCGGAGGCACGATCTATCTCGACGGAGTGGAGCACCTCCCGGAAATCACACAGGCTCGCCTCCTGCGCTACTTGCGAGACGGCGAGACCCAGAGAGATCCGGGCGGACCGGTCTCGCGGGTCGACGTGCATGTCATTGCCGCCAGCGCAGTGGATCTCGAGAAGCTGGTGGACAAGGGCTCCTTCCGGCAGGATCTGTTCTACTCCCTGAGGGCGATGGAGATCCGCCTTCCTGCCCTGCGCGACCGCAGGGCCGACATCACGCGGCTCGCTCAGCACTTCCTGAAGAAGAATGGCGGCCGGGGCGCTGCCGCGGTGAAGATCAGGAAGGAAGCGACCAGGGTTCTGATGTCCCTGCCGTACCCAGGTAACCTGAAGCAGCTGGAAGAAATCCTCGAGCAGGCGTTGCCTCTCGCGACTGGTGGCGAGATCACGGTAG
Source organism: Planctomycetota bacterium (assembly GCA_043802345.1). Taxonomy (GTDB): domain Bacteria; phylum Planctomycetota; class B15-G4; order B15-G4; family JADJEK01; genus JAZDLC01. The sequence goes on along the minus strand of JAZDLC010000057.1, from coordinate 11,996 downwards.
AGGTCCTGGAGAAATTGGGGATCATCGCAACAATTCCGGTGGAGGCTGACAACGAAGCGCACGCAATGCGTACCCGGGTCGAACAGGAGGAGAAGAAGGCCATCGAGGAGGAGCTGCGCCGGAATCCGAGGAATCTGAAGCAGGCCGCTCAGAACCTCAATATCTCCCGCACGACGCTCTGGCGGAAGATGAAGAAGTATGACATGGATTCGAAGTAGGGCCGCACTCGGCCTCCTTCGTACTCGTACCGGATTCCGTGGGTCCGCTCCAACCTGGCAGCTCACGATTCGAGTACGAGTACCGTCGCTAAAGCGACTGAGTGCAAGGGGAGCGCTACCCTCCCGCCCGCACACCCCCCGCGATCATGTCCCCGATGACATCGGTCGGCAGGGCGCCGGCTCCGAGCGATTCGATGCCGCCGCTCTCGATCTTCTGGGCCACCACTTCCTCGATCCTCCGGCCCGCCGCCCCCTCTCCCACGTAGTCCAGCATCATCGATGCAGCCATGATGCAGGCAATCGGATTGGCCACGTTCTGTCCGCGATACTTCGGTGCCGAGCCATGAATCGGCTCGAACATGGAGACCTTGCCCGGATGGAGGTTTCCGGAGGCGGCAACGCCCAGGCCGCCCTGCAGCATCGCGCCAATGTCAGTGATGATGTCGCCGAAGATATTCGGTGTCACGGCCACATCGAACCACTCCGGATTCTTCATCATCCACATGCATGCCGCATCGATGTAGGCATGATCCGTCTCGATGTCGGGGTACTCCGTTGCGACCTCGGCGAAGGTGCGGGTCCAGATATCCTGCGCCCGGATCGCATTCGCCTTGTCGATCAGCAGCACCTTCTTCCGCATATCCCGCTTGCGCGCCATCTCGAAAGCGTAGCGGATGGCCCGCTCACACCCCTTCCTGGTGTAGATCATGGTCGCTATCGCCACTTCGTCCGGCGTCCCCTGCTTGAAGATGCCACCAATTCGCGTGTACGCGTCTTCCGTGTTCTCCCGCACGAAGACCATGTCGACATCCTTCGGCTGCTTCCCCTTGATGGGACACAGGCGCTCCGCATACAGCTTCACCGGCCGGAGGTTGACGTACAGATCCAGCTTGAACCGCGTGCCACCGATGATGGCGTGCTCCAGCAATCCGGTCTCCACCCTCGGATCGCCGATGGCCCCCATGTAGACCGCGTCGAAGTCGAGGAATTCCGTGAACACCGACTCCGGCATCGTCTCGCCTGTTTCGAGGTAGTGGTCGGCGCCGAATGGATAGGTCTTGGCCTCGAAATCGAAACTGAAGGCCTCGGCGGCTGCCTCGAGTACCTTCATTCCCTCCCGGACGACTTCTTCACCGATTCCGTCTCCGGGCAACACAGCGATGCGATACTTGCTCACGTTCCTGCTCCTGGTTCTTCAATCAACCCATGCTTCCATGAGGTTGTGTTGCTGGAATCCGTACGGGCTCCCAGACAAATCAACATGTCAGGCCGACTCCCTCCGGCTGCGCAAGACCTCGTCCGGATGGGCAATGCGCCCCATCGCGGCGGTGGCCGCGGCCACCGCCGGGCTGGAAAAGTGGATCTTCGCGCTTGCCGGCCCCTGCCATCCGGTGCGATTCTCAGTCGTTGTGGTCAGACAGACCTCACCCTCGCCCAAGGTCCCCCCCTGGTCCGATTCCCAGAGATCCATCATTGGCGTTGCCACCAAGGCGCCGACGCGGACCAATGTTGCCACCAACCCTTCCTCCGCACAATGCTGGAAGATCTTCTGCGATCCGGGCACGATCAGCAACCGCAGGTTGCCATGGACCGGGTGCTCATTCAGCAGCCTCGCCACCAGCCTGAGATCCTCGACTCTTCCTCCGGCTCTGTGCCCGATCACAACCTGGTCCACCGGAATCTCCGGCAGTTCGCTCACCGGGCGGGCCCCGTAGGGAGAGGGCGCCAGGGCCACCATCGGCTCCCATCCATCCAGATTCAGCTCCAGCCGCTCCTCGTAGGCCGCATCCCCGTCCGGCAGCAGATGCGCGAGAGCCTTCTCGGTGCGGGCCCGCAGCCAGGCCAGGGTGGTCTCATCGGTTCCCAGCAGGACGGAGCGCAGACCGGCCTCGAACCCCACCGAGGTCATGGCCAGCCGATCGATCATGTCCATGTGATCGAGCGCCGGCCCATGCAGTTCGACCACCCGGTCCAGCAGGCGGTCCTTGCCCAGCTCGTTCAGGAGCCGCAGCATCACGTCCAGTCCCGTACACCAGCGTCCCGGCGTGCCTGCCAGGCGGACTCTGATACTTGCCGGCACCTTCAGCTCGATCGGCTGGCCGGCCAGCGCGCGGATCAGGCGCCCCTCTGATACCGGGAGACCCAGGCAGCCGACGGCTCCGGCGTCCGAGAGGTGTCCGTCGCTTCCTAGCACCAGATGGCCCGGAATCGCGTACCCCCCGTCAATCGTCCCCACCGCCAGCGACCCGCCCCTCCCGAGCGGCGACAGGCCGGTCCACTCCTGCTGCTCGAAGAACTGCCGCAACCGGCGATAGACCGAAGCCCTCCCGGGATCCGAGGTCGCGGCGAAGTGGCCTGGAATCACCCGCAGCAACTCCCCTCCCCGGGGCCAGGTTTCGCCGCTCTCCTCGAGGAGGTCCAGCAGCCGTTCCGCCTGCCGCTCATCCAGGCTGACGAGATCCGGGTGCACGAAGACCGCGTCGCCAGGAGCCACCGGGATCCCTCCAGCGTGGCTCGACACGATCTTCTCGGCCAGCGTCCAACCCATGGGTGTCATCCCGTCGGCTCTCCTCTCTCGAGTCGGTCAGGGTGACCGGGGGACCAGCTTCACGGACGTCATCACCACCGGATCGACAGGCACCGACGGACCGGGATCGGTGCCCTGGGTCGCGGGTGCGGCGGCGATCCGATGCACCACATCCATCCCGCTGACCACCGCGCCGAAGGCGGTGTACTTGCCGTCCAGGAAGGGAGCCTCGGCGTCGCACAGGAAGAACTGGGATCCCGCGGAGTTGGCGAACTGCGGCCGCGGTTCCTTGCCCATGCTCTCGTACGGATCGCCGCTGCGAGCCATGGAAAGAACCCCGGCCGTGTGCTTCCTGGAGTTGAACTCCGCCTCGACCGTGTACCCCGGACTCCCGGTGCCGTTCCCGTTCGGACAACCGCCCTGGATCATGAACTCCTTTATCGTTCGATGGAACTTGAGTCCGTCGTAGAATCCGGCCGACGCCAGGCCCGCGATGTGAAGCGATGTCGCCGGCGCGACCTCCGGCCAGAACTCGGCCTCGATCTCCCCCTCCTTGGTCTCGAACCGCAGCAGCATCTCGTTCCCCTTCCCCGGCTTCACCTGGACCGACTTCCTGGGGCCTTCCACGGCAGCTCCACGGGCGCCCTGGAACAGCGGCTGAAAGGTCCACCGGCCGACCTTGAGGGCGATTACTTCATGCGCCAGTTGAATCGACTTGCCGGGAAGGAGGTCCCTGCCGGTGAGAAGGGACGGGGAACCCGCGGCCGGATGGTAGCGGGTGAATCTCGAGTCCTTGCCCCCGTCGAAGCTGACCAGGAAGTCGAACGAGCGGTAGTCGAACTGCGGCTCCTTGACCACCTCGGTCGCCTGGCCCAGGTTCGTCACTTCGACCCGCAGCGAGACCTTCTCTCCCACGGTCGCGGTCTCGGCCAGATCGAATTCGACCTTGAACTCCCCGGCCCACAGGCCGTCACAAAGGAGCATGAGCAGCGCGACAGAAACGGCCGTTCGAGGCGTCATTTGTGATGATCTCCGTCCCACTCGTGGAAGCCAGATCTTCTGAAACGGCCCAGAACCTCTGGATCCTTCCATCGCCCCACGCATGAACTCATGGTTCTGGAGCAGGGTGCAAAAGATGCCATTCAAGAGGAATCGGCCGGACCGGGCAAGGAGAAGCCATTCTCAAACCGAAACGACTCTCCCTCCCGCGGCGGATCGCCGCGGCTCGGGGAAAGGCGCCCAGGGGGCCGAGCCGAATCGGATCACCGTCCGGGGCTACGACTTGCCCACCGCCTTGTCGAGGAGGATCCGGGCGATCACCAGCCGCTGGATCTCACTGGTGCCTTCGCCGATGGTGCAGAGCTTGGCGTCGCGCCACATGCGCTCCACCTCGTACTCGGTGGCGTAGCCGTAGCCGCCGAGGACCTGGATGGCGTCGTAGGTAACCTTCATCGCGGTTTCCGAGGCGTGTAGCTTCGCCATGGCCGCTTCGCGGCCGTACGGCAGGCCCGCGTCCTTCAGCCGGGCGGCGTTGTAGACGAGGTGGCGCGCCGCCTCGATCTGGACGTCCATGTCGGCCAGCTTGAAGCCGATCGCCTGGTGGTGCCCGATCGGCTTGCCGAAGGTGACCCGCTCCGTCGCGTACTTCACGGCCCGGTCGAACGCGCCCTGGGCCAGTCCGAGAGCCATGGCGCCGATCGAGATCCGGCCGCCGTCGAGAGTCTTCATGAACAGCTTGAAGCCGCTCCCCACCTCTCCCAGCAGGTTCCCCTCCGGAATCTCGCAATCCTCGAAGATCAGCTCCGCCCAGTCGGAGCCGCGCGTCCCCAGCTTCTCCAACTTCTGACCCAGCCGGAATCCGGGGGTCCCCTTCTCCACCACGAAGGCGGAGATCCCCCGGGCGCCCGGCTCGTTCGAGGTCTTGGCCGTGCAGACGAAGGTATGGCCGATCCCCGCGTTGGTGATGAAGACCTTGGTCCCGTTCAGGACCCAGCGGTCTCCCTTCTTCACGGCGGTCGTCTCGGTGCCGCCCGCATCCGATCCGGCGTTCGGCTCGGTCAGCCCGAACGAGCCGATCTTCTCGCCGGAAGCCAGATCAGGCACCCACTTGCGCCGCTGTTCCTCGGTCCCGCCATGGTCGATCGGGAAGAGCCCGAGCGAGACATGGGCCGCCAAGGTGAGCGCGGTCGAACCGCAGACCCGCGCCAGTTCCTCCACCGCCAGGATGTACGACAGCCCGTCCAGGCCGGCGCCGCCCAATTCCTCGGAAATCGGGATCCCGCACAGCCCCAGCTCCCTCATCTGAGACCAGAGACTCATGTCGAAGGTGGACGTCCGGTCCATCTCCATGGCCCTGGGAGCCACCTGCTCCTTGGCGAAGCGCCGCACCGTCTCCTGGATGAGTTGCTGTTCCTCGCTCAGGCTGAAGTTCAGGTGCGGCGCTTCGGTGTGAATCTCGGTCACGGTTGCCTCTCAGTCTTCCTCGATGGACATGTCTGATTCGATTCGACGGACGACTCGGGAGCGGGCCGCTCCGGCCCGGGCATTCTCGTTCCGCCGTTCGTGCTGTTCGCCGGACCGCTCGTCCACCTCGAAAAAATCCCGGGACTTGCCGGACGCGACCCAATCGACCAGGGCGCGCCGGGCGAACTTCCATTCCCGGCCGATCTTTCGGCCCGGAATCTCCCCATCTCTCAGGACCTTGGCAAAGGTCTTGGTGGAGACTCCCAGCAGGACCGCGGCCTCATCGATGTTGAGAATCTCCTTGGTTGGCTCTGGTGGGCGAGGGCCGGTCATTCTCGGTTTCTCCTTCCTCGTTTGAGCTGCGGCTGTGAAATCAGGACTGAACGGAGCTTCCCCGGCTCCTCCGCTCAGCAACCTCTTGCTTGATATACGTGGCGATTTCCGCGATCGGCGTGCCCGGCCCGAAGAGCCGTCCCACGCCCATCCGGTTCAACTCCTTCAGGTCGTCCTCGGGAATGATCCCGCCTCCCGTGAGCAGGATGTCTCCAGCACCCTTCTCGTCGAGCTGCTTCTTGACCTTGGGAAACAGCGTCATGTGAGCTCCCGAGAGAATCGACAGGCCGATGGCGTCCACGTCTTCCTGGATGGCCGCCGACACGATCATCTCCGCGGTCTGATGCAGGCCGGTGTAGATCACCTCGATGCCGGCATCCCGCAGTCCGGCAGCAACCACCTTGGCGCCCCGGTCATGCCCATCCAGGCCCGGCTTCGCCACGAGGACTCTGATTCGATCTTCTGCCATCGCGCTCTCTCCGCGTCAGAACATTGGCGGTTCCCGGTACTCGCCGAACTCCTGCTTGAGCGTGGCGATCATCTCGCCGAGCGTCGCGTAGGCAAGCGCGCCTTCGACCAGGCAGGGCATGACATTGTCACCATTCTTGGCGGCGTCGGCTAGTGCCGTCAGTGCGTTTCGCACCTCTGTTTCATTCCGGGAGGAGCGCAGCCTTGCCAACCGTTCTCTCTGCTCCGCCTCGACTTCAACGCCGATCCTCAGGATGTCCAGTGGTTCTTCCTGTTCGTCGACAAAGCGGTTGACGCCCACGACCACCCGGCTCTTCGCGTCCATCTCCTTCTGGAAGCGGTAGGCGGACGCGGCGATCTCCCGCTGGAAGTACCCGTTCTCGATGCCCTGGATCACTCCTCCCATCGCCTCGATCTTGCGGAAGATCTCCTCGGCCTCGCTCTCCATCTGATTCGTCAGCGCCTCGACGTAGTACGAACCGGCCAGGGGATCGGCCACATTGGCCACGCCAATCTCGTGCGCCAGGATCTGCTGCGTCCGCAGGGCGATCTTGGCCGCCTTCTCGGTCGGCAGGGCCAGCGTTTCATCCATGGAGTTGGTGTGCAGTGATTGGGTGCCGCCCAGCACCGCCGACAGCGCCTCGCAGGCCGTGCGCACGATGTTGTTCTCGGGCTGCTGAGCCGTCAGCGAAACGCCGGCGGTCTGGGTGTGGAACCGGACCAGCCAGGACCTGGGGTTCTTCGCGCCGTACTTTTCCCGCATGTGCCGGGCCCAGATCCTGCGCGCCGCCCGGAACTTCGCGATTTCCTCGAAGAAATCGAGGTGGGCGTCGAAAAAGAACGACAGTCTGGGGGCGAAGTCATCGACGTCGAGCCCCGCCTTGATCCCGCTTTCCACGTAGGCAAAGCCGTTGGCCAAGGTGAAGGCCAGTTCCTGCAGCGCCGTCGACCCGGCCTCGCGGATGTGGTACCCGGAGATGGAGATCGTGTTCCAGAGAGGAACCTCCTTGCCGCAGTACTCGATGATGTCGTTCACGACCCGCATGGACGGATGGGGCGGGAAGCACCACGACTTCTGGGCCTGGTACTCCTTGAGCACATCGTTCTGGGTCGTTCCCCGCAGCTTGTCGAGAGGAACGCCCTGCTTCTTCGCCATCGCCACGTAGAAAGCCAGCAAGACCGCCGCCGGGCCGTTGATGGTCATGGAGGTGGAGACCTGATCCAGCGGAATGCCCCCGAGCAGCGTCTCCATGTCCGCGAGCGACGCGATGGCAACCCCGCACCGCCCCACCTCTCCCTCCGACATCGGATCATCGGAGTCGTAGCCGGTGATGGTCGGGAAGTCGAACGCGACCGAAAGCCCGGTCTGCCCCTGCTCCAGGAGGTAGTGGAAACGCCTGTTCGTCTCCACCGACGTCCCGAACCCGGCGAACTGGCGCATGGTCCAGGTCCTGCCGCGGTACATCGTCTTGTGAACGCCCCGGGTGAAGGGGTACTCCCCGGGCGTCCCGAGATCCCGGGCCTCGTCCAGGTCCGCGATATCCTCCCGACAGTAGAACGGCTTCAGGACGTTCCCGGACAGGCTGCGGAAGCGGGTTGCATCGGACTGCGACTCCGCGTCGCCGCCGGAGTTCTTCCCGGGTTTGCTGTGCTGGGTCGACTCTGTGCTGAAAGGCCTGCTCACGTCAGCTCCATGGGTTGTCCGCCGGTATTCCGTCGGCTGTCTGTCGTTTCTCCAGAAGCCCGGGCGCCTGTCCTCAGACCCAGCTCGGCGAGCAGGTCCTTCGCGATCTCGTACGGAGAGCTTCCGTTCTGCTCCTCCAGCGCCTCGTTGATCCTGGAGTGGATTCCCTTGCCACCGAACATCTCGGCCCGGAGCGTGTCCTCGACGATCCTGCGCACCTTGGTCCCGAGGTGTGCGGCCCGGCGCGACTCGAACTCGCCGCAGGCCCTCGCCGAGAGGGCGTGCTCCTCGATGGCCGCGTCCAGATCATCGAGTCCCTCGCCACTGGTCGCCACGGTCTGAACGATCGCCACCCGGGAATGCTCCGACCGGAGAGAGAGCACCTCTTCCAGCTCGGCAACCACCCGTTCCACGCCTGGACGGTCCGCCTTGTTGACCACCAGAACGTCGGCAATCTCCATCAGGCCGGCCTTCAGGGCCTGCACCGCGTCACCCGCGCCGGGAACCAGGATCACCACCGTGGTGTCGGTGGCCCGGGCCACATCCACTTCCGACTGTCCCACCCCGACCGTTTCCACCACCACCCGGTCGAAGCCGGCGGCGTCCATCACGTCCACGAGTTCGTCCGTGGTTCTGGCCAGCCCCCCGAACGATCCCCGGCTCGCCATCGACCTCACGAAGCAACCGGGATCGAGAGTCAGGCGGCTCATCCGGATGCGATCACCGAGCAGTGCGCCGCCGGTGAACGGGCTGCTCGGGTCGACCGCCACCACGCCGATCGATTCCCCGACGCTGCGGCGCTTGACCGCGTACGCCTCCACCAGGGTGCTTTTGCCCGCGCCCGGCGGTCCGGTGAACCCGATCCGCCGAGCACGCCCCACCTTCGGGTAGAGGCGCGTGTGATACCCGGGAAACGCCGGATCGCGTCGCTCGGCCAGGGTCAGAAGCCGGGCCAGGGCGACGCGGTCGTCGCTGAGGGCCCGCTCGAGGAGATCTGGTTGGATCGAGTCGGTCGTCACAATGTCGTCTCTGCCCGCATCTTCCGCAACGGCCTGCCTGTCAGGCGCTCATCAGATGCCTGGCGATCACAAGGTGCTGGATCTCGGTGGTTCCCTCGTAGATCTCGGTGATGCGCGCATCGCGCATGAACCGCTCCACCGGGAAGTCGGTCGTGTACCCGGCGCCGCCATGGATCTGAACCGCCTCCTCCGCGGCCTTGTTGGCGATCACCGACGCGTGCATCTTGGCCATGGAGGCCGCCATGGCGCACGGCTGCCGCTGATCCCGCAACCATGCTGCCTTGTGGACCAGGAGCCGCGCCGCTTCCAGGTTGGTCGCCATCTCCGCCAGCTTCCACTGAATCGCCTGGAACGCTCCGATCGGCCGGCCGAACTGCACGCGTTCCTTGGAATACGCGATGGATGCGTCCAGGCAGGCCTGGGCGATCCCCACCGCCTGCGAGGCAATCCCGATCCGGCCGCCATCCAGGGTATCCATGGCGATCTTGAATCCCTGGTCCACCTCACCGATGACGTTCTCCACCGGGACCCGGCAATCCTCCAGCGCCAATTCCGTGGTCGTGGAAGCCCGGATGCCGACCTTCTCTTCTTTCTTGCCGGGCTTGAGGCCGGGCGTCTCCCTCTCGATCGCAAAGGCGGTGATGCCGTCGGACTTGCTCCCATCGCCCACGGGAGTCGTCCTCGCGAAGACGATGAATAAATCGGCCACGGCACCGCTGGTGATCCACACCTTGGTCCCGTTCAGAACGTAGTGATCTCCCCGCAACTCGGCGCTGGTCTGCTGGTTCGCGGCGTCCGAACCGGCATCCGCCTCGGTGAGCGCATAGGCGCCCAGCCACTCGCCCGAGGCCAGGCGCTCCAGGTACTTCTCCTTCAGGAAGTCCGAACCGAACTTGCCCAAGGGGCCGGTGACCAGGGAGTTGTGGACCGACACCGTCACTCCGGTGGATGCGCAGGCCCTCGAGAGCTCCTCGGAAACGATCGAGCCCGCCAGGTTGCCCATCCCGGAGCCGCCATACTTCTCCTCCACCGCGACGCCCATCAGACCCAGTTCGCCCGCCTTCCGGACAAGCTCTGCCGGGTACTTGCGCTCCCGGTCGTGCTCTGCTGCCACCGGCTCGAGTTCCTCTCGCGCGAACTTGCGCACAGTGTCTCGCAGCAGCGTCAGCTCTTCGCTCAGGTTGAAGTCCATGGACCGTTCCCGCCTTTCAGGAGTCTTTCATGTGGAACCTCCGGCCCGCGCAGGCTCGGTGCAGGTTCCCGGCGATCATCTGTCGAGCGCCGATCCTGTCGATTTCGGCCAGAATCATCGCGTCCGCGAGGGCCACCGCATCGTACGCGAGCATCGGAACGGAGCGGGAGGATCCGTCGAGCCCCACGGGTGATGGACGAGCTGCGCTGGCGATCTCGTTTTCTGGCACTTTCGACCTTCCGGCAAAATGGAGTCCCAGTATAGACAAGGTGCGGCCAAAGACAGAACCCCGGGATTCCCGGAATCGGCGATTCACGGGTGCCCCGAAAGCGGACCGGATCCGTCTTTTGTGCCGCACCGGCGGGGCGATGTCCTCGTAACAAGGGTGAGATCCGCCAGACAGGGTCGACCCCGTGACGCTGCCGGACGTTGCGCCCGTCGTCGGCGGCTTGCTAGCATTCGCCAATCTCCGCCGACATAGGATGAACAGGGAGAAGCTCTTGCGCTTGATGGTTCCACTCCTGCTCCTGCTCGGTGCCGTCTGGGCGCCCCTGGCTTCCGCGCAGTTCGGAAGCCGCGTTGGCGTGAAGGCGTCGTTCAGTCCGGCCGAGGCGGCGCCGGGTGATCTGGTCACGCTGAAGCTCCAGGCCGAGATCCAGGAGGGGTACTACATCTATGCGCCCGACTCCCCGGAGGAGGGCGGCATTCCGGCCCGGGTCGAGTTCACGAAGTCAGGTGGGCTGAAACCGGAAGGGGAGCTTCGTTTCACCGATCCAAAGGAAAAGTGGGACGACGTCTTCGAGGTGACGATCCGGATTCTCCGCGGCCGGCCTGTGTTTGAACAGGATTTCCGGGTCCCGAAAAACGCATCTGGAACGATCGAGCTGAGCGGCATTCTCCACACCCAGGCCTGCGATGACCGAACCTGCGTCATCGCCGCCCCGACCTTCGACGCGTCGCTCGCCATTGGCGCCGCCGCCGGGCGGCGGGTCAGCATCGCCGCCACCTTCGAGCCGGACACGGCGGACCCGGGCGAAATCGTCAGCCTGAAAATCGAACTCCGAATCGGCGACTCCTACTACGTCTACGCTCCGACTTCTCCGGCCGGCCTGCCGGCAGAGGTGGAGTTCGAACCGATGGAAGGGCTCGAGCCGGTCGGAGAAATGGCGCTTCCCGACCCGGTGGTGAAGTACGACGAGATCTTCGAGGAGGATGTCCATCTCTACTTCAAGCAGGCCATCCTCCGCCAGCAGTTCCGCGTTTCGAAAGAGGTTGTTCCCGGCGAGCTCTCGCTTTCTGGAACGCTGACCGGACAGGCGTGCGACGAGTCAACCTGCACCAACGAGTCGCTTCCCTTCAAGGCCGTGCTGAAGGTGGTGGCCGCGACCGCCGGCGCGGGGGCCGAACAGGGGGCGGCCTCGCCGCCAGGGGTTGGCGAACCGGTGGAGAATGTCGGCGGCGAGGATCTGGGAACCCTGCCGATCTCCGCGTTCCTGCTGCTCGCGGTCTTCTGGGGATTCATCACCCTGCTGATGCCGTGCACCTATCCGATGATCCCGATCACCATCTCGTTCTTCACCAAGCAGGCGATCGCGCGGGAAGGCCGGGTCCTGCCGCTCTCCCTGGCGTATGGCGCCGGCATCGTGCTGGTGTTCATCCTGATCGGCGTGGCGCTCGGCGCGCCGATCATCACCTTCGCCCAGCATCCGGTCACCAACCTCGCGATCGGCTCGCTGTTCCTCATCTTCGCCCTGGTGCTGTTCGGCGCGATCGATCTACAGCCCCCCAGGTTCCTGATGGCGGTGGCAGGCAAGGCCTCCACGAAGAGCGGCCTGACAGGGGTCTTCCTGATGGGCGCCACCCTGGTGGTCACGTCATTCACCTGCACCGCGCCGTTCGTCGGATCGCTGCTCAGCGTGGGAGCGGCTGACGGCGACATCGGCCGGATCGTGCTCGGCATGGGCGTGTTCGGACTGACGATGGCCACGCCGTTCGTGTTCCTCTCGCTGCTGCCGGGCCGCCTGCAGCAAATGCCGAGGGCCGGCGAGTGGATGCACGTGCTGAAGGTGTTCCTCGGGTTCGTCGAACTGGC
>JAZDLC010000056.1:0-14447 GCA_043802345.1 Planctomycetota bacterium | reverse complement strand
CAGTCGGGATCTCCGTCCGAGCAGTCCGTCGCCCGGCTTGCCGGAGCCTGGTCCGAGCAGTCCGTCGCCCGGCTTGCCGGAGCCTGGTCCGAGCAGTCCGTCGCCCGGCTTGCCGGAGCCTGGTCCGAGCAGTCCGTCGCCCGGCTTGCCGGAGCCTGGTCCGAGCGCTCCGCTAAACCTTCCCGGCGTCTTGCCTCCCAACAGACCGGCGCCAGCGCCCTTGCCAAAGCTGCTGGAGAAGCGGCCGCCTGGCTTCTCGCCTGGAATGGCACCCAGCCCGGAGCCCGCCCCGGAGAGTCCTGAGGGCTTCTTGCCACCCAGAGGGGAGCTGCCCGGCTGGAGGGCCCCGCCGAGAGCGCTTCCGTCGCCCACCTTTGGCAGGCCGCCCGGCTTGAGCCCTCCGCCGAGATCGGGCGCTCCGCCCTTCTTGCCGCCCGGCTTGATCCCACCAGCACCGGACGGCTTGGCCCGGCCGCCTCCCTTCCCACCACCGCCGCCATCGGTCCAGGCGTCCTCCGCCCACGACATCGACAGAATGAGCATGGCCGCCGGCAGGGCGACCCATCGAATTCGCTTCATCAGGTGTGTTCTCCGCTGGTGTCCGCGACAATCCGCTGTCGAATATCGGCTCCGGGCTCTCCCGGGCTGAGGTTTGTTTCCATTCTCTGGATCAATTGTTCAATGGCCCCTGCCAAAAAGAATCGTAAACTCTGGTATTTAAATGGCTTGCGATTTCAGTGCATGGGGAGCGGAGAGTGTTGCACCGCCCACGGTGAGTACAATCGGGTCTACCTTGAAGATTCGGAAGCTCGGGTCGCTGCGCGCCTGTTGGGGATCGGTGTACTACGATTCGAGGAGCTGTACTGCGTTTTCGAGGAGGGCGACCGGCAACTGGACATGAGCAGCGGGGTCTGTCCGATGCTGAAGGACCGGCGCTGCCAGATCTACCCGGCGCGCCCGGTGCAGTGCCGGACCTGGCCCTTCTGGCGAAGCAACCTGAAGCGGACCATCTGGCACCGGGAAATCGCGCCCTTTTGCAAGGGTGTGGGCCAGGGGCGACTCCACCCGCTGGAGGAGATCGAGGCGTGTGCCGAGGAACTGGAGGCCCACGAGGAGTAGCCGCGTCAAGGCACGGCGTTGGTTCCGCGCGAACCTTTGCCCCCTTCCGACGACCGCGGTCGACATGGCCGCTTCGAAAGCCCAAGATGGCCTGTTCGCCACATCCCGGCAGACCTTGAAGGAACGAGGAGAGCTTGAAGCGCGGAACTGAGGTGGAACTCTCCATCAACCGGATCGCCGAGCGGGGCTTCGCCACGGGAGATCTCGCGGGCCGGCAAATCCATGTCGCCCACGCGGTCCCGGGCGACACGATTCGTGCTCAGCTTCTTGGGCGACGCAAGAAGCGGCGAGAAGCCCGGCTGATCGAGGTCCTTTCGCGCAGCCCCCTGCGAGTCGAGCCGAAGTGCCGTTACTTCGGCTCGTGCGGCGGCTGTTCCTGGCAGAGCATGATCTACTCCGCGCAGCTCGACGCCAAGCGGCAGGCGGTGGAGGACGCCTTCTCCGGCGCCGGTCTGCTGGGGGAGGTGGAGGTCCGGGCCGTCCTCGGCTCCGAGGAGATCTACTACTACCGCAACAAGATGGAGTTCTCCTTCGGCTCGAGGCGCTGGCTCACCGACTGGGAGATCGAGAGCGGCAAGGAGTACGATCGGGACTTCGCCCTCGGCATGCACGTTCCGGGGTTCTTTGACCGGCTGCTCGATCTGGAGGAGTGCTTCCTCCAGTCAGAACTGACCAGCCGGCTGCTGCGGGGAGTCCGCGCGTTCGCGAAAAAGGAAGCGTGGACGGCCTGGGATCTGAAGGCTCGGCGGGGATTCCTGCGGCACATGGTCGTGCGGACGCCGCGGCACTCCGATGAGGTCATGCTCAACCTGGTGACCAACGGGGACGATCCGGCGCGGATGAGCGGCTTCGGGTCGTTCCTCAAGTCCGAGTTCCCGGAGGTCACCACCTTCGTCAACACCGTCAACACGGGCGTCGCCCAGGTCTCCACCGGCGAGCTGGTGCGGATCATCTTCGGCACCGGCACATGCCATGACCGGATCGGGCCGTACACCTTCGAGATCGCCCCCCACTCCTTCTTTCAGACGAACACCGCCCAGGCGGAGCGGCTGTACGAGGTGGCGGCGCGGATGGCCGAGGCCGGTCCGGAAGACCTGGTCTACGACCTCTACTCGGGACTCGGCGCCATCTCCTTGTTCCTCTCGGGATCCGCCGGGAGGGTCGTCGGGTTGGAGCTCGATCGGACCGCGGTGGAGGCGGCGGAGAGGATCGCCGCTTTCAACGGAGTCAGCAACGTGAGGTTCGCCGCGGGCGACCTCTCGTCCTGTCTGAACGCGGACTTCGCTACCAAGTATGGCGAACCCCGGATCGTAATCCTCGACCCGCCCCGGGCCGGTCTCCATCCCAAGACCGTTCACGCCCTGCGGGAGCTGGCGCCGGAGAGGATCGTCTACGTCAGCTGCAACCCCGAGTCCCAGGCGCGCGATCTGTCCAGCCTCGCCCACGGCTACTCGCTCGAACAGATCCAGCCGGTCGACCTCTTCCCGCACACGCACCACGTCGAGAACGTGGCCCTGCTCGTGCGCTGAGCGCGGGAAGCGTCCGAGCACGAAGAGAGGCGGAGGGGACCGTCCGGACTACCCGCGCATGCTCATAAGCTACTTGTTTAACAATTATTTAGTCATGAACTTGCATTTTAGGAATCAATTCCTAATATACACGTATGCTGTTCCGACTGGCCGAGCCCCGTATCCGAGAGGAACTCGCCGAGAACCCGGCCGTGGCACTCAGCGGTCCCCGCCAGGTCGGCAAGACGACCCTCGCCAGGTCGCTGGGTGAGACCTATTTCGATCTCGAGCAGCCTGAACAGCGATCGCGCCTCGATGTCCTGTTCCCTTCGGTCGCGGCAGGAGAACAACTGGCCATCCTGGACGAAGCCCAGGAATGGCCGGAGCTGTTCCCGAGGATCCGGGGCGCCATCGACGAGGACCGCGGGCGAAACGGGCGTTTCCTGCTCCTGGGTTCCGTCTCTCCCGGCTTGATGAGAAACTTGACCGAATCGCTTGCCGGCCGGCTGTCGCTGGTCGAGCTCACCCCCCTCCTCCTGGCTGAACTCGAAGGCACGGACCCGGACGTGCTCTGGCTGCGAGGAGGGTACCCGGACGGCGGGATTCTGGATCCTCGCCGATTCCCGAGGTGGCAGCGCTCCTACCTGGACCTCCTGGCGCAGCGCGACCTTCCCAACTGGGGTCTTCCCGCCAAGCCACAGGTCACGGGTCGGCTGCTCAAAATGCTGGCTGCCCTTCACGGCCAGCGTTGGAACGCCTCGCGACTCGGCCAGAGTCTGGGCCTCGATTCCAAGACCGTCACTTCCTACCTGGACTTCCTCGAAGGAGCGTTCCTGATCCGCAGGCTGCCGCCGTTCCTGCCGAATGTCCGGAAGCGCTTGACCAGAAGCCCCAAGATCTTCTTCAGGGACAGCGGACTGCTTCATGCCCTGCTGCTCGCGCAAGACTTCGACGATCTCCTCGCACGCCCCTGGGTCGGCGCAAGCTGGGAAGGATTCGTCATCGACCAGGTCATCGGCACAGCCACCACCCGGGGCCGGTTGTTCGACCCGTACTACTTCCGAACCTCCGACGGGCACGAGCTCGACCTGGTGCTCGACTTCGGCCGGGAGGTGTGGGCCATCGAGATCAAACTCACGAGCGCTCCGGCGCCTGGTGATCTGAGTCGCCTGAAGAAGGTGGCCGATCTGGCGGGTGCGTCGCGACAGATCCTGGTTTCCCGCGTGGCAAAGGAGACTCGCGGGAAGGATGTCCTCTCTACCAACCTCGAGGGTTTGATCCGGGAGATCTGAGAGCGTGCCCGGTCGGACCGTGCGGTGCCGGTGCCGCGTCACGGTCCGCGGCGCACGGCGACAGGGACTCGGGCCAACGAATCTGGATTCGCGGTAGAATCCATGCAACACCCGGGGTCCAGGAATCACGAAGCCCGTAGGTGCCATGAAACCAGACGGGACACGCCTGAAGCCGGAAGAGTTGCTGGAGAAGTCCGCGTGGATCCGCCGGCTGGCGGGGCAGCTCGTCGCCGACCCGTCACTTTCGGAAGACGTGGCGCAGCAGACGATGCTGGAGGCGCTCAGGCAGCCGGCGGCGGTTCTGAACGTGCGCGCCTGGCTCTCCCGGCTGGTCCGGAACACGGCGTGGGCGATGGCTCGCTCCAGGAGCCGACATCGCCGGCTCGAGGAGAACGCACCGGCGCCCGAGCAGGCGACGCCCACCGACGAGCTGGTCGCCGAGGCCGAACTGCAGCAGGTAATCGGAAGAGCCGTCCTGGACCTGGAAGAGCCGTACCGCTCGACCGTGCTCATGCGGTACTTCCGGGGGTGGAGTGCCGAGAGGATTGCCGGGCACGAGGGGGTTCCGGCCGCAACGGTCCGTTCGCACCTGAAGCGCGGCCTCGACCAGCTCCGGCAGCGCTTTGCCGCCGACCAGCGGTCGAGCCGGAGCGCGTGGCTCGCCCTGCTCGTGCCCTGCTCGCGTCCGGAGCCGCTGGCTCTTGCATCCGCATCGGGTCTGGCGTTGGGAGGAATCGTGATGAGCCTGAAGACGTTCGTCGTGGGCCTGGCGGCGACTCTGGTCGTGACGTCTGCCGTCCTGTACTGGTCCGGCGTGGTGCGGTTCGGCGAACCGAAGCCGGCCTCCGGATCGCCAACGTTGGCGGCCGCAGCCGAAGTGTCCCGGGCTGAGGACGAGAAACCCGGGGTGCCGGCGGACAGCGTCAACGGTCCCAGCCGTCAGGAAGTTCAACAGGGTGTCGAACAGAAGGTTGCGCTCTGGCGGACGGGCGTCATCAGCGGCATGGTCCGCGACGTCGCGGGCCGGCCGCTCGAGGGCATGAACATCGAACTGGATCCATTCGAGGACTCGGCGGCGCTGCTGCAGCTCCGCGAAGCGCATGAGGAACCGTTCCGGGAAGCGACCCGGCCAACCATGACCGGCGCCGATGGACGCTTCGCGTTCCCCGCCGTGCCGGAGGGCGCCTACTGGCGTGTCGCCGCCTCGGGTGGCGACTACGTGCGCAGCGAGGATCAGTACGTCGAGGTGCGGGGCGGCGGGGTCACGGAGATCGAATTGACACTCTGCCTGGGCGGCACGGTCAGCGGATTGGTCGTCGACACTTCAGGGCATCCCGTAGGTGGCGCCGAGGTGAGCGCCTACCTGGTGGCGCCTGGCGAGAGCGGGCTCGACGGCTCCTTCGTGCTTCGCGGAGTGCCCAACCGGCTCACCGTCCTGCAGGCGACCAAGGCTGGGCTGGCGATGGCTGTCCCACAACCCGTGGCGCGACTCGCGTCAGGCGAACTGATGGAAGGGGTGAGAATCGTCATGCACCCTGACCGGCCGATCCGGGGCGTCGTTCAGACGGCGAACGGGATCCCGATCGAGGGCGCTTCGCTCGTGTGCAAACAGGGACCCGGCAGGAATCCCTCGTACGTCAGTCACACCAGGTCCGACGAATGGGGTGTGTTCTGCCTGGCTCCGGTCCCGGACGACGGCCTGTTCCTGATCGAGGTCGAGGCGTACGGCTACCGTCCGGCCGTGGAGGAACGGGTGGAGGCCGGCGCGAGCATCGAGATCGTGCTCGGCCGAGCCGGCCGCATCGACGTACTGCCGGTGACCGTCGAGACCGGGGAGTCCGTCCGCCCCTCCCACCTCTATCTCGAGAGGTTCTACTCCGGGGAAGACGACACAGAGTACCAAATACATGCGAAACGCTTCAAACTCGACCAGGTGGACGTCGAGGCAGATCCCGACCGGTATTCCGTGCCGTTCGAAGATGCGGGTCGATATCGCGTTCGCGTGGAGGCGCCCGGCTACGCAGCCGGCTGGACCCCCACCTTCGATCTCAACGGAGGCGAGGCGGTCGGCCTGGTCGTCGTTTCCCTGGAGAGAGGTGGTCAAGTCAATGGGGTCGTCGTGCGCGTGACCGAGGAGACGCCTGTAGCCGGTGTCCTTGTTACGCTGATGACCCCCGCAAGCAAGGGCTACGCCTCCGCCCGCAACATCCATGGTGTGCTTGTTCGCGACGATTACGAGGGGAAACGATTCACCTCCACGGCAGAGGACGGCACCTTCTCGTTCGACGGACTTCCGAATGGGCGGTATCTCATCCGTGTATCGGGAGAGCAGATCCCGGGTGAGCACACCGGTCTCTTCGAACTCGCGCGCGGCGCGCCTCCTGTCACGCTGCGCATCGAACTCCCTATCGGCGGCTCGGTGACTGGAACGCTGCTCGGGCAAGAAGGCAAGCCGGTGCCCGGACGAGCCGTGGTTGCCCACCAGATGTCCGGCATCCACGGCTGGGCCAGGACGAACGAGGAGGGTGTCTTCACGATCGCGCCGTTGACCCCGGGCCGGTACAAGGTGGAACCAGGGGACGCTTCTCAGGACCCCAGCTCTTCCTCGTCGCACGCTTCCTTCACCGACGACCCGAAGGGCATCCCCGGACCCGACCCACGTGAATACGCGGTGGAGGTTCAGGACGGCAAGGAGTCGCGCGTCGACCTCGACCTCCGTACCCTTTCGGCCAACATCGCGGGGATGGTCCTGGTAAACAGTCAGCCACGGCCCGAACTCGTGCTGCGCCTCTCTTTCATCCTCGATCCGGGTTCGGATGAGAAGAAGGACCTCATGCGTTCGACTCCCAAGGCCGTGACGGACGAGGACGGTTCGTTCCGGCTGGACAGACTCTCGCCCGGCACCTACGACATCAGGGTGTACGGCCCGGAGAACCGCCCCCGGCTCACGACGCGGAGGGTCCAGGTCGTGGGAGGAGTCGACCAGGTCGTCGACATTCATGTCCAGACGGCCCGTCTCCGCGGGGTCGTGAGGGACGGAGGCACCGGCGATCTTCTCGGGGACGTGGCTGTCATGGTTATGCGAAGAGGAGACGACGATGAGCGGAATCGGCTCGAAGCGCTGACCGACGGAGACGGCTCGTTC
The DNA here is from genome assembly GCA_043802345.1 of Planctomycetota bacterium. Lineage (GTDB taxonomy): Bacteria > Planctomycetota > B15-G4 > B15-G4 > JADJEK01 > JAZDLC01. Next base: position 7,383 of record JAZDLC010000056.1, on the reverse strand, counting down.
GCCTTCGATCTACTGCTCCCTGGTGATTACCAGGTCGAAGCCCAGACCGCCTGGGGCGCCTCGCCGCTGCGCGAGATTCGCTTGATGGCGGGAGACGATTCCCCGATCGAGTTGGCAATCCAGCCCGCGGGCGCCGTCCGCGCCCGGGTTCTCCCGGACGGCTGGACGCTGGGCACGCTCATGGTCGACCTCGTGGACCGCGCGACCGGTCTCCCCCACTTGCTCCAGCAGAAGCGCGTCGATGACGACGGCTCTCTGCTGCTGCTTGGGATCAGACCCGGCGAATACGACCTCCGCCTGACGCAGCGCCTGGCCGGCCGCTCCGCGGCCGCTCCCATCACGGTCGAGACCGGAAGGACGACCGCGGTCACTCTCACCCTGACGCGGGAAGGGGGCTGACCCGCTGGATCTCCGGCCGGGGTGGCCGAGAACCAGGGAGAGAAGCGCGCCTCAGTCGTTCTTCTTCGAGCCGCGGGTGTAGCCGAGGGAGTCGAGGCTCTTCAGGTACTCGGCGCTCTTCTTCGGGTCGAGATCCTGCACGGAGCCGACGCGGTTGCGGGCGCCCTCCTGCGTGAGGCGCTGCCGCACGTCACGGATCTGCCCGCCAAGCCGCTCGACTAGTTCAGGTGAAGTGGGCGCGAGATTGACCCGTTCCAGCGGATCCTTCCGAAGGTCGTAGATTTCGATCACCGGCGGGCCTTCCCGGACATAGGTCACGATCACCTTTTCGCGCCGGCCCGTCCGGAGCGACATCTTCTCCGGCCCGTAGAGCGTCGCCTCGCTGAACAGGAGCCGCTCCGTCCGCTCCCCTCCCCAGGCGGTCTCGAGGAGGGAGCGTCCCACGCACGAGGCCGGCGTGTCGAGGCCGAGCACGTCGAAGACCGTCGGCATCAGGTCCAGCGTCGGCACCTGCTTCGCCACCGCCCCCGGCACGGGCCCCCGGCCCTCCGGCCACTTCACCAGCAGCGGCACCTTGATCAACTCGTCATACAGGGTGTGGCCGTGCTCGAAGTCGCCATGCTCGAAGAACTCCTCGCCATGGTCCGCGAGCAGGATCACGAGCGCCTCGTCATACCGGCCCCGTCGCTTCAGCTCGTCGAGGAACCTCCCGACCTGCCGGTCGACGCACGCCACCTCGGCGAGATAGATCGCGCGCACATACTCGACCGCCTCCGGATCGACCACGTCTTCCGGCATGCAGAGGTCCCCGCAGGCCTTCATTCCGAGCGGCGGCGGCGGTTCGGTCCGTCCCCCCGTGAAGCGGAAGGGATCCTCGGGCGGATCGTAGTCGAGGTGCGGATCGAACAGGTGCAGGAGCAGGAACGCCGGGTGATCCGGCTCGAGGTCCAGCAGCGCCAGCGCCCTGTCGACCGACTCGGCCGCCCCCCGGATCTCCTGATTGTAGGCGTGGCGGTGATCGAAGACGTCGAACCCCCGGTCGAGCCCGAGCAGGGGACTCAGGAAGGCGGCGTTGGCCACGGCCAGCGTGCGGTAGCCGGCTGCTTGCAGCGGCACGGTGCAGGGCGTCACGTCCGGGCTGAGCGGAGTCAGCCGCGAGACCTTCCCCTGGGCGCGATGGATGGACGGCCAGGTGCCGGTGAGGAGCGACGCCACCGCCGGCAACGTCCAGCCGGACGGGGAGATCGCGTTCTTGAACCGGGTCGACTCCCGGGCGAAGCGATCGATGGCGGGGGTCGGATCGCGGGGATTCCCGTAGCAACCGAGTGCGTCGCGCCGCAGCGTGTCGACCAGGATGACGATCACGTCCGGTCCCTCCACCGGCGGCCTGGAACAGCTCATGAAGAGCGGCAGCGCCGGCCCGAGCAGCAAGACGAGGATTGCGATGTGACGTCGATTCATGTTCCGAGAGCGAAGTGGTCGAACGCAGCCGGAGCAGAAAATGGCGGCAATCGCGTCGGCCCGATGAGATTATGGTCGCTTCCGGCGGACCGGGCAACGGTCTGCCGGCGCCTCGACGAACCGCCAGCGAGTTGCGATGAGGAATTACGGGACCACGGATCTTCGCCAGGGAAGCGGACGGCTCGGCGCCCTGCTGGTCGCCGCGGCCGCCCTGCTGGTCTATCTCAACGCCCTCGGCGGCGGCTTCGTGTTCGACGACAAGCCGCTGCTCCTCGACAACCCGGCAAGCCTCCGGTTCGACCGGCTGCCACTGCACTTCACCGGGGAAGAGGGGTTCCACAAGACCATGGGCAGGTACTACCGGCCGCTGGTCTCCGTGACCTACGCCGTGGACCGATCCCTGGGCGAAACCCTGTTCGGCGGCATCGACCCGAGGACGTTCCACTTCACCAACGTGGTGATCCACGTGCTCGCCAGCCTGGCGGCGCTGCGTCTGCTGCGGCTCCTGCTCGAAAACCGCGCCGCGGCCCTGCTGGCGGCCCTGCTGTTCGCGGTCCATCCGATCCACACCGAAGCGGTGGCCTGGATCAGCGGCCGCACCGACAGCCTGGCGGCGCTCTTCTACCTGACCGCCCTGTCCGAGTTCATCCGCTTCTCCCGCGGAGCCGGCCGGGGCAGCCTGATCCTGCTGCACGTCTCGTTCGTGGCGGCGCTCTGGTGCAAGGAAATGGCCGTCACCCTGCCCGCCGCGGCGATCCTGCTCGACCAGACCGCCTGTGCCCCAAGGGTCCGCACCGTCCGCGCCCGGCTGGCGCTGATCGCCTCTCTGGCCGCGGTCACGCTCCTCTTCCTGCTCCTGCGCCAGGCGGCTCTCTCCGGCAAGGAAGTCACCGCCACCATGGAGTACTTCCACGGGAAGTCGCCGGTCACGGTGCTGGCCACCATGCTGCAGACCCTGCCGCAGTGCGCACGCCTCCTGGTCCTGCCGAAAGGAATGCTCTACCACTACAATGGAACCCTGCCCTACCTGGACTCCCTGCTCGCCGGCCGTGCCATGCTCTCGGCCGCGTTCGTGCTGGGAACCATGGCGGCGGCGCTGCTCGTCCGGCGCAGACTCCCCCTGGTCACCTGCGCCATCCTGTTCTTCTTCGCGTCCCTGCTCCCGGTGCTGAACATCGTGCCGACGGTCAGCCTGATGGCGGAACGGTTCCTCTACATCCCGTCTCTCAGTCTCTCGTTGCTCCTGGGCATCCTGCTGCGGGAGATCCGCCCGCCGGCGATCCGCCGGGCGCTCTTCCTGGCCGCCGTCGCCTCCCTGGTCTGCTGCGCCATCCTGACCGTGAATCGAAACCGCGACTGGAAGTCGAACGAATCGCTCTACCAGTCCGCGGAGGGATCGCCCGGCACCCTCCTTTCGGTCAACCTCGGGAACCTCCACTTCCAGCGGGGAGAGATGGAGCAGGCCGAGGCTCTCTACTTGCAGGCGCTGGAACTGAAGGAAGAGACCTCGCGGGCGCACCTGAACCTGGGGATGGTCCGTTTCTTCCGCGGAGCGAATGATCTGATCGCGTCGCAGCAGGCGGCGAAAGAAGGCGATCCAGACCGGGAAAAGGTCCTTGCGGGCCAGGCGGAAGAGCGGCTCGACGAGGCGAGGCGCCACCTCGAGCGGGCAAGGGCCCTCGAGCCGGCGTCGCCCGACCCTGTGTATGAACTCGCCCACCTGGCGCAGGTGCGCGGGCAGAAGGCGGAATGCCGGCGGCTCCTGCAGGAGCTGGAGAAGATGGCTCCGGGCTACCCGGGGGCCTCCGAACTCAGACAGCTCCTCCCGCGGTAGGACGCGCTTCCATCGGAGTCGGGGTCCCCATGGTGTCAATCCCGCGCCGGCCGCTATGATCCGGATGGGTGGCGCCCGGCCCATCCGGCCGGGGATCGACTGCTCGCCGAAGGACCACGTGTGGAGTTCCGATGAAGGGTTGTCTGATCGCCTTTGCCTGCTTTGTCATCTTCCTGATCATCCTCGGCGTCGGCTGCGGCGGGTACATGGCGTTCAAGGGGCGCGCACACTTCGCCAAGATCAACCTGGCCATGGCTGACCTGCGGGAAACGAATCAGAGCTGGCCTTTCGAAGTGCCGGGCGACGGCCTGCTCGAAGCCGACCGGCTGGCCGACTTCTTCGCCATCCGGGATGAGGCGCAGGAGCCGATCGCCCAACTGGTGGGCCGGACCGATCGGCTCAACCAGGGCGGCGAGGAGATGGGACCGATCGCTGCGATCCGGGAGGCGTTCGGCCTGGTGACCGACATCTTCGGCGCCTTCCTGGACGTTCCTGTGAAGCTGACCCAGAGCCTGCACCAACAATCGATGTCCGCGGACGAGTACATCTGGGTCTGCGACACGATCCACCTGACCCTCGTCAAGGCGGCGGAGGACGGCCACCCCGCGGCCACCGAGATCGTGCGGTCGCTGGAGGACCAGCACGAGAAGCTTCAAATCGACGTCCAGGATGAGAAAGTTTCGTATCAAACGATGCAACGCAGTCTGGAGCGCCGGGAGGCCGTCTGGCTACCGGCCAACCTGGACCTGATCCTGCGAAACGTGGCGCCGATCACCGACTCTTCCGCGGCGATCCTGTTGGATGCGTGCGTTCTCGAGATCATCCGGGAGAGGGTGGAAGAGGACACGCAGACATCGGAAAGGTAGGGAACCATGCGCCTCCTGCTGCCCGTCCTGGCCCTCGCGTTCGTGCCCCTGTCCCCGGGAAGGATGTGTGGACAGCAGGCCGAGAAGGACCTGGAGGAGCGCGCCTGGGAGATCTTCCGCAAGGCGGAGGAGGGGGCGGTCCGGGGCCAGTACCGCAAGGCCTCGAACACCTACAAGCTGCTCGCCAGGGAGTACGGCGGCACCCAGGCGGGAAGGAAGGCGGCCCCGCGGGCGCATGAGAGCGCGTTTCTTTGCTCGAGCGATCTGCTGCGGCATGGCCCTTCCGACAACCGGGTCGACATCGTGATCATGGGAGACGGATTCACGATCGAGCAGCAGGGGGACTACGACACGCTCAGCAAGGTGGTGCCCCGCAACTTCGAGCGTTACGCGGTCTTCGAGGAGTACTTCACGTACCACGATTTCATCCGCGCCAACCTCTGCAGCGGAGAGTCGGGCGTGGACGGCCACAACCGGACGTATGACACCGTGCTCGGCGCCCGGCTCTCGGGAGGAATCCAGAGCCAGGTGGCCGTCAGCGCCCAGCGTGTGCGGGCCAATCTGGCCGAGATCCCGGGGCACGACGGCCTGGTCATCGCCTTCGTGAAGAACGGCGAGCTGGGCACCGGCGGCGATGGCATCGCGAGCGTGGGCGGCCGGTCCCCGAAGACAATGATCCATGAGTGGGGGCATGCCTTCGCCAGCTTGATGGACGAGTACTCCGGGAACACCGGCCATCGGGGTCAGGTGAACAATGGGCCGAACGTCTCCAACACGAAAGACCCTGATGCCGTTCCGTGGAAACACTGGCTGGAAAAGAGGGTCTCGGGCGTAGGGGTCTATCAGGGCGCGGACGGCAGACCGAAGGGGGCCTGGAAGCCGACCAACAACTGCATCATGGATGTGGGGGTGGACTTCTGTCCGATCTGCAGGGAGGCGATCGTGCTGGAGATCTACCGCCACGTGGATCCGATCGAAACCTGCGAGCCGGCCGCGCACAGCTCCGACTCTCCTCCGGTGGTGGTGGACATGACACAGTCGGTGCGGGACCTTCAGCCGGTGGGATTCCAGGTGGAGGTGATGCTGCCGGCGAGCCACGGATTGCTGGTGAGCTGGTGGGTCCTCCCGGAGAAGGAAACCCCTCCCCTCGAAAAGGAAGATCCGGCGCGCCGCTGGAAGGATCGTCGAGGACGGGGTCCGCTGCCTCCCCTCAAGGCCCCGCCGGCACAGCGCACCCATCGCACCGGCCAGCGGACGGTCGGATTCCAGGTCGATCCGCGCGACTTCGAACCCGGCAGATACCGGGTCATCTGCCGGGTGGTCGACCCCACCAAGCCCAGGGGCGAGAAGCTCCCGTGGGTCCTGAAGGACCAGCACGGGCTGCTCGAGTCCGAGAGGAGCTGGAAGCTGCACCTGCAGCAGTGATCGGGGCGCAAGAAAGCTTCGTTTTCCAGCTTGCGGCACGGCCTGACCTGAGCGATAAGGGGACTCCAGCGGTCCGAATTCAGGAATCACCTGCCGGCTACCCCCGAGACGGACGTATAAGCCATTTAACATAAATTGGTTAAGAGATAATCTCTGATGATTCGCATGACCCGCCAGGCCGACTACGGCATCGTCTTGCTGACCTGCTTTGCGCAGAGCGAGGGGGGAGGACCGTACAACGCCCGGGAGCTGGCCGGGAAGGTGCACCTTCCGGTGCCGATGGTCGCCAAGATCCTGAAGGGGCTGGCCAGGGAGGGGCTCCTCTCCTCCCAGCGCGGAGTGCATGGCGGATACTGCCTGGCCCGCCCGGCCACGGAGATTTCCGTCGCGGAAATCATCGTGGCGCTGGAGGGGCCGATCGGCATCACGGACTGCTCCAGCATGGAAACCTTTTCGTGCGACATCGCCGCCCTCTGCGCGGTGAAGTCGAACTGGCAGACCATCAACCTGGTGGTCCGGGAAGCGCTCGACCAGATCAGTCTCGCTCGCATGGCGAGCCCCATGAATCTGGCCGACGGAACCCCTGACGGCGGCGCCGTCGAAAGCCCTGTAGCAGAGAGAGTCGAGAGAACCTCGTCATGAGCAGCAGCACGCAGAAGAGCCTCGAAACGATCGCGAACGCCGATTACAAGTACGGCTGGTCCACCGACTTTGCGGCCGACACCGCCCCGCTCGGTCTCGATGAGAGCACGGTGCGCTTCATCTCCCACAAGAAGAACGAGCCGCAGTGGCTGCTGGACTGGAGGCTGCGGTCCTTCCGAAAGTGGCTGCAGATGGTGGAGCCGACCTGGCCGCACCTGCACTACCCCCCCATCGACTACCAGGCCGCCTGCTACTACTCCGCGCCGTCTTCCGCGTCCAAGCCGAAGCGCCTGGATGAGGTCGATCCGGAGATCCTGAAGGAATACGAGAAGCTGGGCATCCCCCTCAGGGAACAGGAGCAACTGGCCGGGGTGGCGGTGGACGCCGTGCTCGACTCGGTTTCGGTGGCGACCACGTTCAAGGACAAGTTCTCCGAGCTGGGGATCATCTTCTGCTCCTTCTCGGAGGCGGTGGCGCATCACCCGGAGCTGGTCAAGCAGTACCTGGGTTCCGTGGTGCCGTACACCGACAACTACTTCGCCACGCTGAACTCGGCGGTCTTCTCGGACGGATCGTTCGTCTACGTGCCGAAGGGCGTCCGCTGCCCGATGGAGCTCTCGACCTACTTCCGCATCAACGCGTTGTCCACGGGGCAGTTCGAGCAGACGCTCATCGTGGCGGACGAGGGAGCGTATGTCAGCTACCTCGAGGGATGCTCGGCACCGATGAGGGATGAGAACCAACTGCACGCGGCCG
>JAZDLC010000055.1:0-2649 GCA_043802345.1 Planctomycetota bacterium | reverse complement strand
GTGGCTCATCGAGCAAATGCGGAATGCGGAATGCGGAATGCGGAATTCATCAGGCCCAAGTCGCTTGTTCGAACTGGGTAGGAAGCAGACGCAGCGCCAGCATGGCAAATCCCGGCACCTTGTCTCACGATGTCTTCTTGGCGGTCCGAATGGAAGATACCGCGATGGCCAGAAGCTCCTTACCCTCTCGCATAGCACTATCCACGTCCGCTCGAAGGAGGAATCCCGCCTCGCGTGAGACCTCAAGCCAGTAGAGAGTTTCGTCCAGTTCCTCCTCGACGATGCCCATTTTTGCGACGAAGTCAGCTCTGGACCGAGCCCGGCACGCGGAACGATAGTTCGCTCCCGCAGACGTTCCTGCGCGCACCATCTGGTTGGACACGACAGCCGCTGCTCTACTCCTGGGCATCTTTTCCGCCAGGCGGATGACCGCTAGCCCGAACCGTTTCATCCGCTCTTTCAACTCCTCGATGTTCCAGGCCGGCTTTCCCTCACCCGCCTTCGCCGCCATTTCCACTCCTATAGATTTCACCTGTCATGTTTGCCTTGCCTGGTCATTCCGCATTCCGCATTCCGCATTTGATTGGTAGATCCTCCGAATCACATACCTCGGCCTCCGGCGGACTTCCATGTAAATCCGGCCGATGTACTCACCAATGAGGCCCAAGGATAGGATCTGGACGCCCACGAAGAAGAAGAGGATGGCAAACAGCGTGAAGACACCTTCGGATTCGGGTCCGACCATCAGGCGACGGAGCATCAGAAACCCGCCAAAACCCAGGCCGAGGAGCGCGATCCCGATCCCCGCGAGGCTGACGACCTGGATGGGAAGCAGAGAGAACCCTGTCATGAGGTCGAAGTTGAGTCGGATGAGCCGGAACGGGCTGTACTTGGATCGCCCGTTGGTTCGCCGGTCGTGGGTAACCGGGATCTCCAGCGGCGATCCGGCGAAAGTGTTGGCCAGGGCCGGGATGAAGCTGGAGACCTCACTGCACCCCCGCAGAACCTCCACCACTTCCCGCCGGTAGGCCCGGAGCATGCAGCCGTAGTCCCGCATCTCTACGCCGACCACCTTGGAGGTGACCTTGTTCACCGCCCAGGAAAGCAGCCGGCGCAGGGCGTGATCCTGGCGATTCTGCCGCCACCCCCCCACCACGTCGTGCCCCTCGCCGATCTTGTCCAGCAACCTGGGGATCTCCTCTGGTGGATTCTGGAGATCGGCATCCAGCGTGACGATCACCTCGCCACGGGCATGGTCCAACCCGGCAAACACCGCCGCATGCTGGCCGTAGTTCCGGTTGAGCTGGATGAGGCGGATCGCGTCGTGTTTCTCCTGCAAACGGCACAAGACCTCGAGGGACCGATCCTGGCTCCCGTCATCGATAAAAATCACCTCGTACGATCGGCCCAATTCTTCCAGGACACGCTCCAGCCGCTCGTAGAGGGGCTCCAGATTCGGCTCCTCGTTGTACACGGGGATGACAATGGAGACGGCTGGCCCGGCATGCACCGTCCGATTCTGCTGCGTGATGGTTCCGGCAATCATGTCAGAACTTCCGCTTGCGATGCCCCCAGCGGCCTCGCATCGAGATCCAGAGAGACAGCCCGATCAAGCGAAGATCCAGCCAGAGATTCCGGCGGCGGATATACAGGAGGTCATACCGGAACTTCTGCTGGCGGGGAATGTCGCGTGGCGCGTACACTTGAGCCAGACCAGTCAGGCCTGGGCGAACCGCATGCCGCTCGGAATAGCCCGCAATCACCTCGAGGGGCACACACTCTCCATCCCCATTTACCTCGATCTCTCCCGGCCGGAGTGCGCGGGGACCCACAAAACTCATGTGACCCCGCAGAATACTCAAAAGCTGAGGCAGTTCGTCCAGGGCCGTGGCCCGTAGGATTTGTCCGATACCGGTCACCCGGGGATCCTGCTGGCTGGCCTGAACCGGCCCCACAGCCTCCTCTGCATTGGCCACCATGGACCGGAATTTGAGGACCTGAAAGACGTCGCCGCCCTTTCCCACACGATCCTGCCGGTAGAGGATCGGGCCGCGGTCTTCCAGCTTGATGGCGAGAGCGACGAGCGCCCAGAGCGGTGAGGACAGTGCGAGGCCCAGGACCGCCAAGCTGATATCCAGTCCCCGCTTGACCCCGTCCCCGTGCCACCACACCTCTGGGGCTTGATCAAGTTCCTGGGGAAATCTCATCAAGCCCTCAGCCAGCATATAAGCGTGCTTCATCCCGTTCGCCGACCAAATGTCCAGTTGAGGACGACACCAGTCACCCGCGTTTCTTGGACCTGGCCGTCACTTCCCGCCGGCGAACACCCGCTGATTGCCGCTGTCCAGTCTCTTCCACCAAGTGCCAAGCCGAAGAAATCGCGAAATCTTATGCTCCACGCTCTGTCAGTGTCAAGCTGCACTTGGCGAACGCCCCATATGGTACTTTCCTATGCGCTCTTCCAGTTAACTCATCCCCCGTGTCCGGTAAGGGGCGCCGGAAAGCGGCTCGGCCGGCTACCTGAAGATGTTATAGACGGTCGCCAGAGTCAGGGCAAACTGGCCGAAGATCGTGGCGATATCACGCCACACTGGCAGCGCCCGGTATTTCGGTTCTATCGAGGGTGGAGCAACGATCGTATCCCCTGGC
>JAZDLC010000054.1:0-12284 GCA_043802345.1 Planctomycetota bacterium | reverse complement strand
CCCGTAGGTCGGATCGGTGAACCAGACCGATCCATCCGAGTGCACGATCAAATCGTTGGGTGAGTTGAACCGCCCCCCCTCGAACCGGTCCGCGAGCAGGACCACCCGGCCGTCCGCCTCGGTGCGAGTGATCCGCCTGGCGGCGTGCTCGCAGGTCATGAGCCTCCCTTGCCGGTCGAGCGCGTTGCCGTTCGGCTCGTTTGCCGCCTCGCGGAAGAGGACCACGCCCTCGCCATCGCTCCATTTCAGGAGCCGGCCGCCCCACAGGTCGGAAAAAACGAGGAAACCGCCGTCCCGATCGATCCAGACCGGGCCTTCCGTGAAACCGAGCCCAACGCCGAGCGTCCGGACCGAGCTTCCCTCTGGAATAACGCTGTGGAAGCGATCAGGATCCAGAACCTCGAACTCGTCCCGGCCACACGCTCCCAGCAACAGGAGCAGGGCCGGGACGAGCCGGGCGACTCTCATCATCGCAGGCGCTCCAGGCGCTCTGCGCGCTCCGCGGCGAAGCGCTGAATTCCCTTCAGGACCCAGGGCCAGGTCAGATGCGATTCCTCGAGAATCTCGTCCACGCTGCCGCCGGTCCGCCAGCGATTGTCATGATCCGGAGAAATGCTGTACTCCTCGGCGACCTTGTTCGGGAGCCAGTCGTGCAGCGTCCGCAGGCCGTTGTTGGTGACCACCATCGAGTCCTGCCAGTCGCTCCACGACAGCACGCGGTCTCTCTCGGCCTGCGGCTGCCGCTCGAACAAATAGCGGCTGGGCGCGGCGACGAAGCGGACGTTCGGCAGCTCGTCCTTGTGATCCTGGAGCAGTTCGAAGGCTGCCTTCACCGGGCTGGTCCCCCGGAAGATCACCGTCCCCGCTCGCTTGCCACGGCTATCGTCCCATCCTTTCAGGACGTAGGCGCCCTTCGCGGCCGCGAGGTACGACTCCGACCCCAACGCCTCCCGATCGGGAGTCATCACCGCGGGCCGGGTCAGATGCAGCGCGATGATCGGCGCATCGCAGTTCATGGCAGCGGCCAGGAGCACCGGCACCTCGTTGTGGTCGAACGGATGGAGGTCGATGACATGACCGGTCGGGAACAGGTCGGTCACTCCCGGAGCGAAGATCCCGAAGTGTGTTCTCGAGTCCTCGGCGGTCTCCGGACCGGAATGTCCCGCCACCCAGAGCACCTTGCCCAGCTTGAGCTGGGTGTCCTGGGCCATCTGCGAGAAGAGCCTCATGGGGCCGTACTTCAGGTACGAGAACGACCCGTACGTGGAGCAGGCGCCAAAGTAGCCGACATACTCCTCCTCCGGCCGGGAGCTGAAGTTGACCGTGGCCAGATGGGAGACGATGGCGGAGTTGGTGAACTCGGTGATCTCCTGGGGCAGCAGCGCTCCGTGAGGATTCTCGTCCCTCTGGTACCAGCCGAACCCCTTGAAACCGCCGCTGGCCTTGGCGAAGCCAGCGATATTGGTCGACTCGGCCAGGTCCGCGGCGCACGCCAGGAAGAGCGGCCTGCCGGCAACTTCGTGGGAGATCCCGTTGACATAGGCACCCCAGGCGGACAAGCCCGTACGGTTCGGAGCCTTCTCGCCCGCGGCAACGAAAACTTCCGCCGGGTACCGCTCCACGTTCAGGATGCGCTCGTCCTTGGCCGGGTCGATGGTCCGATCCCACCAGAATCCCTTCGGTTGCTCCGGAACCTCTGCCGCGGCGGACCGCAACCGACCCGCCACGAAGCGGACCAGGTCCTCGTCCTTGCGCATCACATCGAGCACCAACTCGATATTGGTCCGGGTCTGCTCGCGGAAGGCGTCGCCCGCCGGCGGTCCCTCGCCGAACCCCTCGAAGCGGACTCCGTACTTCTCCTGGAAGGGCCGCTTGGTTTCCCAGAAGGCGGGGGAGTTCGGCTTGTGCATGGCGCCATGGCTCCGGTAGTCAGCCAACTCCGGGCCCAGGCCCCTGCCCTTCTTGGTCTTGGCGTAGATCAGCGCCGGTCGGCCCGCCGGATCCTTGTCCTCGAGAATCGTCCGGAAAGCTTCGATCAGCGAGACGAAGTCGGTCCCTTCCTCGGTTCCCGCCACTCGCCAGCCGTGGGCGCCGAACCACTGCTTCGGATGACCATGCACCACGGAGGAGTGCTTGTGCGCGTCGATGCCGTAGTCGTTCCAGTCGAGCATCAGCACGTAGTTGTGGAGCCCCAGCCCCCAGGCGGAGTTCTGGGTCTCGTGGCAGGCCCCGGCGCTCAGACCCCCTTCTCCTTCGAGAGTGAAGACGCAGACATCTCCCGCGCCGGCGTGGCGCAGCGCCAGCGCTTCGCCCGCGCCGGCCGGGACGCCATGACCGGACGGGCCGGTGTTTGCCTTGGCGAACAGCGTCTTCCCTTCGACCTCGACATGTCCCGACAAGCCACCGTTTCTGCGGAACGTCAGCAGGTCTTCCGCGAGCAGGACCCGCTCGGGACGCGCGTCGAGCTGGAACCAGTCATCCCCTGTCACCGAGCCGGCAGTGCGCACGAACTCATTCAGGAGAGCCAGTGTCGAGTAGAGCAGCGGCGTGCAGTGTCCGGCGCCCAGGATGAACCTGTCGGCGAACGAGAGTGTCGGCCTGCGGATGTCGTAGCGCATGCCGCCAGACAGCAGCAGGGAGAGGAACAGTTGCACCTTGGACCGGGACCCTCCTGGATGGCCGCTCTGACGGTAGTTCAGAGTCAGGTCCATGAGCTGGTCGATGAGGTCCGCAGCTGTTTCGAAGTGGCCGAGATGATGTCGAACTTGTGGGTCTGGGAGGATGTTTCGCATCTTCCTATCCTAGGATTCTCCGCTGAGCAGGCGCCACAAATTCAGGTCTGTGGGGTATCGAGTCGGTGACGTTCGATCTCCTCGAGCTCGTAGAGTTTTCCCACTCCGTTCAGGCCGGCCCGGATCCCGCGGCAGACCTGCCCCTTCTCGATGTAACAGGCTTCACTGATCACGTTCTCCGGCCAGAATGGCCAGGTGCGGCACTGGGCCGGACGGACCTCATGGATCCTGCAGGAACTGAGGCCGCTCTGATCCCGGTCGAGGAAGACGCAGTCCAGGCCAGTGGCCCCCGTGACCTCGACCAGCGACCAGCGCCCTCCCAGCCTCCGCGCGTACCGCTGGAGGAATTCGAATGGCAGCAGCTCGAGCCGCGCTGACATCGCCTGCAGCTCGTCTGGCGTGAACCAGACCCGTCCGGTCGGGCCGGAACAGCACTTGCCGCTGCGGTGGCAGTCGAAGCGGAGCCCGTTCCGGTACCAGGGGTTCTTCATAAGTACTGTAATTACAGTATTTGTGGACGATTTGGCAGTCCCCGGATTGCGTGGTACTCTTCTTCCAAGCAAGGCGGAGATCGACTGGTGCCCCCTTTCTAGGTTCCTGACCGGAAACACGCCATGCGTTCGATCCACCCAGCACTGACCCTCCTTCTCTCCCTGGCCCTCTCTTCCGCGACGCCGGCACACGAGATCGAGCCGCTCGGAACCGAGTTCGTCGCCACCAGCCGCACCGCCTACGATCAGCATGATGTGTGGGTGGGCTGCGACGATGACGGGAACTTCGTCATCTCCTACGCCCAGGGCGATATCTATGCGCGCCGGTTCAACCAGGATGGCCGGCCGCTCGCCGATGACGAGCTGGTCAACCCGACCATCAACTACGGCACTCAGGACGAGACGTATCTCGCCATGGACCCGTCCACCGGTGACTACTTCGTCGGCTTCAGCGACAGAAACGGGAACGACGGCGATCTGATGGCCGCCGGTGGACGCTTCTTCCACGCCGATGGCAGCGCCTACGGCGCGGAGCAACTGCTGAATGTCAACACCGTGAACTCGCAGTTCGAGCCGCACGCCGCCTTCATGGTCAACGGGCGGGTGATGGTGGCCTGGGGCGATGACGGCACCGATGGGTCTTGCGGATGCGTGGGACGGATCTTCGACCGGACCGGCGCGCCGCTCTCCGGCGAGTTCCTGATCAACGAGGCGAGCAGCGCGACACAGATCGACCCGAGCCTCTCCTGCAGCCGGAACGGCCTCTTCGTCTGCGCCTACGTCGACGCGAGCGGCGTCACGGGAGCCCCGCGGGAGGTCATGGTGCGGCTGTTCAACCAGGACGGCGCGGCGCTCGGCTCTTCCCGGCTCGTGAACACCGTCTCGGCCGGCATGCAGCGAGACCCCTCGGTGGCGATGTCCGGCCTGGGCAACTTCGTGGTGGTCTGGCAGGACGAGAGCGGACTCGACGGCAACGGCTTCGGCGTGTTCGGCCGGCTGTTCGACGCGAACGGCTTGCCGAGGGGCGATCAGTTCCTGATCACGCAGACCACCGCCGGAAACCAGCAGGACCCGCAGGTCACGATGGACTACGCCGGTAACTTCGTGGTGACATGGGAGTGCAACGCGGGCGGCGACTTCGACGTGCTGGTGCGCATGTTCGACCGCAACGGCGTTCCCCTCTCGGACGAGGTTCAGGTCCATGAGAACACTGCAGGCCAGCAGCAGAAGGGCAAGTCGTGCCTGGTTCAGAGCGGTGAGCGACTGATCACGGTCTGGCACGACGCCAACGGCGACGGCGCGGTCAACGCCCGGATCTTCACCATGCCCACGATCACCGTCGGCGGCGGGAGCGCCATCGGCGAGAGCGTGACGTTCGACCTCGAGTTCCCGGGCATGGGAGGACGGTCGTTCGTCCTCCTGCCGTCGCTCGGCCAGACTCCGGGCCTCCAGGTGACCGGCAGCCGCACGGCCGACGTGGAGCCGGACGCCACCATGGATCTGGTCCTCGACCATCTCGGCAGCGGACTGTTCGGCAACCTCAGCGGGACCCTGGATCCGAACGGCCAAGCCCAGGCGACCTTCTCCATTCCGCACATGGTGGAGCTGTATCACCGGCCCATCTACTTCGTGGGCGTCACCAAGGTGCCCGGCTTCAGCGGCACCTGGGATCCTACCTCCGGATCGTTCGACGGCGTGGAGTTCCTCTCGGAAGCCGTGACCGTGACCGTCGACGGACCGCCCCGCTTCCACCCGGGAGTGGAGCTTTTGGGCCAGGTCGCGTCAGCGTCCGACGAGGACTGGGCCTCCTTCGAGGCCACCAAGGGGGAGAAGCTCAAGTTCAAGGTGGTCGCGGCCGACCCGAGCCTTCCGGCAGAGAACCTCGGCAGGATCCACGTGGAGATCATGGACCTCGATCACGTGGTCGTGAAGAGCTGGACCAAGGACGCGCCGACCGCAGAGGGAAAGCAGAACCTGAAGTTCAAGGCTCCTGACCACGGCACCTATCTGCTGCGAGTCACCGGCGACAACGGCAGCATCGGCAACTACAAAATGCTCACGAGCCACAAGCTGAAGAAGAAGGGGCGGGAGCAGAAGGTGAAGGTCAAGGTCGGCGATTCGCTCTTCGCTTCGATCAAGCTCTACGCGGTCAAGGACGCCACGCTCTCGATCGCGGTCAAGCCGCAGGGCGGCGCCGCCGCGCCGGCCAGCCTGGACATGGACGCGCCGTCCGGAGCCACCACCTCCTTCACCGGGCCGATGACGCTCGGAGACGACGGGAAGTACTACACCGCCCCCATCACCCTGACCGAGACCGGCCAGTACACGCTCAACCTGGGCGGTCAGCAGGGTGACAAGTACAAGGTCACCGTGACGCCGACCCCGCCGGTGGGCGAGGGGACGATGGTGATCGACTGAGGGCCGGGTCCCCGGGCCCGCGACTGGCTTCACTCACCACGAAGAGCTCGAAGGATACGCAGGGGGCCCCCTTCATGCCCTTCGTGCTCTTCGTGGTGAAGAATCACCGCCAGGGCAGCACGAACGGCCTCGGCTTGCCATCCGGGCCGGGGAGGGAACCGAAGGTCAGGTCGGAGCCGTAGACCGGCTCGAGGATCTCGGGCCGGAGCACCTCCTGGGGAGTGCCGTGGATCACCACCTGCCCCCGATCGAGCAGCATCATCATGGTGGAGAACTGGCTGGCAAGGTTCAGGTCGTGGGTCACGACCAGCGCCGACCGGCCCTGCCGCACCAGCCCTCGCAGCAGGTCGAAGACCGCGTACTGGTGGCCCGGGTCGAGCGAGGTGGTCGGCTCGTCCACCAGCAGAATCGGCGCTTCCTGGGCCAGGGCGCGGGCGATGAGCACGCGCTGGCGCTGTCCCCCCGAAATGCGGGTCAACATCCGCTCCTCCAGATCGGCCGCGTCGCAGGCGGCGAGAGACTCGCGCACGAGGGTTCGATCCTGCCCGGTGTATCCCCGCCAGCGGCGCCTCTGCGCGTACCGTCCCCCCAGCACGAAATCGCCGATCCGGACCTCCGGCAGACTGGCCAGGTACTGCGGCACGCAGGCCATCAGCCGGGCGCGTTCTCGATGGGTCAGCGCATCCAGCGGACTGCCATCCACCCGGATGGAACCGCTCTTCTGGGCGAGCAAGCCGTTGAGCAGTCTCACCAGAGTCGACTTCCCGGCGCCGTTCGGACCGATCAGGCTCTTGAATTCGCCCGGTTCCAGGCTGCCGCTGACGCCATCGACGGCCCGCAGGCCCCCGGGGTAGTCGAACACCAACTGTTCGAACTCGAGCCTCATCACCACGCCTCCACCTTCGAGCGGTTGGTAAAGAGCAGTGCGAGGAAGAACGGCCCGCCGAGGAGCGACATGATCACTCCGGGCGGGAGGAATGACTGGCCCAGTGTCAGGGTCTGCAACAGGTCGGTGCCGCAGAGGAGCACCGGTCCTCCCAAGAGGCAGAGCCAGAGCAGGCTTCTGTATCCCGGTCCCGTGATTCGTCGCAGGATGTGCGGCGTGATCAGGCCGACGAAGGCGATCTGTCCGGCGACCGACACCGCCAGCGCCGCCAGGAGTGCGGCCCCGGCCAGCGAGATCCACTTCACGCGGGAGATGTTCACGCCCAGGCTGTGGGCGTCTTCCTCCCCCGAGGCGAACAGATCCAGCTCGGTGGCCACGATCGGAATCAGGGTGACGGCGAACAGAAGCCCCACCCCGATCGTCACGACATGGTAGCCGCTGCGGTCGTCCAGCCGGCCGAAGGTCCAGGTGATCAGAGCCCGCATGAGATCCGATTCTTCCAGGGCGAAGTGCTGGAGAGCGGCGATGGCGCCGCCCACGATGGCGTTCACCGCGATCCCCACCAGGAGGAGAGTGGGAACCGAGATCCGCCCGCCGGTGGTGGCCAGTGCGGTCACCACGAAGGTGGTCGCGCAGGCGCCGGCGAAGGCCGCAAGAGCGATCCAGAGCGGCCCCAGGCTCGCCACCCGATCGACCAGGAAGAGCGAGCCCGATCCGGAGAGGAGCACGATCATGATCGCCGCACCCATGCTGGCGCCGGACGTGACGCCGAGGATCGATGGCGAAGCCAGGTGATTCCGGAAGATCCCCTGCAGCAGGGCCCCGGAGAGCGCCAGGGAAGCCCCCACTCCGACAGCGACCAGCAGCCGGAAGATCCTGAGCTCCGCGATGCTCTGCAACCGTCGGTCGAGCGGATCGCCGAGGCCGAGCAGGGCCAGCCCGCCCCGGAGCGTTCCGGACAGCGTCATGTCGCTGGCTCCCTCCCCGAGGGAGACGAGCGCCGTCACCACGAGCAGAACGGACAGCACGATCGCCACCGTCCAGGGCCGTAGATATCGGGGTTCGCCGGACCCGCCCGGCATCAGGGCAGCATCCCTGCGGTGGTTGTGCGAACGGTGAAGATCTTCATGGGGAGCAAACCCGCACTATAAAGGAGGGTGTCAACCCGGTTCAGGTTTTCCAGGGAACTGAGTATCTTGCCGGGATGGACCCGTTGCGGAAAGTGCGTCGTGCATGTCTGACCTGGCTGCTGCCCCTCTTGGCCGGCCTGTGCGGATGTGGCGAGAGAGTCTCCTCCGGAGCGGCTGCGGCCGAGGGCGCTCCTCCGGCCCGGGTGCTGCCGACCACCACCGGAGCGGCAGATCTGGTGCTGGCCCTTATTGCACCTGAACGGGTGGTCGGCGTGCCGAAGCCGTACCTCGAATTCGCGGTGGAGGAAGGGGCCAAGTGGCCCGAGGATCGCGTCTTCACCCAGTTTACCGCCGAAGTCCTGCTGGCCTGGGATCCGGACCTGGTGGTCACCGGCTCCTGGCAGAGTCAGGACACGATCTCCTGGCTCGAGCGCAGCGGTGTGAAGGTTCTGAGATTGCCCACGATCAAGAGTCTCGACGATATCCGCGCCTCGATCCGGTCCCTGGGAGCCGCCCTGTCCGCCGAGGAGAGAGCAGCCGATCTCCTTCAGGAGATCGAACGCAGGAACCAGGCGCTGCGGGAATCGTCCGGCCCGCGCCGGACCCTGACCGCGCTGGCGTACACCAACTTCGGCTCCGGGGGCTGGGCCGCGGGCAAGGCGACCACCGCGGACCTGATGATCCGGCTGACCGGGCTCCAGAACGCCGCCGGGGGCGACCGGCAGGAGGGACACGCATCGATCAACATCGAGGAGTTGCTGGAGCTGGACCCCGACTTCCTCGTGGTGAGCCGCCCCTCCGACGCCTACGGCGCCACCCTGGCGTTCCTCCGCGCCGAACCGGCCCTGGCGCACCTTTCCTGCCTGAAGAACGGCCGGGTGATCGAACTCCCTTCGGCGCTCTACAGTTCTTCGTCCCATCACCTGCTGACCGCCGCGGAATTCCTGGCCTCCGCGGTGGATGACCTGCTGACGACCGACCCCTCCGGAGAATGATCCGTGCGCCGCAAACTGCTCCTGCTCTTCCTGACCTCTGTCGTCGGACTCGCCGCCTGCGAAATCGGCCTGCGCCTGTTGCATCTGGCCCCGCCGACGCTGCGGGCGTACGTGGGTGAATTCGAGAATGGCCCGCTGAACAACTTCGTCGTCGATCCATTCACTGGATGGTGCTCGCGCCCCAATCACGAGTTCGTCTGGAAGATCGAGGGGAGAGATGTCGTCTACCGTTCCGATGCCCGGGGGCGGCGCATCGGTGAACAAGCCGGCCCGGATCACGGGAGCACCCTGCTGGCCGCAGGCGATTCCTTCGGCTTCGGCATCGGTGTGACCCACGAAGAGAGCTTTGCCGCGCGCATCGCGGATCAGCTCGGTGGGTGGAAGCTCGAAAACATCGCCATGCCAGGCTACGGCCTGGATCAGATCTGGCTCAGCATCCGGGAGGCGCTGAAGGAGGAGACGCCCGATCTGCTTCTGGTGGGGCTCTACCCCAAGGACTTCGACCGCTCGCTCACGGCGTACCGCGAACTCGAGCGACTCAACAAGCCGCTCTTCCGGCTGGAGGGGGGAGAGCTGCGCCTACAAGCCGCGGCGGACCGTCCCTCTAGCCTGATGCTGTGGCTCGAGAGGTCCTCCCGTCTGGTTTCGGCGTACCGGTCCGCTGATCGGCGCCTCGGTTGGAAGCTCGGCATCGGAGAGTGGTGGAGCCTGAACCGCGCCTTCCTGGACGCGATCCGCGCGGAGTGCGACCAGGCGGGCTGCCCGGTGCTATTCCTGTTCCTGCCCTCGAATCGCTGGCAGCGGTTCCCGGCGCTCGAAGAGTACATGCAAGCGTGCGGCGCGAACTTCGTGAACCCGATTCAGATCAGCCCGGATCGTCCGGACGGCGCCTTCTTCCAGAGCGATCCGCACTTCACCACGAAGGGGCACGCCCTCGTCGCGGACTGGACAACCGCCTGGATTGAGGAGCACCGCGGGAAGTTGCTGCGCAAATGAGCCCAGATTGACGCTACCCGTGGCGCCACGTATGCTGCGGGTCGTTCTTCCCGGTTCGCGTGGCAGGGACACGCGGCGTTCCGTTCGGCCCTGAATCTTGCTGGCTTCCGTTGCATCCGATCCTCTTCAACTTCTTCGGCTTCCCGGTCTCCTCCTTCGGGATGATGGTCGCCCTCGGACTGCTGCTGGGTCTGATCTGGACGCATCTCCTGGCGCGGAGCCACGGCGTCGACGTCCGGGTGATCGAGCGGCTCTTTCCAGCGATTCTGCTGGGCGGCGTGCTGGGCGCGCGGCTGCTCTTTGTGGGCCTCAACTGGGCCGCCTTCTCGAACCAGCCCTGGCGCGCGCTGTACGTGTGGGAAGGCGGGCTGGTGCTGCTCGGGGGCCTGTTCGGGGCGTCGGTGCTGGGGCTGGTCGTCCTGCTGCGGATGCGGCAGCCGCTCGGACGCCTGGCGGACATCCTGACTCCGGGCGCCTTCCTGGCCCTGGCGGTCGGAAGAATCGGCTCGCTGCTGGTCGGGGACGACTTCGGACGCCCCACGGACGCGGCCTGGGCGATTCGCTTCCCCGACCTGGACGGATCCCTGCTGCCGTATCCGCTGCTGGATGTACCGCTCCATCCGACCCAGCTCTACCACGCGGCGGCCGCGCTCTGCATCTTCGTGCTGACGTCGCTCCTCCTCAAGTGGCGCCGCCTGGTCGCCGGCCAGGTCTTCTGCGTCTCGCTCCTGCTCTACGCGGGCGCGCGCTTCTACCTGGAGAACTACCGGGGAGACGATGAGGCCCGTGGGTTCTTCGGACCGTACTCCACTTCGCAGTGCCTGTGCGCCTGCCTGGTCCCGGCTGCCATGCTGCTGCTGATCGTCTGCTTCGCGCGGCGGCGAAAACAGGAGGCAGCGTGATCCCCTTCCTGGCCGCCCTGCTGACCGTGATGTTCGCGCAGCCGTCCGAGATCGTGCTGCGAGGCCACGACGACCCGGCGCCGCAATGGGTCTTCGCCCTGCCGGCCGAGGATGGCTCCGTGCTGATCGGATGGCGGCCGATCGTTGCCGCATCACCTTTGCGGTACGAGGTCCGCCGGATGACCAGCGGAAGCCCGGTCCCCGTGGTGGTCGGAGAGACCGACCGGGCCGGCATGCTCGACCGTCCGGGGCCGGGCGAGTGGGCCTATCAGGTACGGACCCTCCCGGACGGCCCCCCATCCCGGATGGTTCAGGTGAAGGTCACGCCCCGCCTCTCCCGCAGCACGCTGCTGTTCACCCCGGATGGGAAGGGCAGCCTCGAGCGCCGCCAGTTGGGCGAGCCACCCCAAAAGGCCCACCCGAACCGGGTGCTCCGCATCCAGGACTTCTTCAACGGCAACCCGTGGTGGTTCGGCAGCGAAGTGTACGTTGGCTTCATGGACGATGACAACGACCTGGACTACATCGGAGTCAGGCCGCTGCGCGTCGAGAATCCAGAGCTGCCGGAAGGATGGTTCCGGGAGAGTCAGAAGCGGATCTTCAGCGGCCGGAGCGGCCAACTCCTTTGGGAGGGGAACGCCTACATCGGCACGGGCAACCACGCGCAGAGCGTCTGCTGCTGGAACGTGGACGACGACCCGGCCTGGGAGCTCATCACGATCGAGGAGACGGCCAACCTGGTCATTCGGGACGGCAAGACCGGCGCGCTGAAGCGTTCATTCAGCGATCATCCGGTGCTGCGATGTTCAAAGACCCGGGACCGGAGCAGTCTGAAGATCTGCAATCTGCGCGGCGGTCCGAGGGCCCGCGACATCCTGGTGAACCGCGGCACCTACTTGAACAAGCCGCCGAGCCGGGATCATGAGGACCTGGTCCGGAACTTCCGGCTGCACTGGGAGGTGAATCCCAAAGTGCAAAAGGCCTTCGACCCTGCGAGTGGCCATGAAGAGGTCTACCGGGAAATCGCCGGAGCGCGCTGGTTCCTCTGGGAGTCGCCCCAGTTCCTTGCGGTCAATGACTCGTTGGAGCCGCTCTGGTGGCTCTGGACCCAGGACGCAGCGCCCCACAACCCGGTCTGCGCCGACCTCGACGGTGACGGCCGGGACGAGGTGGTGGTCAGCGGCAACATGGTTTTCCGGGGTGACGGCAGCGGCCCCTTCTGGACCCTTCCCGACCTCTCGGATCAGTACGGTGACCTCGGCCCTGGCAGCCGCATGTGGTCTCAGTTGGATGGGATCCTGATCGGTGACTGGCGCCCCGACCGGCCGGGGCTGGAGCTGTACATGGCCGGCGAGGAGAACGACGCCTCCCTCGGACTTCTCGGAAGCGACGGAGAAATCCTCTGGTACGACGGCCGGCGATACGGCTGCGAGCGGGGAAACAGCCATTTGGTCTACACCCACTTCGCGGCGGGAGACATCGTGCCGTCGGTTCCAGGATCCGAACTGGTGCTCCAGCGGCCCGATCCGACCAGGAGCAACGAGGTCGGCGGCGTCTATTCCGCCAGCGGCGAGCGGCTGCTCGGCCTGGTGCCGCCCGACGGCCGCTGGTTCGACGATCAGTCGCGGAAGGGCGCGCGAGTGGGCGCGCCGAGGGTTCTGGACTGGCGCGGCA
>JAZDLC010000053.1:0-2302 GCA_043802345.1 Planctomycetota bacterium | reverse complement strand
CCGGCAAGACCACCCTGATGTCTCCGGTCTTCGACCTGACCGGACTGGCTTCTCCCCTGATCCGGTACTCGCGCCACTACTACAACGATGACGGTGACGATCCGTTCGTCATCTCGATCTCGAGCAACGACGGCGCCAGCTGGACTGTTCTGGAAACCGTGATGGGCCAGCAGAACAGCTGGAACCAGGTGGAGTTCGAACTGGGCCCGCCGCTCACCCTCACCAATCAGATGCGGGTCCGCTTCGTGGCCGAGGATGATCCGAACAATTCGATCACCGAGGCCGCGGTGGACGACGTCGAACTCCTCGACTTCGGCACCCTGCCGCACACGGGAGTCTTCGGCGAGACCGCCATCGGCCAGACCTTCGAACTTCAGATGGCCGGAACGCCCGGGGCGGCGGTCTATCTATTTGCCTCTCTCGGCACCGGCAGCTCCACCCTCCCGGGAGTGGCCGGCACCTTCGGGCTCGATCGCGCCACGATGATCCTGGCTCTCGTCGCCAGCTTCCCCGCGGACGGCTTGCTGAGGGCGCCGCTCACGCTGCCGAACAACACCAATCTGATCGGCGTCAGCGCCTACTTCCAGATTGTCGGCAACGTCCCACCGCTCACGGTCAGCAACGTGGCGAGCATCCTCATTCATTGAGCGGGGTGGATCAGGGCTGACCGATGGTGACCAGGGTGGAGAGCAAGAAGACCAGCCCGGCGATGGCTCAGTACCATCGCTGGAAGCAGGAGCATCCGGACGAGATCCTCTTCTTCCAGATGGGCGATTTTTTCGAGATGTTCTACGAGGATGCCCGGACGGTCTCGCGCGACCTGGGGTTGACGCTCACCTCGCGCTCAAAAGGCGCGGACGCCATTCCGATGGCAGGCGTGCCGGTGAAGTCGGTGGACCTGTACCTGAAGAAGCTGGTCGGAATGGGGCACCGCGTCGCGATCTGCGACCAGATACAGGATCCGAGGGAGGCGGACGGCGTGGTCGACCGGGCGGTCACCCGCATCGTCACCGCCGGCACCATCACGGAGGAGGACCTGCTCGATCGGGCCGCCCCCAACTACCTGGCCGCGCTGGAGGTCGACGAGAAGCGCGGCTGTGGTCTGGCGTTCCTCGACCTTTCCACCGGTGAGTTCCGGGTCAGCGAGTGTTCTTTCGAGGAACTGCCAGATGTCCTCAGCCGCCTGCGGCCGGCGGAGATCCTGGTCGCCGAGTCGGCCGCGGAGGGGAAGGTCGCTCTGCAACTCGGCCGGGCCAATGCTCCGGCCGTGACGACCAGGCCTGACTGGCAGTTCGAACGCTCGGCGGCGCTGGAGACGATCAGCGGGCATTACGGCGTGGCAAACCTGGACGGCTTCGGGCTCGACCCCTCTTCCCCCGCGGTCGTGGCCGCGGGGGCGGCGCTCGCCTATCTGATCGACACGCAGAAAACCGCGCTGACTCACCTCAGCCCGCCGCGCCTGGAGGCGGCCTCCGACCGGCTCGTTCTCGACCGGGCGACCCGCTCCTGCCTGGAGCTGACCGAGACTTCCCGGGAGGGACGCCGCGAGGGGACGCTCCTCTCGATCCTCGATCAGACGCATACCGCAATGGGCGCCCGCCGGATGCGTGAGTGGCTGCTGGCTCCCTTGCTGGACGTGGACGCCATCAGCAGCCGGCAGACGGCTGTTGAGGAACTGGTCGAAGAGCGGCCCGCGCGCGGATCGCTCCGGGATCGCCTCAAGCGGATCGCCGACATCGAGCGGCTGATGACGCGGGTGGTCACCAACCGGGCCGGACCTCGGGACCTGGTCAGCCTGCGAGACTCGCTGGGCGTCTTGCCGGACGTGAGGGAGATCCTGGGGGAGAGACGCTCCGCGCTGCTCGGCCTGACCCTGGAGCGCCTGGATCCGCTCCCCGCGCTCACGGAGCTGCTGCGGAACTCCCTGGTGGATGAACCCCCCGCCACGCTCGCGGATGGCGGCGTCATCCGGGACGGCTTCAACGAGGAGCTGGACGAGCTGAGGTCGATCCGCCGGGACGGCCGGAAGTACATCGCCGGCTACCAGTCGGAGGAGATCGAACGCACGGGCATCTCGAACCTGCGGGTGGGATACAACCGGGTGTTCGGCTTCTACATCGAGGTGACCAATTCCTTCAAGAAGCGGGTCCCCGACGACTATGTACGGAAGCAGACGCTCAAGAACGCGGAGCGGTACATCACGCCGCGGCTCAAGGAGTACGAGACCCGGGTGCTCGGGGCGGAAGACTCCGCCAACCACCTGGAGATCGACCTTTTTCAGCAGCTCCGGCAGGCGGTTACC
>JAZDLC010000052.1:0-8432 GCA_043802345.1 Planctomycetota bacterium | reverse complement strand
GGTGCTGACGCCTCCCGAAGGGATGGAACTGTCGCGCGCCATGGAGCGGCTCGAGACCGACATCATCCCTCCGCTGCGCGCGTCAGGAGCCATCCCGGGAGACGTCTCGGTGCGGTTGGCCGGGACCGCCGACAAGCTCGTCGCCACCCGCGACGCGCTGAAGTGGAACTTCCTGCTGGCGCTGCTGATCACCTATCTCCTGCTGGCGGCCCTGTTCGAACACTTCGGCTATCCATTGGTGATCCTCTTCAGCGTGCCGCTGGCGGCTGTGGGAGGCGTGCTCGGTTTGAACTGGGTGCACCAGGCCACCGGGCATCAACTGGATGTCCTGACCATGCTCGGCTTCGTGATCCTGATCGGGACGGTGGTCAACAACGCCATCCTGATCGTGCACCAGGCGCTGCAATTCATGCGCTCGGGCTGGGAGTCCCAGAAAGCGATCCTGGAATCGGTGAGGATCCGCGTGCGCCCGATCTTCATGTCGACCACCACCTCGGTGGGCGGCATGCTCCCGCTCGTGCTGTTCCCCGGCGCCGGCAGCGAGCTCTATCGGGGCCTCGGCAGCGTGGTCGTGGGCGGCCTGCTGGTCAGCACGATCTTCACGCTGCTGGTCGTGCCGACACTGTTTTCCCTCATGGTCGGGAAGCGCTGAGTGCCCGCCCGAACCTGCCCATTCAGAAGAGGAGACCTCCCATGACTCCATCACGCGCCCCCGGGTTCGCGTTTCCCGCCTCCGCTGACATCCCCGCGCGGTTTCGATTGCCGGGGGAGCTCGAGCAGAAGGAGTACCTCATCGGCGGTGAACTGCGGACCTGGACCGGACCGATGCAGGAGGTGCGCTCGCCGGTGTGCCTGTGCGCGGATGACGCTCTCAGTCAGGTCTTGATCGGCCGGTATCCGCTGCTCACGGAGAATGAATCGCGGCAAGCCCTCGAGGCCGCCAAGGTCGCTTTCTCCGACGGCAGGGGGCGGTGGCCCACCATGCCCGTCGAGGAACGAATCCGTTGTGTCGAGCGATTCGTCGTGCTGATGAAGGAGGAGCGTTCCGCGGTCGTCAACCTCTTGATGTGGGAGATCGGGAAGTCCCTGAAAGACTCGGAGAAGGAATTCGACCGCACCGTGGAATACGTCCAGAACACGATTGCGGCCCTGAAGGACCTCGACCGGGCCTCATCGCGGCTGGTGATCGAAGCGGGAATCATCGCACAGATCCGCCGGGCTCCCCTGGGCGTTGTTCTCTGCATGGGCCCCTTCAACTACCCGCTCAACGAGACCTTCACCACGCTCATTCCCGCCCTGATCATGGGAAACACGGTGGTCTTCAAACCCCCGAAATTCGGTGTACTGCTCCACCGGCCCCTGCTGAAACCCTTCGCCGAGTCCTTCCCGCCGGGAGTCGTCAACACGGTCTACGGCGAGGGGCGCAAGATCATCGGACCGATGATGACCTCCGGCGATGTCGACGTTCTCGCCTTCATCGGTTCCAGCAAGGTGGCCGACCTGCTCAAGAGCCAGCATCCTCGGCCACACCGGTTGCGATGCGTGCTGGGGCTCGATGCCAAGAACGCGGCGATCGTTCTCAAGGATGCGGATGTCGAGGCGGCCGTCAAGGAGTGCGTCCTCGGCAGTCTGTCGTTCAACGGACAGCGTTGCACGGCCCTCAAGATTCTCTTTGTACACCGGGACATCCTGGACGGATTCGCGGCAAAGTTCTGCTCCGCCGTTGATGCCCTGAAGACGGGAATGCCCTGGGATGAGGGGGTGAAGATCACTCCGTTGCCCGAGGAGGGGAAGCCCGGATACTTGCGTGAACTGGTTGCGGATGCGGTCAAAAGGGGGGCGCGGGTCATCAACAAGGGAGGAGGAAAGTCCACCGCCACGCTGGTTGGACCGACGGTGGTTTCCCCGGTGGACGCCACGATGCGCATCTACCGGGAGGAACAGTTCGGTCCGGTGGTGCCGATCGTTCCGTTCACCAACAACGCGGAGCCCCTGGAATACGTGACACAATCGAACTTCGGTCAGCAGGTGAGCGTGTTCGGCCAGGATCCGGCCATCATCGCCACCATGATCGACCCGCTTGTAAACCAGGTGTGCCGGGTGAACCTCAACTGCCAGTGTCAGCGGGGTCCCGACACTTTTCCTTTCACGGGACGCAAGGACTCGGCGGAGGGAACGCTGTCGGTCAGCGATGCCTTGCGGGTCTTCGCGATCCGCACCCTGGTGGCGGCCAAGGAGACGGAACTGAACAAGAAACTGATCTCGACCATCACCCGGGAGCGCATGTCGGCCTTCCTCTCGACAGATTTTATCCTGTGACCAGGGAGGCCGCGGGCGCCTACTCGGCCAGTTCGTCCAGCTCGGCCCACCGCTCGTAGGCCGCTTCCAACTCCTGCTTCAGGACCGGCAGGCGGCTGGTGAGGCGGCGGATCTCTTCCGGATCGCTGCGGTAGAAGCCGTCGGCGGACATGGCGGCGTGGATTTGTTCCTCCTCCTCTTCCAGCGCCTCGATCCGGCCCGGGATCTCCTGGTACTCCAGCATCTCCTTGTAGGTCCTGCGGCGGGGGCCGGTCGACTTCTTCGCCGCCGGTTGCTCCTTCTTCGCGCGGGCCGGCCGCTTCTCCTCCGGCTCCTTCCGCTGCAGGAGCCAGTCGTCATACCCGCCGCAGTACTCACCCACCTTCCCCTCCCCCTCCAGAACGAAGGTGGAGGTGACCACGTTGTTCAGGAACTCGCGGTCGTGGCTCACCAGCAGCACGGTGCCCTGATACTCGATCAGGAGCTGCTCGAGGAGTTCGAGGGTCTCGGCGTCGAGGTCGTTGGTCGGCTCGTCCAGCACCAGCACGTTGGAGGGCTTGGCGAACAGCCGGGCGAGCAGCAGGCGGTTCCGTTCGCCGCCCGACAGATACCTGACCTTCGTGTCCAGCCGCTCCCTGTCGAACAGGAAGCTCTGGAGGTAGCCGACCACATGCCGGCGCCCCGTGCCGCACTCGATCATGTCGCCCCCCTCGGCGACGCTTTTGCGCAGGGAAAGGTCCTCGTCCAGCGTCCGGTGGAGCTGGTCGAAGTAAGCGCTCTCGAGCCTGGTGCCGTGGCGAACGGTGCCGGCGGTCGGCGCCAGCTCCTTCAACAGGATGCGCAGCAAAGTGGTCTTGCCCGCTCCGTTTCGGCCCATGATGCCGATCCGGTCGCCACGCATCACGAGCGAGGAGAAGTCAGAGAGGACGACCTTGCCGTCCCACTCGTGGCTCACCCCGAGCGCCTCGATCACCAGCCGGCCGGACCGCTCCGCCTCCTGGACGCGCATCCTGACCGTCCCGACGCGCTTGCGCCGCTCGGTCCGCTCCTCGCGCAGCTTCTCCAGCGCTTTCAGACGTCCCTGCGACCGGGTGCGGCGCGCCTTCACGCCCTGCTTTGCCCAGGCCTCTTCCTGCGCGCGCAGACGATCCCGCTCGGCGAACTCCGCCGCCTCCGCCTCCAGGTCGGCCTCATGGCGCCCGAGGAAGGTGTCGTAGTCGCAGTCGTACGCCTTCAGGGCCGCGCGATCGATCAGCACGATGCGCGTGGCCAGCTTCCGCAGCAGGGCCCGGTCGTGAGTGATGAACAGCAGCGTTCCCTCGAACCGATCGAGAAACCCCTCGATCCAGGTGATCCCCTCCAGGTCGAGGTGGTTCGTCGGCTCGTCGAGCAGCAGTACATCCGGCTGCGTCACCAGTGCGCGCGCCAACAGGATGCGCCGCTTGAGGCCCGCGGAGAGATTGTCGGCAACCGCGTCGGGATCAAGTTCCATGCGTGACAGAACCTGTTCCACGCGCTGATGCATGGACCATCCGCCGTCATTCTCCAGCTCATGCTGCAGCCGGTCGAGTTCCTTCAGCAGGCTGGGGTCGCTCCTTTCCGACAGTTCGACGGAAACCGCATGGTGGCGCCGAAGCAGGTCGCCCCACTGCTGGAGCCCGCGGGCGACCTGATCGAAGATGGAACCCTCCATCAGGGCCGGCACCTGTTGATCGAGGAGCGCGATGCGAGTTCCATCCTCGTGAGTAATCGTGCCCCCGAGCGGCTCTTCCACGCCGGCGATCGCCTTCAGCAGGGTCGACTTGCCGGCGCCGTTGCGCCCCACCACGCCGATCCGCTGCTGCCGCTCGATGATCAGGCGGCCGCCTTCCAGCAGCAGCGGCCCACCGTAGCCAAGATCAAGATCATGAAGACGAATCAGCGGCATGGGGCGGATGCTACCTGAGGTCCAAAACGCCGTTGAAGAAATCAGGGCCCGGGTCGGAATCGGACTCGGAGTCGATCCGAAGGAAGAATCGGACTCCGACCCGGCCGCTACAAATCGGGCAGAACGCAGGGATTGAGTCGCAAGGCCGCCAGGGACACCAGCCCACAGCGCGAACAATCACCCCCAGTCTAGACCATATTATCTTGCCTCAAGGGCCGGTTCAGGAAGCCGGAGGTGAAATGCGGCGCCCTGTTGACGCCGGTTGCCGAACGCGCTGGTTGGAACGGGTGCAAGTTCGTATTCTTGGGGCAGTGCACCCACACTGGTTGCCCACCGCGGCGGCGTCTCGGCACCTCCACCCAGGCTGATTCGACCGAAAGACGTAGAGTGGCGTGCCCTGCTGGGTCATTCCTGGTCAGGTTCAGTTCAAAGGAGCTTGGTAATGATTGTCGGTGTCATCGGATCGGGAGCCATCGGGCCTGATCTCGCGTACGGGTTCGTTTCTGCTATCGCGCGTCAGCCAGGCGCCAAGGTCTACCTGCTGGACGTCAAGAAGGAGGCGCTCGACGCCGGCATGGCGCGCATCAAGGGGTACGTCGGCAAGGGCGTGGTCCGCGGGAAGCTGGCTCCGAAAGCCGCCAAGGCGGTCGAAGAGGCGCTGATCCCGACGATGGACCTCAAGGACTTCGCGGACTGCGACTACGTTCTCGAGGCCGCCTCGGAAGACCTGAACATCAAGCAGGCGATCCTGAAGGAGCTGGAAGAGGTGGTCCGCCCCGACTGCCTGATCGGCTTCGCCACTTCCGGCCTCCCGCGGGCCAAGATCGCTGCCAGGACGAAGCACCCCGAGCGCTGCTTCGTCAACCACCCCTTCTTCCCGGCGTGGCGCTCGCTGCCGATCGAAATCGTGCTCTCCGGCCACGAGGAGTACGACAAGAAGATGATCAAGACGATGGAGATGATGGGGAAGGTCCCGCTGATCACGGCGGACGTTCCCTGCTTCGCCGCGGACGACATCTTCTGCAACTACATTTCGGAGGCCGCGCGCATCGTCGAGGAGGGGATCGCCACTCCCGCGCAGGTCGACAAGATCGTCAATGACGCCGTCGGCGGCGGTGGACCGTTCAACGTCATGGACGGCACGAAAGGGAACCTGCTCACCGCGCACTGCCAGGAGCTGATGCTGGAAGCGGACACCGGAACGGAGTGGTTCAAGGCGCCCGCAATCCTCACCAAGCAGGGGAACAAGGCCTGGCACGACCGGAACAACCCCGGTGACCCGAGCCACGATGAGGCGACCGCCAAGAAGGTCCTCGACCGGATCCTGGCGGTGCTCCTGGCGAGAACCTACTTCGTCGTCGACAACGACATCTGCAGCCCCACCGACCTCAACTGGATGACCAGCATGGCGCTGGGCTTCAAGCAGGGGCTGCTCGATCTGGCCGAGGAAATGGGAGCCGACAAGGTGCATGAACTTTGCACCAAGTTCGCCTCCGCCCACCCCGGCTTCTGTGTTCCGCCGAGCATCGCCGACAAGAGGTACGCCAAGTTCTGGCGCAACCTCAAGTTGGAGAAGGATGGCGGCATCGCCATCTTGCAGGTCTGGCGTCCCGAGTCGATGAACGCCCTCTCGAGAAAGACGATTGACGAGATCAAGGATGCCTTCTCTCAGCTGGCCGCGGACGAAGAGGTCAAGGGGGTCGTTTTCACCAGCTCCAACGGAGCTCTCGCCGGCGCCGACATCAACGGACTGGCCGCGCTGAAGACCCCCGAGGAATGCCGCGGAACCTGTCTGCACGCCCACCCGGTCCAGGAGATGATGGAGAAGTTCAAGAAGCCGGTCGTCGCGGCCCTCAATGGACCGGTCCTCGGCGGTGGAGCGGAGTTCTCGATGGCCTGCCACGCGCGGGTCGTCGGCCCGAAGCTCATGCTCGGCCAGCCGGAAGTCAACCTCGGCCTGATTCCGGGGTACGGCGGCACCCAGCGGCTGCCGAGACTGATCGGGGCCGAGCGCGCCATTGACCTTCTCCGCACCGGCCGCCCGGTCGGCGCGAAAGAAGCGTGTGAATGGGGCTGGGCTTCTGGCGAACCGGTGAAGGATGTGATCGCCGGGGCGAAGGAACTGATCGCCAAGCACCTCGCCGGCGAGGTGAAGCTGGCACCGGTCAGCACCGGCCCGGTCAAGGTCCCCGACAAACTGCCCTCGGTCGACATCGGCCACCGCTCGCTGACGATCGACGCGATTCTGGTGGACGTGCTCCGAAGGGGACTGGCCAAGCCGCTCGCCGAAGGTCTCGCGATCGAGGCGGACGGATTCGCGCAATGCAAGGAGACCGTCGACATGAACATCGGTCTCACCAATTTCATCCAGAACGGTCCGCGGACGCCCGCCGCGTTCCTGCACGAGTAGGAGGAAGTGATCATGGCCGGCAAAGACTCAGTTGTGATCCTCGATGGTGCCCGGCGCACTCCGCGCCCGGACATCCTCATCAAGAACCAGGAGCCGGGGCTCTTCTCCCGCTTCAGCACCACGCAGCTCGGCGGCCTGGCGATCAAGGCCACGCTGAAGCACACTCCCGTTGACAAGTCGCTGATCGGCCACACCGTCATGGGGATGGCGCAGCACAGCCACCGCGACTCGATCTACGGCGCCCAGGGAATGGCCTGGCGGGGCGGCCTCGGCAACGACGTGCCGGCCTTGACCGTGGCGCGAATCTGCGGCAGCGGCGCGGAGGCGATTTGCGTCGGCGCCGACATGATGCTGTCCGGCCTGCGCTACGACGTGGATCGGCCCTTCATGGTCGTCGGCGGGGCCGAGAGCATGCAGTACCCCTTCTGCCTGTACAACTACCGCGGCAAGAAGGTCGGCGCGGCGGTGCAGAAGTACGGCCCATGCGACATCGGCGGGCTCCCCCCCGGAACTCAACTCCAGGACATGCTGCTGATGAGCTTGTACGACCCGTCCGCGCGGACGTCGATGGCGAACACGGCCGAGGAGCTGGGGAGGCGCTACAAGGTTACCCGCGAACAGGCTGACGAATTCGGCTTCCGTTCTCACATGAACGCCAAGGCGGCTCGTGACGCCGGTCACTTCGCCGAGGAGATCGAGCCGGTGATGGTCCAGACCGACGGCGCGGCCGCACCGATCGAGGTGAAGCACGACACCCACATCATGGACGACATCAGCCTGGCGAAGATGTCGCGCCTCTATCCCGCCTTTGAGGCGGGCGGCGTCATCACCGCCGGCAACGCCAGCGCGGTAGTCGACGGCGGGGCGGCGATGGTGATCGCCCGGGAAAAGGACGCGGAGAAGCATGATCTCCGCCCGCTGGCCCGGTTGATCGGCATGGGCGTGGCCGCGTGCGACTCAGGCATAATGGGTTGGGGCCCGGTCCCCGCCACCCAGCAGGCGCTGAAGCGCGCCGGGATCAAGGGGAGCGACCTCGACCATGTCGAGCTCAACGAAGCCTTCGCCCCCCAGGCTCTTGCCTGCGTCCATGACTTCAAGGAAATGGGCATCGACCCCGAGAAGGTGAATCCCTACGGCAGCGCCATTGCCCTGGGACACCCCCTCGGCGCCACCGGCGCCATCCTGACCCTGACCTGCGCCTACGCGCTGCGCCGCAACAAGCAGCGGTACGGCCTCTCGACCATGTGCATCGGCGGCGGCCAGGGAATCGCCCTGATCCTCGAGTCGCTGTAGCGAGGAGTCACGCACACTCCCACGCGGCCCTCCGGCACGGCCGGGGGGCCGCGTGTTCTGTTGCGGGGGGGGGGGACCGCCGCCCCACTTCGCGGCCGAACCTGTCACTCGGATCGCTGGATCTCCACCGTGGCGATCAGACTGTCCTGACTGAAGCGCAGGGTCGCGACGACCTCGTCAACACTCTCCATGAAGGCCGCGAACGAGGACTTGCCGCTCTGCGGGACGTCCTGGCGCGGCCCCTGGCGGTTGCCGTGAAGGGTGCAGGAGACCTGGTCCTGATCGGCGTCGTAGAGGTATTCGCCGCCGTCGCAGCAGAAGAAGGTGACGCCGTACTTCGCGTCGGAGAGGCGATCCACGCCTGAGACCGGCGTGTCGTACAGCTTGACCAGGTTGTAGATCGACATCACATTGCGGTGGCACGCCTTGCGAGTCTTCTCCGACCAGTAGACGCGCAGGTCGCCCAGCAGCAGGTTCACGGCGCGCCGGTTCAGGCGCAGCATC
>JAZDLC010000051.1:0-6039 GCA_043802345.1 Planctomycetota bacterium | reverse complement strand
CCGACGCGCTCGACGCGCACTTCGAGCA
Organism: Planctomycetota bacterium; assembly: GCA_043802345.1. Classification (GTDB taxonomy): domain Bacteria; phylum Planctomycetota; class B15-G4; order B15-G4; family JADJEK01; genus JAZDLC01. The sequence continues at coordinate 6,011 of JAZDLC010000051.1, read as the reverse complement.
GTACATCGGTGCGCTGCTGAAGCGGGTCGGACCGCGCCAGCCGGGGCGCGGCTGGACGATGCTGCACATCGATAGCTGGGAGATGGGCGCGCAGAACTGGACCGCGAAGTTCCGCGAGGAGTTTCGCCGCCGCCGCGGCTACGACCCCCTGTTCTTCCTTCCCACCTACACCGGGCAGATCGTCGGCAGCCTGGAAATGAGCGAGCGCTTCCTCTTTGACATGCGCACGACGGCCCAGGAGCTGGTGCTCGAGAACCACGCCGGGCGCTTCAAGGAGCTGGGTCGCCGGCACGGCTTCGGCCTCTCCATCGAGCCGTACGACATGAACCCGACTGCCGATCTCGACCTGGGCGCGGTGGCCGACGTGCCGATGTGCGAGTTCTGGAGTGATGGCTTCGGTTTCGACACCGCCTATAGCTGCTTCGAGGCGACTTCGATCGCCCACACGATGGGCCGTCCCATCGTGGCCGCGGAGGCCTTCACCGCGCTTTCCACCGAGGCGTTCCAGCAATATCCGGGCTCGATGAAGAACCAGGGGGACTGGGCCTTCTGCCTCGGCATCAACCGCTTCGTCTATCACACCTTTGCGCACAAGCCTCTCGGCGCGGCAGTCCGTCCCGGAATGACCATGGGGCGCTTCGGGGTGCACTGGGACCGCGGGCAGACCTGGTGGCCCATGGTCTCGGAGTATCACCGCTATGTCAGCCGCTGCCAGTACCTGCTCCGGCAGGGCACGGCCGTCGCCGACATCCTCTATCTGACCCCGGAAGGAGCCCCGCAGGTCTTCCGTCCCCCGGTCTCGGCGCTGGTTGGCGACGACATGCTCCCCGACCGGAGGGGGTACGGCTGCGACGGCTGTTCGCCCGGCATCCTCCTCGACAGGGCCGAGGTGCGGGACGGCCGGATCGTCTTCAAAGGCGGTACCTCGTACCGCCTGCTGGTCCTGCCGGCGTTCAAGACCATGACCCCCGAGCTGCTCGCCGGGATCGAACTCCTCGTCAGGGCCGGGGCGACGGTGGTCGGCTCGCCTCCCACGAGTTCGCCCAGCCTGAGCGGTTCTCCGGAGTGCAACCAAGCTGTCAGGGAGAAGGCCCGGAAACTCTGGGGCGGCCTGGAGCCGCCCGATCAAGGCACCGCGCATCCGTTCGGCAAGGGGCGGATCGTCTCTGGCGGGGAGTACCAGGTCAGCGCCGCGGTCACCGCGCCCTCGCTGGTGCAGGAGCTCTATCCGCCGTACCTCGCCACGGCCTCCCTGCTGGAACAGATGGGAGTCCCGGAGGACTTCACCGCCACCGGCCCGATCCGGTACACCCACCGCAGGACCGATTCATGCGACCTCTACTTCGTGGCGAGCAAGGTCGACCGGCAACTGGAGGCTGACTGCACCTTCCGCGTCGATCACGCCGCGCCGGAGCTGTGGGATCCTCAGAGCGGCGCGACGCGACCGCTTCCCAATTTCACGATCCGGGATGGCCGGACCACGATCCCGATGCGCTTCGAACCGTTCCAGAGCTTCTTCGTGATCTTCCCGAGAGGCGGGGACGAGGTCGCGAGTCCCGCCCCGGGCGAAAGCAACTTCCCGCATGCTGAGGAACTGGCCCGACTCACGGGACCGTGGCAGGTCTCGTTCGATCCAAAGTGGGGTGGTCCCGCGAGCTGCACCTTCGACGAGCTGGCCGACTGGTCGGACTCCGCTGATCCGGGCATCCGCTACTACTCGGGCACGGCGGTCTATCGCCAGAGCTTCGATCTGCCGGAAAGTCCCCGTCCGCCGGGTGGCGGCCGGCAACGCCTGCACCTCGACCTGGGACAGGTGAAGAACCTCGCCCGTGTCCGGCTCAACAGCAAGGATCTGGGGGTGGTCTGGACGGCGCCGTTCTCCGTTGAAATCACCGATGCCGTTCGGCCCCAGGACAATCAACTGGAGATCGAGGTCGTCAACCTCTGGGTGAACCGGCTCATCGGTGACGAGCAGGAGCCCGACCGCAACGTCCGGGAACTCTCGTTCCCAGGGGGACTGCTGGGAGGCAAGAGCTGGCCCGCCGGCCGCTACACCTTCGCCCCCGCCAGGTTCTACGGCCAGGATTCACCGCTCGAGAGCTCCGGCCTGCTCGGCCCGGTCACGCTGCGGACGACGATCCGGAGTCAGAGCAAGTGAGTTGAGGTGGAATCGTCCTGACTCCGTATCTCAGGGAACGTGGACGATCTCCGTGTTCGAGCTGTCGAAGGTGTAGGTGCCCGCGTCCTTGGTGATGGCCTGAATCCCGAGGCTGACACCTGGCATGAGGTTGACGGTCGCTGGGAACGTCAGTGGTTGGACGGGGAGCTGTCCCATGATCACAATCGGCACGATCGGAACCACGTCCACAGGACACCCACCAATAGAGCCACCGACTCCTGCACCGACGGCTGTTCCAAGAGCCAGGGCCCACCAGTCGCCGACACTCGCGCCGGAGACATCGACGGAAATTGAAACAGACCCGGTTCCGACCCATCACGCCGCGCTTCCTGGCGTTCGAGTCCCTGAAGCGGCTGCGCGCGAAGGCCACCGAAAACTCTCCCATCGTGGTCGGCATCCTCATCGACCAGGACGCCCGGCGCTTCGACCAGGTCCAGCGCGGCGTCAAGGAGTACGCGCTCGACTTCCCGATCCGCCACGAGCCGCGCGACGATGAAGGCGTCTCCCTCGCCTCATCGCTCCGCATCTGGAACACTCCCTGTTTCCTGCGCCTCGACGGTGAAGGCCGCATCGACGCGGTCTGCGGCAAACCCGGCCCGTTGTTCGAGTAACGGCCCAGCCGCCGAACCGGGTTTCCTTCACCAATGACAGGCTGCCGCCGCGCCGGCCCAAGGTCGCTGGAGAAGGGGTACTCGGGGACCGGCCGAAATCGTTGGATGGACCCGATTCCGCCGCCCGGCCTGGTTTTCTGCGTGGGATCACCGCCTGTTCGCGCGCCCGAAGGGGCTGAACCGCATTCGATCCCCAGGAGATTCGAACCATGAAGACGCTGGCCCTGACTTTGCTGTGCTATGTGCTGACCGCTTCACTGGCCGGAGCGGCCAGGCTGCGAGTTCCCAGGGACTTCTCCTCGATCCAGAGCGCGGTCAACGCCGCGCTCCAGGACGACGTGGTCGAGATTTCGAACGGCGTCTACAGCGAGACCATCCTGGTGACCGGCAAGCTCGGCGTCACACTCCGGGCCAGGCGCGGGAGCCGTGTCATCATCGACGCCGGCGGCGCCGGAGTGGGGCTGCGGGTGATGGCTTCCACCGGAATCGTGCTGAAGAACCTGGTCGTTCGGAACGCGTCGGTGGACGGTTTCGTGATCAGCGCGGACGGCACCCGGATGGAAGGTTGCCGGGCGCGGGACATTGGTGATAACGGCATCTACCTGGAGGCCGACGATTGCTACATCACCCGCTGCCGCGCGAGCGGATGCGGCCGGTCCGGAATTCATGTGCTCGGCGATCTCAACACCCTCGAGGACAACCGGGTCGAGCAATCGGATCGCTACGGCATCATGCTCGGAACCGGGGCGATCGCGGTCAGCGATTGCCTGCTGATGGGAAACCGCGTGCTGGGCGCGCACTGGGACGCGATCGCCATCGCGCCCTCCTCGCGACGCTGTACGCTTCTCGGGAATACGATTCAACGGACCGGACTCGACAGCGGCATCATCGTCGGAGGCACTGATCATGTGATCGAGTCGAACCGGATCGTACGGACGGGCGCCGAGGGGATCATCTGCGAGGGGACCGGAATCCTGATTTCGCGCAACCGTATCCGGCGGACGGGCTCGATCGGAGTACAGCTCACGGACGAGGCCCTCGACGGCACGCTGTGCGGCAATATCATCCAGCGATCAGCCACCCTGGGAGTCAGCGTCGAGGCCTCCGCACGAGGCAATCTCCTGTCCTGCAACCGGGTGAAGAAGAGCGGCGAGTACGACCTCTACGACCACTCCATCGCGGGCGACAACACCTTCTCCGGCAACCGGTTCGGGACCATCGCGCCCTGACCGGATACGGAGTCAGGACAATCCCACCTCAACTCACCCGATCAGGAGGCAGAGCAAGTGAGCTGAGGTGGAGTTTTCCTGACTCCGTATCTCGGCCCGTTGTTCGAGTGACAGTGACCGAACCAGCTTGTTGCAACAGACCCGGTTCCGACCCATCATGGCGCCATGCTCCGACTCCTGCTGATCGCAATCGCGCTCCTGCCCGCGCCGCAGGCTCCGGCATTCGGGCAGACCGCGAAAGCGCCCGAGCTGCTCCTGTTCCACCCGGAAACGCGGACGGGCGCGGAGGAGCAGGTCGTCCGCCAGGTCGAGGGCGCGATGGGCGAGGAGGCCAGGGTCACGATCTACGAGGACTCCGCGCTCGAGGAACTGGGGGGTCCTGATGCGGGCCGCGACGTGCGCCTGCGGGTCTACCACGCCATGCGGCGGGCCGAGGCCCAGGGCGCCTGGACCATCACTTTCCTGCGCTCCCAGGGGGTGGTCGTGATCGAGGCGTTCGACAACGGGCAGGGGGTGCGCGCCGTGCTTGGGACGAAGATCCGCTCCATGGCAAGGGACCGGCTCTCCGACGAGCACCTCGTGCGTCTGGACGAGACGATCACGGCAGTCCGGAATCAGCTCGCCGAGAAGATCAGGTTCCTCGAAACCTCACGGACGTCACCCTATTGCGAGACGGTCTCCTGGCGGCACTCCGAAGTGCCGCCGCATCCAGGCTTTCGCTGGGTGTTCGAGGAGCAGGGGGCGCGAGTGACGTATGTCTACGAGACTTCCTCCCTGCAGAAGGCAGGTCTTCAGCCCGGCGATCTCATCGTGAGCATCAACGGAACGGCAGTCCCGAGCCCACCTCATCTCGGACGCGCCCTCGGCCCCCTGCGCGCCGGCCACGAGCTGAAGCTGGTGGTGCTGCGGGGCGAAGAGACCGTGGAGCTGGCCGGCAAGGTTGAGTCATCCGCGGAGCTCATCCCGCGCTGGCAGGCGGGCATCGTGGGCAAGCAGGCGCCCCTGCCCGGAACCCCCACCGGCGCCGGCTCTCCTTCGTCGAGCGAACCCGGCCGCCGCGCCGTGCTGATCGTCGTCTACCGTCCCGCGATGCCCGAGACCTGGGAGTGCTTCTCCGTCCTGCGCTGGATCCGGGACCACCATCCCGAGCAGGAACTCGCCATCGTCGGCATCGCCGCGAACACGGACGAGCAGACGCTGAGCCGCTTTCTCGATGAAGAGAAGCCGGGCTGGCCATCGCTCCCCGACCCCGACGGCCGGCTCACCGACGCCCTGCGCGTGCACCTCCCCCCTGCATTCCTGCTGGTCGACAAGGAAGGCGTGCTGCGGTTCCTGCAGGTGGACGAAGCGCGCCTCTCCCAGGCGATCGATACGATCACTAGCGGCTGAAGCGTAGTGTGTGCCGTCTGGTGCACGGACTGGTTCGAATCCAGATCTTCTCTCGCCAAGCCGCCAAGATCGCCAAGGTTCTCTATTGTGGGAGGCCATTGAAAGCTGCTGCTTGTGGACATTGGTGATCCGCCTCCCGGCCAATCTCATTCTCATCCATTCTCTGCGATCTTTGCGCCTTTGCGAGAGCCAATCATTCTTCCTGTCTTCGATCGATACGCTCTGGCGCGCTACGGGACGGTTGTCACGGTGTAGGGGTTGGAAGCCCAGGCCCAGTGAGAAGAGGCGGTGCTTCTGACGAGGGTCGCGAAGCTGAGCTGGATCCCGACAATTGACGGATTGAAGGGACCCAAGGTGTCGAAGAGCGCCGCGCCGCTTCCTGTGCCGTCCAGCGTGCCGATGAAGCCGGGGAAGACCACCGTGTTGGCCAGATTGAGCGCCACCAGCATGAACGCGTCATAGTTCAGCGGCACGACAAGGCCGCCACCCAAGGTCATGCCGGGGTCGGTGCCGCTGATCGAACCGAGGACGAAATAGTCGGCGCCGGCATGCAGCGGTCCCGGATTGATAGTGAAGCTCACCTGGCCGCCGGTCGCGGCCGAC
>JAZDLC010000050.1:0-2715 GCA_043802345.1 Planctomycetota bacterium | reverse complement strand
GCTTACCGGGACGTTGCCCCGCCGGGCACCGTGGAGTTCCTCTACCGCTTGAGCGAGAAGGTGCAGGGCCGGTCGTTCCTCCACGTCAACTCCACCCGCCAGGGCGGAGGCGTAGCGGAGATCCTGATGCGCCTCGTACCTTTGATGAACGATCTTGGGATCACGACGTCGTGGGAGGCCATCGAGGGGGACCCAGAGTTCTTCCGCGTGACCAAGACATTCCACAACGCCCTCCAGGGGGAGGAGCAGGTCATCACCGATGAGATGTTGGAGACCTTCCTGGAGTGCAACCGGCAGAACGCGAAGAGGCTGTCCCTCCGGGCCGACCTCATCCTGGTCCACGATCCCCAGCCGGCCGCCCTGGTTCTGGCGAGGAACACTTGCGGCCGTTGGGTCTGGCGCTGCCACATTGACGCTTCGCGTCCCCAGCGGCGAGTATGGAATTTCCTCCGGCAATTCGTGGAAAAGTACGATGCCGCCGTGTTCTCGCTGCCCAAGTTCGCCCAACGGCTCTCCATCCCCCAGTACCTCATCTATCCGTCCATCGATCCGCTGAGTGACAAGAACCGGGACTTGTCGGATCGGGAGGTGACCGGGATCCTGAGCCGCCTGGGCATCCCTCAGAACAAGCCGATCCTCCTCCAGGTTTCGCGATTCGATCGTTTCAAAGATCCCGTGGGAGTGATCAATGCCTACCGGATGGTCAAGCGGCGCAGCGACTGCCGCCTGGTCCTGGCGGGGGGCGGCGCGGCCGACGATCCCGAGGGGAAGATCGTCCTGGCCGAAGTACGGGAGGCCGCGGGACGCGATGCGGACACCCACGTCCTGGAGCTTCCACCCGATGCGCACCTGGAGATCAATGCGCTCCAGCAGGCGGCAACGGTGGTCCTTCAGAAGTCTACGCGGGAGGGATTCGGCCTCACCGTGGCCGAGGCGATGTGGAAGGGCAAGCCTGTCATCGGCGGCACGGCGGGGGGCATCACAGTCCAGATCCTCTACGATCTCACCGGCTACACGGTGAATTCCGTCGAGGGGGCGGCCTATCGGATTCGCTACCTCCTCAACAATCCCGAGGCGGCGACGCGCATCGGCCGCATCGCCCGAGAGCACGTCCGGCGGAATTTCCTCATCACCAGGCACCTCGCGGACTATCTCATGTTGCTCCACGTGATGACATCGTGAACCCGTGGAGTGGCTGCCGCTGCGGAAGCAGAATCCTGATGCTCGCCAAGAACACGACGAGCGTGGACGAGCTGTAGATGCGACCCCGGTCGAGGTAGTCAAACGTCATGAGGCTGTAGACCACGACCGGCAGGGTCTTCGTCTCCACTCCCGCAAGACCCAGAATGGTGGAAATCAGGGCGCGCCCCCACGCACGCTTCTTACGGATGCATCACGATCTTGAAGAGCTTCGGGTCGCCTTTGTGCAGGGTGTCGAAGGCCGCCTGCCCCTCGGACAGCGGCAGGGTCTTGCTGATGAGCGGCTTGACCTGGATGCGGCCCTGGGCCATCAGGTCCAGCACGGCCCGGTACTCGCCCGCGATGGCGAAGGAGCCGCGGATGTTCAGCTCGCGCATGATCAGGTCCTGCAGGTTCACGGTGACTTGTGGGGTCACGTTGCCTATGAGCGTGAGGTTCCCGCCCCGCTTCACGATCTTGAAAGCGAGATCCACGGCCTGCGGCATGCCCACCGCCTCGAGGACCGCATCCACGTCCGGCCGGCCCACGACCCGCTTCAGCTCCTCGACCACGTCGCAGGAGCTCGGATTGATGGTGATATCCGCGCCGAGCTGACGCGCGAAGGCCAGTCGCTCCTCTCGCACGTCCAGCGCGATGACCTTCCCCGCGCCTTTCACCTTGAGCGCCTGGACGGCGAAGATGCCGATCGGCCCTGCGCCCACCACCGCGACGATATCGTTCACGTCAGTCGGCGTGATCCGTGCCGCGTGCATGCTCACGCCCGCCGGCTCGACCAGCGCCGCTTCTTCGAATGAGACCGCATCCGGCAGCTTGTACGTGATCCACCACGGCATCACCACGTACTCAGCCATACAGCCGTCCCGCCGAAAGGCGGGGTTAGAGACCCCGAGGATCGTGCGGCTCTCGCACATATTTACGCGGCCCAGCCGGCACCACACGCACTGGTTGCAGTACACGGTCGAGTCAAAGGTAATGCGCTCGCCCACGGCAACGTTCCTGGCGTTCTTCCCGACCGCTTCGACGATCCCCGAGGCCTCGTGTCCCATGATGATCGGCGGAATGCGGCGGCCGCTGAACCCGGTGTAACCATGGACGTCGGAGCCGCAGATTCCAACCGCCTTCACCCGAACCAGGACCTCGTCATCTCCTGGCACAGGCTGCGGGACGTCCTTGAACTCGAACTTGCTCGGAGCTGTGAGCACTAAGGCTTTCATGGCAGGCATCCTCCGGAAGTGTGTGTTGGATTGAAACCCGACAAAGTCATCTCACTTACGCAATACAGATACCGGATTCGTCCCCCGGTTTCAAGCAAACTCGCCCTGAAACTTCCCGTCTTTGAGAATCATCTCATCGTCCAGATAAATGGTCGGCCTGCTGATGATCCCGTCCAGGTGGATCTTGGCCCGCACGGTGCCGCCGGGGAACGTGGCGTTACTCCCAGTACTCACGTGGGTCCAGCCGTAGACCCGCTCGCCCTCGAAGCTGGGATCCTCCCCCACCAGCGCCGCGCCGGGA
>JAZDLC010000049.1:0-2070 GCA_043802345.1 Planctomycetota bacterium | reverse complement strand
GGTCCGGCGAGCGCCACGATGCCCAGGATGATGAAGAGCGCGCTCGGCGACTGCCAGAACGCGACCTGGCCGGCCGCGAGGCGATCTCGCAGCAGCGGCTCCCCCGCGGGGAACTCCGGAATCCACCGTGCCAGCATGTGGCCCGACAGGAAGCTCACCGCTCCCTTGGCGAAGAACCAGGGAAACAGGGAGAGACCAAGGTAGGTGCCCTCCTGCCCCTTGGGCGCGATCGCGGCGGTGTATTCCTGGAGCCGGGGCGACCAGATGATCTCGCCGACGGTGAGCACGATCAGCGACAGCAGCGTGATGGTGTAGGTCGTCTGGCCGTAGGAGGGAATGGCCATCACGAACATCGACAGAGCCGAGATGATCGCGCCGTAGGTCAGCATCGCGTATACGCTGAAGCGGTGGAGAACGGGCACGAACAGGATCAGCCCGATGATCACTAGGATCGGATTGACGGCCTGCAGCGTGCCGATGGCTGCTTCCGGCCCGATCACCCGCAGCCAGAACTTGGGGTAGAGCAAGTGGAGGTAGAGGAAGACGGCGCGCACGCCCAGCAGCAGGACGACCAGCACCATGAAGCGCCAGAAGATCGGATGGCTCACCACGGACCAGGCGATCTGCCAGGGCTTCTTTTTCTTCTCGGGTGGCCGCTCGTCGACCGCTTCGCCCGGTCCGTAGAGCTGATCCTCGCGGCGGATCACGAAGAAGGCGATCACGACGCAGGCCAGGGCGGAGAAGATCGAGAAGAAGAGGATGTAGGTATTGGGTAGGCCGAGGTTCTTGCGCACGAAGTCGATCAGGAAGCCGCCGCACGCGGCCCCCACGTTCATGAACAGGTACCAGAGATTGAAGCCGGGACCCCGGGAGCGCGCGGTCGTGAAGCGGCGGTTGGCCGCCTGCAACATGGTCTGGACCATGGCCATGCCCGGCGCCATCAGGATGATCGCACCCGCCGCAACGTAGCCTCGGTAGGGCAAACCCTCCTGAAGCCCGGCCAAGATGAGAATCAGCCGCGTGCCGAGCAGCGCAGCCATCGCAAGGTAGATCGTGCGCCGGATGCCGAGCCAGTCGGTGAAGAGCCCCGAAAACCAGAGGCAGATCGTCGTTCCCAGCGTGAAGGCAGTGAAGATGTAGCCGGCTTGGATGTCGCTGAACCCGAAGTCCTCGGACAGGAGGACGACGACGATGCCGTAGAGGGAGAAGTAGGCCGTCATGTCGAGGAAGTTGATCGCCTGGAGCCCCCAGTACTCCTTGCGAGTCTCCTTGAGGACGGCGAACCCCTTGAAGTAGTCCATCACTTTACGACCCAGCGACATGCTCTCGGTTGTCGTGGTCATGCGCCGCTCGTTCCTTTCTCCTTCCGGGGTCGACGTTCCGCGAGCCGTCACAAGGCTCGATCGGCTGTCAGGCCGCTTCCCCTTCCGGTGCCGCGCTCCCTCCCCCTGTCACGATTTCTCCCACGCGCACGCTTATTGTAGCCATGATCCCCTGCCTGCGGGCAACCCAGAAGTCTCGGGGAACCTCGGCCATCGAGGAGGCGGCTCTGCGCCTGCAGTCGGCCATCCACCTCGGGGCCGCGATCAGCGGATCCGCCCGTGAGGACTCCCCCCCGCTCACAGACTCCTCCCATGCCCGCTTGACTCCCGTACCGCCTGTGGATAGATTCTTACTTAGATGTCCATCTAATTAGTCATGGATCGAAGGAGGCACTATGGACCCCGACGAGTTCCAGACGCTGCTGCAGTTCCTGAAAGCGCTCGCAGACGAGAGCCGGCTGAAGCTGATCGGGCTTCTGGCGAATCGGGAGCTGAGCGTCGGCGAGCTGGCGGAGCAGTTGCACCTGAAGGAACCGACCGTCTCGCATCACCTGGCGCGGCTGCAGGAGCTCGGCTTGGTGCGGATGCGCGCCGAGGGAACGACCCACCGCTACCAGATCCGGAGCGAGACGCTGCATCGCCTGAGCCGCGAGCTCCTCACGCCGCCGCAGATGGCGTCGATCGCCGACAACGTGGAAGGGGAGCGCTGGGAGCGCAAGGTCCTGAGGACCTACTTCGAGGGCGACCG
>JAZDLC010000048.1:0-5312 GCA_043802345.1 Planctomycetota bacterium | reverse complement strand
CTTGCCCGAAGCGACCTGTTCCAGGACTTCCATGATCGTCTCCGCGGAGTGACGGCTATGGAAATACTCTTCCAGGTAGTCCCGGAACACCCGGCGCTCGGTCAGGTCGGTCAGCTCCTCCGCCATCCAGGGCGCGGTCAACTCCAGCTCGAGTTCCTCGTCGGGCTGGATGCCGCCCTCATGCACCACCCGATCATCCCCATCGATCTGGGTGTGGATCGACTCGCCGTCCGGCAGGTAGTAGAGCTGCGTCGTCAGCTTGAACATCGCGCTGCTGTCGAACTTCCCGTCGTGGTCCTCGTCCGTGTACGTCTCGTCCGGATCGCGGATGCCGTTGCGGTTCCGGTCTTCGAACGGCTCGCACCGGCGGGATTCCAGCGGGAATGGATTCTGGACCGAGCCCTTGCCGAACGTCTTGATTCCGATCAGCTCGGCGCGATCGTAATGGTGGAGCGCGCCGGCGACGATCTCCGACGCGGACGCGCTGCGATGGTTGATCAGGACCACCATCGGCTCCTTGCGCCCGAGGCTGCCTGGTTCGGTCTTGTACAGCCGGCGGTCCTTTTCACCGGACCGGCCCTCGGTGTAGACCACGAGCTGGTCCGGCCCGAGGAACTCGCCCGCCATCTTGATCGCTTCCCGCAGGTAGCCGCCCGGGTTGTACCGCAGGTCGAGGATGAAGCCCCTGGCCCCCTTGCGCGTCAGGTCGTCGAGAGCGACGCGCAGCTCATCGTGGGTGGAGTTGCCGAAGGTCTCCACCTCGACGTAACCGATGTCGCCCGGAAAGAGCTCCCAGCGGACCGAAGGGATGTTGATCGTCTCCCGGACGATGGTGAACAGCTTCGGCTTGCGCCATCCGTTCCGCATCACCTCGATGACGACTTCCGTTCCGGGTGTGGACTTCAGCCGGTCGATGACCTCCTGTTGCGGCTTCTCGTAGGTTTCCCAACCATCCACCGAGAGAATCTGGTCATCCGACTTGAGCCCGGCGCGGTACGCGGGTCCGGAGTAGATCGGCCGCGTGATGGTGAAGAAACCGCCGACGGTATTCACGTACGCCCCGATGCCGGCGTAGTTGCGCTGCAGGTCGAGCAGCCACTTCTGATACTCCTCTGGGCTGAAGTAGGTCGAGTGCCGGTCCAGAGAGGAGAGCATCCCCTTGGCCGCGGCGGTCAGCAGGTCCTCCTCGCCTTCCTTGCTCTGGTACCGCTCGCCGTAGATGTGCTCGGCCTTGATCAGGCCCATGATCTCGCGCAGCAGATCGAACTTGTCCTCCGAGTCGCCGGTCCTGGTCGACTCTCCCTCCCGGAAGCGGCGGGTCTCCCGATTCTCCCAGTAGCGGTTGATCTTCTCCTGCTCCAGGTACGACTTCGCCAGCCGGCCTTCCAGGCCGGGGTCATGCTCGATCTCGAGCAGCACCGGGCGGGCTCGATCGAAGTCGCCGATCTCCGCCAGCGCCAACGCGCCGAGAACTCGATACGAGCGTTCCTCCGATTGAAGCATCTGGTGCATCTCATCTCTGGCACGCTTCCGATGGGCCGCGTCTCCCACTTGGTAGAGGGTCTTTGCCAGAGCGACCTTGACCGCCGGGTCGTAGGTGCGATCCAGGAAGTCGGAGATGCCTTCCTCCAGGCCGGGCTCCCTGGGCAGCATGGCGATCACATCCAGGGCCGCAATCCTGAGCCCCGACTCCTGTTCCAGATCGGCCAGCCGCAGCAGGGGGCCGGACACGTCCCTCACTGCGTCGAGGTCGACCAGGGCCCGGATGCACCCCAGCAGGACCCACGGATCCTCTTCCGTCCCGATCCGGGCGCGCAGCGCCGGGACGACGGCATCCCCGATCTCGTAGAGAGCATTGGCCGCGCCGAAGACCGCGCTGGGATCTCCGGAGCTCATGTCGGCGATGGCCGCCTCGATCTGCTCGGTGAGCGACCCTTCATCCTGGCCGTGCGCGGAAAGGCCGGAGGAGATGGCAAAACCGAGAATCACGAAGATGAATGCTCGGAGGGGGGCGGTTGTGAGGGTTGAAGGCATCAAGAGGAAAGTCTCCATTGTCCACTGGAGTCCCCCGGGACTCCCAGACTCTTCAGATCGTCCAGCGGTCCCCATGGGCTTGAGAGCGGAGGATAGACCGGTCGATGATACGACCCCGTCATGCCTCCGACAGGCCAAAAAGAACCTCGCGGACCACGGTCCTGGTATCATCCGTTCCCATGACGGAATCGACTGACAACCCGAAGCACCGACCGCCCGGACCGGAACTGACCCACGTGGACGCCGGGGGCGCGGCCCGCATGGTGGATGTATCGGCCAAACCGGTGACCCACAGGAGAGCGCTAGCCCGCGGCGCCGTCCATCTCAAGCCCGAGACGCTCGCCCTGGCTCTTTCCGGGAACGCCCCGAAAGGCGGCGTGTTCGAAACCGCCCGGATCGCTGGAATACAGGCCGCCAAGAAGACCTCGGAGCTGATCCCGCTCTGTCACCCGATTCCCCTCGCCTCGATCAGGATCGATTTCGAACCGGTGGGGGAGCGGCAGATCCTGGTCACGGCGGAAGCGGTGGCCGCGGACCGGACGGGAGTCGAGATGGAGGCGCTGGTGGCGGTCACCGCCGCCGCGCTCACGATCTACGACATGCTGAAGGGTGTCGAAAGGGGCATTTCGATCTCGGATATCTGGTTGGAAGAGAAGCAGGGTGGCCGTTCCGGGCATTACATCCGTGGCGCCGGACTCCGGCCTGACGGGGACTGAGCGGCATGCAGCAGGAGCCACTCCTTGCGGTGTTGATCGTCGTCAGCGACCGGGCAGCCAGCGGAGACCGGGTCGACCGGACCGCACCGATGCTCGAGGAGGCGCTGCGCCAGGTCGGAATCTCCGCCGGCGGACCGCCGGTGATCGTGCCGGATGAGAAGGCCCGGATCGCCACGGCGATCACCGAGGCCGCGGCCAACGCCGCGCTCGTGCTGACGACCGGAGGCACGGGAATCGCGTCCCGGGATGTGACTCCCGAGGCAACCCGTTCGGTCCTGGACCGGGAAATCCCCGGCCTGCCGGAGGCGATGCGCGCGGCGTCAAGGAAGAAGACGCCCACCGCCGATCTGTCCAGGGCGTTGGCTGGAGTTTGCGGTCAGGCCCTGGTGGTCAATCTGCCCGGATCTCCAGACGGGGCGAGAGAGTGCCTTTTGACGATCCTTCCCCAGCTCACGCATGCGGTCAGGCTGATTCGCGGCTCGGTCCGCGATTGCGGCGCGGAACTGTCCCGGGGTCCGGAAATCGTCGCTCCCGACACGGCTTCCTCATGACCAGCAAAGTGGCGGTGGTCGGGGCCACGGGCGCCGTGGGGCGGGAGTTGGTCAAGATTCTCGAGAGCCGGTCCTTTCCGGTGGGCGGGCTGACCCTCTTCGCGTCCGGCAAGCGTCCTGGTCGGACCCTTCGGTACCGCTCGGACGATCTACCGGTCCGTCCGCTCGGGCCGGAGAGTTTCCGCGGGCTCGACCTGGTGTTCTTCGCGACCTCCGCCGGGGTCTCCAGGGAATGGGTCCCTGTGGCGCGCTCCGCGGGCGGCCTGGTGATCGATAATTCCAGTGCCTTCAGAAGCGATCCGGAGGTTCCGCTGGTCGTCCCCGAGGTGAACGGAGACTGCCTGGCCACTCACCGGGGGCTGATTGCCAATCCGAACTGTTCGACCATTCTGCTGGTTCTGGTGCTTCACCCACTTTCGCGCCTCGCCCCCCTCAGCCGGGTGGTGGTGGCGACCTACCAGGCGGTCTCGGGCGCGGGGCAGGCCGGTGTCGAAGATCTGGAGAATCAGCTTCGGGCCCGGTATGGCGGCTCGAGGCAAGAGGATGCACCCGCCAGGGCGTTTCCGCACGAGATCGCCCACAATCTGATTCCGGCGATCGGGCCGACGGTGCGTTCGGGAGCGAGCGGGGAGGAGAGCAAGATGCAGTCCGAGACCGGTCGCATTCTCGGATTGAAGGGGCTGAAGATGAGCGCCACCTGTGTCCGCGTGCCGGTGCCGCGAGTCCACTGCGAGGCGGTGCACCTGGCCTTCGAACGTCCGGTGACCTCCTCCGAGGTGAGGCGGCGGCTGGCGGCAGCTCCGGGTGTGGTAATTCTCGACGACCCCTCGGAGCACATCTATCCCACCCCGCAAGCCGCGGAGGGGAGGGACGAGGTGCTGGTCGGACGGATCCGCCCGGACCTGGCGATGGATGGCGGCGTGGCGCTGTTTCTGGCGGGGGACCAGCTTCGCAAGGGGGCTGCTCTGAACGCGGTCCAGATCGCGGAGAGGGCGATTCCTTGACATGAACCGGTCCGCGACCGAGAATGCCGCGCTTTTCGTGGCTGATTGCCGGGCTCACGCCCGGAGGCCGGTCGGGGCCGTCTGGAGAGACCCGTGGTTCGCATCTCGACCAACCAGTTCAAGACCGGAATCACCATCGAGTACGAGGGGAACCTCTTCGATGTGGTCGAGTTCCAGTTCGTCAAGCCCGGCAAGGGATCAGCCTTCGTGCGCACGCGCCTGAAGAACATTCGCACCGGGAAGGTCCTGGAGAACACGTTCGACTCCAAGGCGACCATCGAGCAGGTCAATGTCAACAAGGTGGACATGGAGTATCTCTACCGGGACGGCGACCAGTGGGTTTTCATGGATCCCGAGTCGTTCGACCAGATTCCGGTCAGCGAGGAGCAGCTGGAAGACCTGCTTCCCTTGCTCAAGGAGAATACGCGCTGTCTGTTCAAGACTGTGGGAGAGGAGATCATCTCCATCAGCCTTCCAGATTTCGTGGAACTGATGGTGGTGGAGACCGACCCCTACATGAAAGGATCGACGGCCACGGGCGGGCCGAAGCCCGCCAAGGTGGAAACCGGGGCCACAGTGAACGTTCCGGTTTTCGTCGAGAACGGTGACAAGATCAGGGTGGATACGCGAACCAACCAATATGTGGAGCGGGTGTGAAGAAGGTCCAGGCCAGAAAGAGCAAGGCGCCCCGGGCGAGTATCGCGCCCGAGACGATGACACGTTCAGCCGCGAAGAAGACTGCTGCGACCGGGACGAAAAAGCGTCCGGCCGTGAAGAAGAAGGCCAAGTCCGCAGCAACTGTTTCGAGGAAGCCGGCGACTCGCCGAGCGGGCGGGGATGACCTCGACCTGCCCTCCATTGAGCGGTTGGTCCAGCTGATGGCGGACAACGACCTGCTCGAAGTCGAGGTGCGCAACGGGCCGAACCACAGGGTTCGTCTCAGCCGCAGGCCGCCCAAGACCCCACAGCTCATGATCGCCGCACAGGGGCAGAGCGCCCCGCCTCCG
>JAZDLC010000047.1:0-15221 GCA_043802345.1 Planctomycetota bacterium | reverse complement strand
CCGGAGTCTCGGACTCTCCCGGACTTCGCACCAACTGCCGGTAGTGCCCGATCGCCTCCTGGATCTTGCCCGCCGCCCGCTCGAGCCGGGCCAGCGCCAGCAACTGCTCGCGCGTGGGCGCTTCGATCTGCCCCAGCAATTCCATCGCCCGCGGCGAGTTCCCCGCGGCCTGGTGCTCTTCGGCCGCAGAACCCAGCACCTGAACGCGGTTCGCCAGCCCCTCCATGGCCAGGGCCTGATCGAACGCGGCCGCCGCACCCTTGTGGTCGTTCTTTGCCTTCAGCGCGCGCCCGGAGAGCACTTGCAGCTCCGAGAGCAGCGCCGGAGCCAGTCCCTCGGGCGCGGCGACTCCCTCACCAGCCACGGCCACGACCTGATCGAGAGCTCCCATCTCGAGTGAGACCCGGGCCAACTGCACCCTTACCTGCAAGAGCTGAGCCGGAGCGGCTTTTTGCGCCGACAGCGTCCGGAGCTGATGCGGAAGTGCGAACTGGAGCAGTCCCGGCCGCCCGGCGAACTGCGCCACCACCTCGGTCCAGCGCGCGGGGTCGTCCCCGGCCAGGCTCGCGATCGCGGCCCGCGCCGCTTCGCCCACCGCGGCCACCGCCGGGTCGGGCGCCGAACCGTTCTCCACGGGGACCGAGAGCGCCGCATGGCAGAGCGCGGGCAAGGCCGCGGCCGAGCCGAGCTGCCCCAGCGCCCGGACCAGCGTCGCCCGGACGTTGGCGACATCTTCCCGGATCAGCCGGTTCGACAGCGCCGTGACCACCGCCTCGCCCGGAATCGAGGAGAGCACCGTGACCACCTCGGAGCGAACCTCCGGCTTCGAATCGTCCAGGGCCCTGACGAGCGGTTCGATCGCCGGCTCGCTCGAGACCTTCCCCAGCGCCGTCGCCGCCCGCCTGCGCACCTGCCAGTCCGTGTCCTCGAGCAGGGCTCGCGCCAGGTCATCCCGCGTGTCGGCGATCTTCAGCGAGCCGAGCGCGGAGACCGCCGCGCGCCGCACCCGTGCGGAGGGGTCGTGAAAAACCAACGACACCAGCGGATCCCGGGCCGCCTTGAGCGTCAGCTTACCTTCGGCGCACGCCTCCACCAGCGCCACCCGGGCTTCCTCCTCGAGCGCTCGTTGACTCAGGTCGTTGAGCAGGCGCAGCACCTCATCCCGGATCTGTCCCACCGGGAAAGACTCCGCCGCCTGGACGGCGGCCACGACCTTGGCAGTGGACTTGCTTCCCAGATGGCGAACAATCAGCCCGTCCCGCTGCGCCTCCGGACCGCTCCTTCCCGCCTTGGAGTCGACGAGCCTGAGGAGCTGCAGCATCGCAACGTCCAGCGCTTCGGGCTCCTCCCCGCTCTCGAGACGCTGGATCACCACGGGACGGGCCGGCTCCAGATTCCACTCCCCCGGTCCGCGCAACAGCAATTCGGCGGCGAAGGTGCGCACGCCCGCCAGTTCGTGGTTCAGGTCGGCGAGGAGAGCCGCCGGATTGTTTGCGTCCATCTCGCGCTTCAGCCGGACGATCTCCCGGTTCTTGCCCTCGATCTGTTCGCGATGCTCGCTGCGCGTCCTGGCCAGCGTCTCCTCCAGGATCCTGTCCCTGGACTTGCCCGCGCACCCGTCCCAGAACTCCCTCCACCGCGCGACATCGGTGCCGAACGACACGCCCAGAATCTCCGAGAGCGCCTCGGCGGAGGCCTGGGCCAGCGGTCCCTTGCCGGCGGTGGTCTCCAGGAGGTCGAGCAGCGGCACGACCACGGAGAGATCCCGGGTCACGGCCAGCACCGGCACCGCCGCCAGCGCGCCCTGGGCATCCCCGGCCGTCAATGCCGCCACGATCTGCGGGCGGGTCTGCTCCGACCAGGCACTGTCGACGCTCTTCAGCGTGGCCACCGCCCTTTCCGCGATCACCCCCCGGTTCCTGGCCAGGGTCAGCTTCAGCAGCGGCTGCACCAGCTCGACGCTGCGCGGGTGCTGCGCCACCCGGATCTGGACCGCGTCGAGGATCGACAGCACCACGTCGTCGTTCTCGCAGACAGCCAGTTGCTGCCCCAGGAAGCCCGGATCGGAAGCGAGCAGGTCGATGGCGGCATTGACCCGGGCCGGCTGTTCGGTTGCCGGAGAAAGGAGCGTCTCTCGCGTGGCCGCCACCGGGTCGATCTTCTGCTCCGGCGCGGGAACCGCCTTGGGAGTCTCCTTCGACTCCTTTGCAGCAGGGGGCGCGGGGGGCGCAGGATCCTGAGGGGCCGTGGTCAGGCAGGCGGCCAGCAGGATCGACACGATTTCCATGACTCCGACCGCCACGCGCTACTCCGGTGAACCGCAAATGGTACAGGTGGTCACTCTAGCAGGCCGCTTGAAGCGCTTCCACACAGACGGACCTGGCCGGCCCGAATCCTCCGATTTCGCGTCCTCAATCTGCGAACGAGTGATCCGGATGGCTCGCATTCCACTCCGAGAGCACCCTGCCCATGACGTCCAGCACCTGCCGCACGTAGAGCCGCTTCTCGAGGTACGGGCCGGGGAAGAACGAGCGTTTGAAGCCATAGGTCAGCAGATCGTGGAGTTCCTTCTGCCGCAGCCCACAGGTCTCCACGGCCAGCAGCACCTCGCGAGTCACGGTGGTGTCCGACACCAGACGGTTGTCCGTGCAGAGCGTGGTCGACAGCCGCCGCCTGACCATCTCCCGGAACGGGTGCTGCGCGAGATCGCCGCGAAGCGCCGGAACCGTCTGCCGGTTCGATGTCAGGCAGATCTCGAGCGTGATGCGCCGGTCGGCCACGTACTGGCAGAGGCGCTCAATGTAGGCCTGGGGATCCTCGATCGCTGGATCGGTGACGGCGGAGGGATCGAGCAGCGTGGTGGCATGCCCGATCCGATCGGCATGCAGGTCACCGATGGCCTGGAAGATCGATTCCGGGCCGAAGTCCTCACCCGCATGGACGGTCTTGCCGAGGAACGCACCGTGGGCCGCCTGGAACGACTCGAAATGCCGCACCGCCGGATACCCCTTCTCCTGTCCGGCCAGATCGAACCCGCTCACCGGCAGGCCGACCTCGTTCTTGAAATGGGCCGCCGCCCGGGCCAGGTCGAGACTCGCCCGGTGGAACACCTCGTCAGGCGGGGAGAAGGGACTGGCGGAGAAGTAGGCCTGGTACCCCCCGCTGAACCCGGCCCGGAAGAAGCGCATGGCGCAGAAGATGATGGCGCCATGAAACGGAGGGAAGCGCCCCGCTCGCACGGCCTCGCTCTGGTTGAACTCCGCCTCCGCCCGCCTGATGCCCCGGACCACCGCATCGACGACCGCATGCAGGGAGAGCTTCCCATGCACATGCAGCTGGGGAGCAAAGCGAATCTCGATGTAGCAGACCCCCTCCCGCCAGCAATCCTCCGCCAGTTCGTACGTCGCCCGCTCCAGCGCCTCGGCGGTCTGGAGCGCCGGCACCGTGTACTTGAACCCCGCCAGGTACTCGGTCAGGTTGGCGTAGGCCGGCCGGAAGACCAACTCCCGCAGCCCCTCCTCCGTGTACGAGGGAAGCTCGACCTGCTGCTCCCGGGCCAGTTCGATCAGCGTGCCAAGGCGCAGCGAGCCGTCCAGATGGACGTGGAGGTCGCTTTTCGGCAGGGCCTGGATCAGCTCGAACAGAGGCTGGTCAGTCGCTTCGGTCGGCATGCCCACTTTCTAATCCTTCACCGATCGGTTCTGCAACGGAAACGCCAGCCCCGACCCCTCTCGAGGGCCAGATGCCGGCGTTCTGAAGTCTCAGGATGAGGCGCGGGTCAGTGAGTGTAGTCCGCGGCGACGGTCGTCATCTGCGGGACCAGGATGAAGAAGGTTGAGGCCGCAGGCAACCAGTAGAAGTACTCTTCAGACTGAACGATTCGCACGCTGGTAGCGCCATCCGCCTTCGCCTCGGCGGTCATGTCCGCCACAACAGCCTGGAGCGAGGCGTCACCCAATAGCTGTGACCAGCCGAAGAACAAGGTCACCGAGAACTTGGAGTGGTTGATGTGCGTCACCGCCTTTCCACCGTCGCCGGGCAGGCCGTTGAAGTCGGTGGCCTTGCTGGAGAAGGTGCAACCGGTTGCACACAGGAACAGGGCGGACAGGACCGCAAACTGAGCGAGAATCTTCAAGGGGAATCCTCCATCGATACGAGTCGATCATCCGAGTCATGCTTCGAGGAGCAGACTAAAGAAGGCCGCTCGCCACCGCAAGCGGCGACGAACGGCCCGCAACATGGGGGGAATCCAGCCGGCGGAGCCTTCTCCCGACCATGACTATGCTTGATCAGAAGACACCGGCCCGCGTCCTGTCTCCCTAGGGTGCTCATCCCATGGTTCCGATTGCGGAACCGGTGCCTGATCAATGATGACTGGGTTGTGCCCATCCCCTCTCGGGACGGAAGAGGTGACCAGAGAAACGTGGGGTACAGGGTGGGACGCGCGAACACGCGGAGAGTTCGCAGAAAATCTGCCCGGTCTCAAGGTCCCGTCAGAAACAGGTAGCGCAGCAGGAAGAGCAGGGCGATCAGATGCAGGAGCGGGTGCCTGCGGGGGCTCTGCCGAACCAGCAGCGAGACCAGGGAGAAGCCGAGGAAGCCGAAGGCGATCCCGTCGGTGATGGAGAGGCTGAACGGAATGATGACCAGCGTCAGGAAGCAGGGTAGAGCGACCGCCGGATCGTTCCACTCCACCTTTGTCGCGCTCTGAACCATGAGCGCCCCCACCGCGATCAGGGTCGGCACCAGCACCGGGTAGAAGGTCACGCCGCCTGCCGTGACCCCCTTCCCCACGACCTCGATCAACGGGGCGAACGGCAGCGCCAGCAGGAACAGCAGCGCGGTGACGAGAGTCGTCAGGCCGGTGCGCCCCCCGGCCTGGACACCCGCCGCGCTTTCCACGTAGCTGGTCACCGTCGACGTTCCCAGGGAAGCGCCGACCACTGTCGCCGCCGCGTCCGCGAAGAGCGCGCGGCCGGCGCGGGGCAGTTCCCCGTCCTTCAGCAGTCCGGCCCTGGCGCCGACGCCCACCAGCGTTCCCACCGTGTCGAACACGTCGAGAAAGAACAGCACGAAGAGCGCTTCCAGCGCCCGCGGGGAGGAGAGCAGCCCGGAGAAGTCGAGCTGGCCGAGGACCGGCGCATGGACGAATCCGGTTTCGATCCAGCGCTCCGGCCACTGGATCACGCCGGAAACCAGGCCCGCGCCGAGGCTGGCCAGAATGCCGAGGAACAGGGCGGCCCGCACCCGCAGGGCGACCAGCAGCAGCACCACCGCGAGGCCGAGCAGGGTCAACCGTGCCACCGGCGAGGAGAGGTCCCCGAGCTGGACCAGCGTGGCCTTTGAGTCGACCACCAGCCCGCCCCACAAGAGACCGAGCATGGCGACCAGCAGGCCGATCCCGGCGGCGATCGCGTGCTTCAGGGAGTCCGGAATGGCCCGGATCACCATTTCCCGAAAGCGCACCAGCGCCAGCAGCATGAACAGCGTGCCGGAGAGAAACACCGCCGCCAGCCCCTGCTGCCAGGTCAGGCCCAGCCCCCCCGTGGCCACGGGAGCGCAGACCACGAAGGCGAAGAAGAAGTTGTGCCCCATGGCCGGAGCCAGGGCGATCGGATAGTTCGCCAGCAGCCCCATCAACACGCAGCCAATCGCCGAGGCGACGCAGGTGGCGAACAGGGCCGTCCCGATCGGGATTCCAGCCGCGGCCATGACGCCGGGCTGCACGAAGAGAATGTACGAAAGGGTCAGGAAGGTGGTCAGACCGGCCAGGGACTCCGTGCGGACGGTAGTTCCCGCCTCCCGCAGCCGAAATCGCCGTGTCAACAGGTCCATATCGCTCCGGACGGAACAAACCCGCCTTCTTTCATACGCCGTGGTAAACCCGGAAAAGCCAGGGCGCCTGGCGCTAGGCTATAACGTGCAACAATCAGATCCCAGGCAGAACCACACTGGACAGGATGCGGAACGGCGCCAGATGACAGCAGTCGACATGCAGAAGGTCCGGGACGCATGCGCCATCGCCGGGCATGTGCGCGGGCTGGTTGCGTCGCTCATTCAGCCGGGAGCGCGGCTGATCGACGTGGCCCTGGCGGGACACGAGCGGATCGCCGAGATGGGCGGCCGGGCGGCCTTCCCGCTGCAGATTTCGAGGAACGAGATCGCGGCGCACTACTGTCCCTACATCGGCGACCCGACCGAGTTCGAGGAAGGAGACGTGGTCAAGGCGGACATCGGCGTCCATGTGGATGGGCACATGGCCGACACCGCCGTGACGGTCGACCTGTCCGCGGACGGCAGGCACGAGAATCTGCTGCTGGCCGCGAAGGAGGCGCTCGACGCCGCCATCTCGGTCGCCGGCCCGGAGGTGGAGGTGGCGGAAGTCGGCCGGGCCATCCATCAGGCGATCACCGCCAGGGGGCTGAACCCGATTCGCAACCTGACCGGGCATGGCGTGGACCGGTGGTGCATCCACAAGGCGCCCCAGATTCCGAACGTCCCCTCGGGCCGTGGCCGTCTGAAGGCGAACACCTTCGTGGCCATCGAGCCGTTCGCCACCGACGGCGAGGGGATGATCGAGGAAAGGGGAGACGCGCACGTGTTCATGGCGAAGAAGTCAGGCAAGAAGGCCAGGGGAGCCCATCCGAAGGTACTGGCCGCGATCTCGGAATTCCGGGGCCTGCCGTTCGGCAGCCGCGACCTGGTCCAGCTCTTCCCGCTCCAGCAGGTGGCGGACACCCTGAACGCCATGAACATGGCCCATCAACTGATCTCCTTCCCGCCGCTCTGCGAGAAGAAGGGCCGCCTGGTGTCCCAGTTCGAGCACACCCTGCACATCACCGACTCGGGCGCGGAGGTTCTCACCGCAGCCGCCAGACCCTGGCCTGATCCGGCCGGAACCGTCACCACGGACTGACCAGGGAAGTAGAGCTCGTATGCGCACCCTGCTCTTTTTCAGTCTGGTACTCTTCGGGCCCCTGGCCGGACCCGGCCCGGCGCAGGAGGAACTGTCCGACGAGACCGTCCTGAAGGAGGCGGAGAAGGTCGAACGGTCGATGATTCGCCTGGTGGAGAAGCTGCGCCAGTCGACCGTAGCGGTGATCCGCTACGAGGAGAAGGAGATCAACGGGGAGACCGTCGAGGTGGAGAGCGGGCAGGGTTCCGGGGTGATCGTCTCCAGGGACGGCAAGGTCTTCACGAATGTCCATGTGATCGCCCAGGCGTCGCGGATCGTGGTGATCCTGCCGGGCGGTGAACCGGTGGAGGCGGAGCTCTTCAGCTCGATGCCGCTCTACGACTTCGCGCTGCTGCGGGTCAGGAGCGCCGGGCTCTTGCCAGCGGACTTCGCGAAGACATCGAATGTGCGCCCCGGCCAGTGGGCCGTCGCCGCCGGGAATCCCCGGGGCCTGGGAGCGGACGGGCAACCGATCGCAACGCTCGGCATCGTCTCCGGAATGGGCCGGGTGGCCGGCGGAACGTACCGGTACGACAACGCCATCCAGACCGACGCGGAGATCAATCCGGGCAACTCGGGAGGGCCGTTGTTCGACCTCGACGGTCGGGTGATCGGCATCAACGGCCTGATCTCCACGCTGAACAACGAGCGGATCAGCGTCGGCGTGGGGTACACGATCCCGGCCGACCAGATCCAGAGGTTCCTGCCGCAGCTCATCGCGGGTGACGTGGTCGAGCCGGGCTACAGCGGACTCGTCATCGAGCAGAAGACCGACAAGGAAGGCGGTGTGTTGATTCGGAACGTGGTCCGGGGTTCTCCCGCCTCCAAGGTGGGCTTGCGCCAGGGAGACCGAATCGTCGGCGTAAACGGCACCCGCATCGAGACCTACACCAGTTGGGCCAACGCGGTGGCCATGCTGCCGAGCGGCAAGAGCATGAGCGTTCGGTACGTGAGGGGCGGCCGGACATCCTTGCGCACATTCACGCTCGCCGAGGCGCGGAGGTCCGAGACTCCATGAGTGCGCGCCGCAAGCTGCTGCTCCCCTTGCTTGCGCTGCTGGTCCCGGGGAGCGCCGCGGGTCAGATGACCTCGCTCGCCGAACTCGATCGCCAGTTCACCCGCGTCGTCGCGGAGGTGGCCCCGGCCGTGGTCGAGGTGGAACCGGGTGTGTCAGGCATCTGCATCTCCGAGAACGGCTTCATTCTGACCTCGGAAGTGGTGGTCGACACGCTCGCGAAGAAGAACAAGAGCACGCTCCGGGTGACCTTCCCGGACCGCAGCGTCTTTGAAGCGGTGCTCCACGCCACGGACGCCGCCACGCGGACGGCGCTGCTTCACATCGAGGAGGGCGCCCGCTTGCCGTCGGTCCGCCCGGGCGATCCGGATCAGCTCGAGGTGGGACACCTCCTGATGACGGTGGGCAATGCTTTCGGGACAGCCCGGGAGGGCCAGCCCGCGGTGACGCTGGGAGTGGTTTCCGCCATCCACAGAGACGCGTCCGGTCAGGCAATGCTCCTCGAGACCTCCGCCGCCACGAACCCGGGACAGAATGGGGGCCCCTACTTCAGCACCGATGGAAAACTGGTCGGGGTGCTGCACCGGCTGGGGAACGGCCTGGACCTGGCGACGGTCACTCCGATCGACCGCATCCGGGTCGCCTACGCCGACTCCGCTCGCTCCACGCAGATCTTCGATTCGGTCAGCAAGCTGCGTCCTCCGCGCACCAAGGCGAACATGCTTTCCCGGGCTTTCGCGATCGCGGCCCGGAGGGCGCGCCCGCTGCTCGTGACCATCGCCATCCAGCGGCGGCCGGCGAAGGAGGGAGAACCGGAACTGGCCGCCGACGCGAGCGGCGAGGACACCGGAAAGGAGCAGAAGAGCAAGCAGCCCAAGCCGCCGTTTCCCCCGATTCCTGAAGGGCCGGTCACCGGGACAATCGTCGATCCCAGGGGGTTCGTGGTGGCCGCGGCGGCGCCTTTTGGGGACGACGTGGAGTCGATCGAGGCCCACCTGCTGGACGGGCGGAGCTTTCGGGCCACGGTGATTTCCCGGGATTTCAAGGCCGGACTCGCCCTGCTGCTGCTTGACCGGAACCGCCAGGACGACCTCCCCCGGCTCGAAGACTTCCCGCAGGAGCAGCTCGAGGCGGGTCAGTTCGTGCTCGCGGTGGGCGCCCCGCACGGTTTCCCGGTGGAAGCCGAGCCATTCGTGACGGTGGGCCTGCTCTCGGCGCAGCATCGCCTGGACTCCTATTTGGACGCGCTGCAGACCGATGCCGGCGTCAACATGAAGAACGCGGGCGGCTTGCTGGTGGACCTGCGCGGACGCGCGCTCGGGATCGTGCTGCAGCCGGCAGCCCCGTATGGCCAGAATTCCGGCCTCGGGTTCTGCATGCCGATGGACGCCCTCAGAGCCGCTCTCGCAAGGCTGAAGGAGGGCCGGGACGTGGCGCCGGCCTACATGGGGGTCATGCTCACCAACTCGACCACAGGCCGGCAAGGGGTCCTGATCACCCAGGTCACGGAGGGTCTCCCGGCCGACCAGGGCGGCCTGCGGGCAGGCGATCTGATTCTGCGGCTGGACAACACCATGATCCCGGACCGGCAGGCACTCACGGAATACCTGGCGAGGGTGAAGTGCGCCGGCGACACGATGCAGGTCCTGATCGAGCGGGGAGAAGAGACCCTGGAGTTGGAACTGCTGCTGACCCGCAGGCCGTGACGACGTTATATTGGCGGCGACCCAGCCCAAGTGACCGGACCAGACCCCATGGCAGATGCGCTCGGAACACAGAACCGCCCTCTCAACGTTGCCGTGGTCGGCTCGGGCCCATCCGGGTTCTACGCTGCCGCGGCGCTGTACAAGGCGGACGGGCTGGAGGTGAGGGTGGATCTCTTTGACCGGCTGCCGACTCCTTTCGGCCTCGTGCGGGGCGGCGTGGCACCGGATCATCCGAAGATAAAGGCGGTCTCAGCCCATTATGAAAAGACCGCCGCCGACCCGCGCTCGCGGTTCTTCGGCAACGTCACCCTGGGCCGGGATCTTCTGGTGAGCGACCTGGAGGGAATCTACGACTGCATCGTTTATGCGATGGGGTGCGAGAGCGATCGCAAGCTCGGGATTCCGGGCGAGGACTTGCACGGCGTCTACTCCTCCACTGAATTCGTCGGCTGGTTCAACGGCCATCCTGATTTCGCGAGCCGGTCGTTCGACCTGGACCACGCCACTCGCGTGGCGATCTTCGGCAACGGGAACGTGGCCGCGGACGTGGCCCGCATCCTGGCCCACCCGCCGGAGGACCTGGCCGGGACCGACATCGCCGGATATGCACTCTCCGCTCTTCGCTCCAGCAGGGTCAGGGAGATCCTGGTGATCGGCCGCCGGGGACCCGCTCAAAGCGCCTTCTCCACCAAGGAGATCCATGAGCTCTCGAACGTGCGAGACACCGATCTCGTGCTGGCCAGGGAAGAAGTAGAGGTCGATCCGGTGACGGAGAAGTGGTTCGCGGAGGGCGCTCCGGCCACGGCCCAGCGAAATCTCAAGGAACTCACCGAGGTCGCGGAACGAGGAGACGGGGGACACTCGAGGAAGATCGTGTTCCGGTTTCTCTCGTCGCCGGTGGAGTTCCTGGGAGACAAGGGGAGGCTCACACGCGTGCGGCTGGAAGCGGCCGACCTGTACACCGACAAGGCGGGCGTTCCTCGGCCAACGGGGAACGGGAAGTTCACGGAGGAGCCGATCCAACTCGCCTTCGCGGCCATCGGATATCGCGGCCGGCCCGTTCCCGGCGTGCCGTTCGACTCCGGCTGGGGCACGATTCCAAACGTGGAGGGGCGGGTGACCACCGCGCGGGACGGCCGGCAGATCGTGCCGAACCAGTACGTAGTCGGGTGGGCCAAGCGTGGACCTTCCGGTCTGATCGGCACCAACCTCGCGGACTCCAAGGCCACGGTCCAGAAGCTGCTGGAGGACATGCGGGGGGCGCCGGCCGCCCCCCTTCCCGACCGCCATGAGGAGCGCGTGGTCCAGCTGTTGCGGAATCGGGGCGTGCGTTTCGTCACTCTCGAGGACTGGTACCGCCTGGACCGGCACGAGCGAGAGCAGGGCGACAAGCTGGGGAAGATCCGGGAGAAGATCACCTGCATCGACGAGATGTTGAACGTGATCAGTTCTTCGCCGTGTTCAACCGGTAGCGGCGAAGGAGATCGAGCGTGACGGGACCCGGCCTGCCATCGCCCACCTTCTCCCCATTCAGGGAGCGCACCGGCATGACCTCTTTCAGGCTGCTGGTCAGGAAGACCTCGTCCGCCCCGAACAGATCGTCGCTTCCCAGCCGCTCCTCCCGCACGGGGTAGCCCGCCTCCTTCGCGAGTTCCAGCACGAACGACCGGGTGATACCGTCCAGCAACCCGCTCTCGAGCGAAGGCGTCCGCACCACACCTCCCTGGACCAGGAAGACGTTCGAGGTCGATCCTTCGGTCAGGTCGCCCTCCCGATTCGGCATCAGGCACTCGAAGGCTCCCTGGCTGCGGGCCTCGTGAAGGGCGATGATGTTGTTCAGGTAGTTCCCGCTCTTGACCTTCGGATCGAGCGACTGGCGCCCGGTGCGCAGCACCCCCACCAGGGCCACATCCACACCATCCCGGTGGACTTCCGGCGCGTAGCCGGAAAAAGGCCGGGCGATCAGCACCAGGGTCGACTCTCCGGCCGACTCGATGTCGAGCTGCACCAAGCCGGGCCGGGCGCCCCTGGTGATCACGATTCGCAGGCACGATTCCGGGTTTCCGACCGCCTCCAAAGTCCGCAGCGCCTCCGCCCCGACGCGCTCCAGGCCTCCCGGCACGGCGAGCCAGAGCCTCTCCGCCGAGCGGCCCAACCGCGCCAGGTGTCGCTCCATCAGGAACAG
This sequence comes from Planctomycetota bacterium, assembly GCA_043802345.1. GTDB lineage: Bacteria > Planctomycetota > B15-G4 > B15-G4 > JADJEK01 > JAZDLC01. The sequence goes on along the minus strand of JAZDLC010000047.1, from coordinate 3,360 downwards.
GCGCCCCTGATAGGTGCGCACGGTTTCGTAGACGCTGTCGCCGTACAGAAACCCGCGGTCAAAGACCGAAATCACGGCCTCTTCCGGCGGGAACATTGTGCCGTTGATGTTTACCAGAGTGCCCATTCCGGGCATCGTAGCAATTTCCGGCCGGACTGAACCCATATCCGGTTACCGGCCAGGCCCGGCGATCTAGATCCGGATGAGCCCTATTCCGGGTCGTCCGACAAACCCTGGTCAGACCTCCCGGCATCATCAGAACCCATCAACAACAGACGGCGGAAAGCCCCTCTGAGCCCGCTTGGAGTCTCGCACAGCATGACCACGATCGCTCACACGAACCAGAGATTCTCCTTCAAGGAACTCATCGACGCCCTGGTCGACTCGGCCGCGGACGCAACCCAGCGTCTGGCCGTCGCGCGGATCCTCCCGCGACTGGAGGAGTACGCGGAGACACACCTGGAAGAAGCCCAGAGCCGGGTCGAGGTCCGGTCGCATCTCTCCGAGGCGTTCTTGGTGACGCTCGGTCCGGACGCGGCACGTTCCGAACTTGAAAAGGTCGTGAACGACGCCAGGTCGATCGAGGATCCGATGCAGCGAGCAGCGGCGATCGCCGACGCGGCCCACCACGCAGGCACCCTGGGAGGCCTGGGGACCGACCTGCTCGACCGGATGACGGAACTCGCGGCCGGATTCGAGCCGGGTGAGCCGAAGGCCCACCTGTTCGCGGCCATCTCTGTCGCTTTCAACCGCGCGCGGGACAGCAAGAAGGCTGGCAAGCTGGCGATCCGCGCCCTCAACACCGCCGAGAAGCCTGCTGATGTGGAAGAACGGGTTGCCGCCCTGACGGCAGTGGCCATGGAGCTCATCAAGATCGGACCGACCAGCGATGTGAGCGAGGCGCTCGAACGGGCCGGGGTTCTGGCCGAGAGCATCCAGGACGAGGTTTCTCGCTGCCGGGCGTTCGTGAACCTGGCGGCGGCCCTCTGCCGGGTCGGGCGGGGAGAAGAGGGGCTGACCGCACTCAACCATGTCTTTGGCAACGGCTCGGCGAAGGCTAAATCCGCCGCACCGGAGGAAGCTGTTGCGCAGACGCCGGAGCCCAAGGCTGGGGAGCCCGAGATGGCTGCCGCGGAGGCCGAGCTGGCCTCTCCTCCCGAGGAGGAGCAGGCATCGAAGCCAACGAACGGAACATCAACCTTTCTTGAGGAGCCGCCCCAACTCGACGACTCCTGGAACGACCCCACTCGGGGTGTAGCGTTTCCCTCCTTTACCGGTTCTCGCCGTAAACGGCGCTGATTCCGGAGCTTGAACGACCGGTTGTAGAACCCGATCCTCCGCCTTTCCAGGCGGCGTGATCGGGTTCTCCCGTTGTGGGGGCGGCACTCACCATCTCCTGTGCTTCTCTGCCTGATCTGATGTCGCTACGATCCCCCACCGTGAAGACCAACATCACCTTCCAGACCCGACACATCCGCTCCGTCCTGCACGACCCGCGCGCCGACTTCGAGAAGTGCGAGGACGTGATCGAGGTCCGCAGAGATCCCCTCACGGACCGGACCGTCCGCCTGCTCTCGCCCCGAGGAGTGATCACGCCCCGGCTTTGGAGCATCTCTACAGTGAACCGGGGATCGACGTGGCTCCCGAACTCGTGGTCCGGCAAGCACGCCAGGCGTTCGCGGACATCTAGCCGGCCAGGCCGAAAACTGCCGCCGCTGGCGCGCTCGAGACGGTATCCTGAAGGCGTCCGATCCTCGAGACGGCTTCAAGGCCGCACCGATGGAGCCAGTCCTTTGATCCGAATCGCCAACGTGAATGAGCTGCCTTCCTCGGAGGAGGGTTTCCGAGTCCTTGTCACCCGCAAGTGGCCGCGGGGAATCCCCAAGGATGCGGTCGACCTCTGGGTGAAGGATCTAGGCGGAAACCCTGAGCTCCTCAAGGAATACCGGAAGGGGAAGATCTCAAAGGCCGGCTTCCAGTCCTGCTACATGGCCGAGACCTCTGAACCGGGCCGTCAGGAGCTGATCCTGGACCTCCAACGCCGTGCGCTCAACGGCAAGAACCTGATCCTGATGTGCGACTTCGAAGAGGAAGACGGCTCCGTGCGCAGGATGCTGAAGGAAGTCCTCGAGGCATATTGACGCCATCCCTCCCGTAGCGCCATTCTGGCGCCTATCCCTCCAGAATCATGTAAGACTGACACGCTCTCTTCGAGACGTTGTGTCGCAATACAATACAAGCCTTGTCCTCAAACGACTTAGAGCGCCACCATCGTCCGGTACGGCGTTTGATATCTTTCCATGCAACCTCGAGCAGGTCGAGGTCAATGCACATGGAGGATTCCGATGTTCCACAATGACTGGTTTGGTCGCTTCCCAATGCTCCATTCGTTGGCGGAGAGGGACAGGCTGTTCGAGAGGCTGTTCCGAGAACATGCGCACGCCGTTCCCCGCGCCTACCCGCCGCTGAACGTCCACGAGGACCCTGAGAAGATCGTGGTTCTGGCAGAACTTCCGGGGGTCGATCCGGAGAGCCTGGACGTCAAGGTTCAGAACGACACCCTCTTGATCCAGGGCTCGCGGGTCGCCGACGAGGAGGGTGGCCAGTGGATTCGAAGGGAGCGGCTGCAGGGGGATTTCCGGCGCGTGATCTCGCTCCCCTCCAAGGTTGCCAACCAGGAGGTGGAGGCAGAGTACCGACTCGGGATTCTGTCGGTCACCATGCCGAAGGCCCCTGAAGCAAAGCCGCACGTGATCAAGGTCAAGACAGCCTGAGCGCCCTTTCAACATGAAATGCAAGGAGTCAAGAAGATGAACCAGCAAGAGACCGAAGCCGTGACAACTCAGACCGGCACCGAGCAGACGACCGTCTACTCACCTCCCACCGACGTATTCGAGCGGGAAGACCTGCTCGAGCTCCGCATCGATCTGCCGGGAGTCCTGACGGATCAGATCGAGCTGAAGTATGAGGATGGCACCCTCTCCGTTCGAGCGACACGCGAGGAATCCGGCGGAGCCGGACTGCTCCACCGGGAGTTCGGCGCGGCGCAGTTTCGACGGGCATTCACCGTCCCCGAGGGGTACGACCCGGAAAAGATCGAGGCCTCGCTCAAGAACGGTGTGCTGACCCTCACCCTGGCCAAGGCGGAGAACCTGCGCCCACGCCGCATCGAAGTCAACTGACCCACGCCGGATGGAAGTCGCCCGGCGTAGGTTCCCTAGTACTTGAACGGCACCCGCAGCATCCTCACCTCCTGGCGCGGAGTCGCGGGTGACGCGGGGGTTCCCGGCTCGGAGGCGATGTCGAAGCGCACCTCCCACCGGACGAAGCGCTTGCCGTTGAGCTGCGTGATATCGCTGA
>JAZDLC010000046.1:0-25338 GCA_043802345.1 Planctomycetota bacterium | reverse complement strand
TGCCTTGAGGAGTTAGCGATATGGCTGATGTTGCAGAAAAGTGGGAGGACAACAAGGAGGGGACCTGGTTTGTCGACAAGCAGTGCATCCTCTGCTCCCTCTGTGTCGATCTCGCTCCATCCAACTTCAAGGAGAGTGACGACGGCGACCACGACGTGGTCTTCAAGCAGCCGGAGAACGACGAGGAGCTGGAACAGTGCAAGGAGGCGCTGGAGCAGTGTCCTGTCGAGGCGATCGGCAACGGCGGGTCCTAACGGCTTTCCCTCAAGCCTTCATTCGTCAGCCTTCAGCTCCGCCAGCAGGGCCGCGGTCCCGCTCATTCCGAGCCGGTCCGCTCCCGCCTCGATCAAGGCCAGGGCGAACGGAGCGTCCTTGATGCCGCCAGAGGCCTTGATCCGGGCCCGGCCGCGAACGGCCTGGCGGAGCAGGGCCACGTCGGCGACGGTCGCCCCTCCCTTGCTGAACCCGGTGGATGTCTTGACGTAGGCGGCTCCCGCTTCCACGGCGAGTTCCGCCGCGCGTCTCTTCTCCTCGTCGGTCAGCAAGCAGGTCTCGAGGATCACCTTCACCAGCGCCTCCCCGGCCGCTGCCACCACCCCGGCCACGTCGTCCCGGAACAGATTGAACTCCCCGTCCTTCAAGGCTCCCAGGTTCGCCACCATGTCGATCTCCCGGGCCCCCTGCTCCCTGGCCCGCGCCGCCTCAGCCGCCCTGGCCACCTTGTCGCCGGCTCCGAGGGGAAATCCAACGACGGCGCAGGCCTTCACGGGGCCGCCGGCGAGGCGGTCCGCCACCAGCCTTACCCGGCAGCCGTTGACGCAGACCGCGGCGCAGCCGAGCGCCATTCCCTCGTCCGCGAGCGCCAGGATCTCCAGGGCGGTGGCGTCCGGCCTGAGCAGGGTGTGGTCGATTCGAGCCGCCAGTTCCCGCCGATTCACCTGCGCTTCCTGCCTCCCTTGAACCTGATCCCGACGCTGCGCTGCTCCTGAATGCTCGGGGGCCGCCGGCGGCGGCGCGCCGCTTTCGGCCTGACCGCCTCGGCAACCAGCGGAATGGCCTTGTTGAGGAGCCTGCAGAACGAGCCGGAGGCACGCTCCGTGACCTCCATGACGTCCTTGTGGGAGAGGTTGCCTTCTGCAAGGCCGGCGGCCCGGTTGGCGATGCAGGAGAGGCCGGCCACCTTGACTCCCATCTGCCTGGCCGCGATCACCTCCGGCACGGTCGACATGCCGACCGCGTCCGCGCCGAGGAGGGAGAGCATCCGGATCTCGGCCGGAGTCTCGTACGACGGCCCGCTGAGGGCGGCATACACGCCTTCCAGCAGGGGGACTCGCGCGCTCTTCCCGGCCCGCGCGAGCGCCTTGCGAATCCCCCTGTCGTAGACCTCGGTCAGATCGACGAAGCGATGCCCGAGCCGCGGATCCCTCGGTCCGATCAGCGGGTTGGTGCCCATCAGGTTGATGTGGTCGCCGATGATCATCAGCTTGCCGGGAAGGAGATCCTCGCGGATCCCGCCCGAGGCGTTGGTCACGATCAGCGCCTTGATCCCCAGCAACGCGAGCGTGCGGACCCCGAGCGTGACCTTGTCCAGGGAATACCCCTCGTAGTAGTGAATCCTGCCGGACAGCACGGCGATTCGCACGTCGCCCAGCGAGGCGAAGAGCAACTGCCCGGCATGCCCCCCCACGCGCGCGGGGGGGAAGTTCGGGATCCTGGCGTACGGAACGGCCTCGGGTTGCTGCAGCCGTTCGGCGAAGTTCCCCAGCCCGGATCCCAGGATCACGCCCACTTCCGGCTTGCCCGCCACATTCTTCACCGAAGCCGCGGCCTCAAGCGCCTCTTCAAACACATAGGTCATCGTTACTCCCTCGTCCGGCGATCGAGATCTCCGGCTCAGTTCAGGACATCGCGCGACCGGAAGGACAGAAGTCCCACCCAGGTGGATACGGCCAGCGTTATCAGGGGAATCAGGACTGCCTGCACCGTGTCGCTGGATTGCCGGTAGACCGACGTTCCGGCCGTGACCTTTTCCAGCACCGAGAAGGAGCGCAGGTCCCAGGTCGTCACCAGGAAGCGGTCGATCGGTTCGCCGTACACGAACCCGACCGCGCTGGAGGTGACCAGAAGCAGCAGACCGACGGTGATCGCCGTCGTCGCCTGGCGGAACAACGCGGAGAGGCAGAGGGCCAGGCTTGCCGTCGCCAGCAGGGCCAGGCCGGTCAGCAGATAGGCGATCAGTAGATCCAGAGCCAGCGCGCCCGACGAGTACATCTCTCCTTGCAGGCTCGTGTCCGCCACGTCGCCAAAGCCGAGGAAAAATCCCCCAACCAGGGCGCCGATCAGGGCGTCCGCGGTCAGCGCCAGCAGAGTCGCCGCAAGCAGGGCGAGCAGCTTCCCCAGATAGTGGGAGGATCTCGTGGCGGGCCGCACCAGCAGCATTCGCAACTGCCCACGTTCCGATTCTCCCGCCAGGGAGTTGCCGGCCAGCACGAACAGCAACACCACCCAGAGCGTCAAGCCGATCCCCGCGGAGCGGGCCACCAGGTAGAAGCCGTTGATCTCGAAGTCGATCAGCCCGTCCGATTTGCCCCCGGCGATCACCTCGTACAGGACAATCAACTTCCAGGCCAGGAGCAGCAACAGCGTCGTCAACAGGAACGATCGCTGGCTGAGCAGCTTCCTGGTTTCGATCGAAGAGACGGTCAGGATTCCTGCCATGACGCCTCCTGTCGAGTGAGATCCCGGTAGACGTCTTCCAGCGACCGGCGCTGCCTTGTGACTTCGTGGATCTCGACGCCGCCGTCGATCAAGGCCCGCACCACGCTCGCGACCTGTTCGTCGTTCCCGTGGAGGACGAGATCCGGTCCGGAGGAGTCCGCCCGTTCGAGTCCGAGCCGCAGAACAATGGTCCCGGAGAGCTTTGGATCGGAGGTTCGGATCCTCACCCTTTCACCTTCCATCAGGAGACTGGCCACGGACCCCTCCGCGATCACGCGCCCCTCATGGAGCACGGCGACCTTGCCGCAGAGCAACTCCACCTCCGAGAGCATGTGGCTGGAGAGGAAGACCGTCCGGCCCCTCTCCCGGCACTCCTCCCGGAGGATCTCCCGCACCCGGGCGATGCCGGATGGATCGAGACCATTGGTCGGCTCGTCCAGGATGAGGAGTTCCGGATCGCCCAGCAGCGCCTGGGCGATCCCCAGCCGCTGCTTCATGCCGAGGGAGTATTCCGAGACCCGGCGCCCCACCGTGTCCTTGAGGCCGAAGCGCGCCGCCATCGTTCCGCAGCTCTTTGCCGCGCTCTTCAGGCCCAGCAGCCTGGCATGCAGCAGCAGGTTGTCCCCGCCGGTGAGATACGGGAAGAAGGCAGGGGACTCCACCAGGAATCCGACCCGTGAGAGCAGCTCGGTGGGAGGAGTCGATCCCACATCCATCCCGAGCAGGGTCGCGGATCCGGACGAGGGGCGCACGAGCTTGCCCAGAATCCTGATGGCCGTGGTCTTGCCGGCGCCGTTTTGCCCCAGAAACCCGTAGAGATCGCCCCTTTTCACCGAGAGCTCGACGCCGGTGAGCGCGTGGACCTTGCCAAAGCTCTTCTTCAGCGACCTTGTCTCGAGAACGACGTCTGCCATGGCGGGGATCATACGATTCACGGTCACGAATCCTGTACTCTCTCCGGCAATGAGCCAACTCGAATTCGTCGCAACCATGCCGGTAGGCTTGGAGGCCGTGGCCCGGCGGGAACTGGCCCGCCTGGGGTACCCGGCCCGGGGCGGCGAGACCGGCCGGGTCCACTTCACCGCCGATCTCGCGGCCATCTGCCGCGTCAATCTCTGGCTGCGGACCGCGGACCGGCTGCTGCTCGTTCTGGGCAACTTCGAGGCGCCGGATTTCGGCGAGCTGTATGACCGCACCTTTGCCCTGCCGTGGGAAGACTGGATTCCGAAGGACGGCGCCTTCCCGGTGACCGGGCGCTCGCTTCACTCGACGCTCTCCAGCGTGCCCGCCTGCCAGAAGATCGTGAAGAAGGCGATCGTCGACAAGCTGCAGCAGGCGCATCAGACGCAAACCCTGCCGGAGAGCGGCGACCGGTTCATGGTGGAGGTGGCGATCCTGAAGGACCGGGCCACGCTCACCCTCGACACCACCGGCCCCAGCCTGCACCGGCGCGGCTACCGGAAGCTGGTGGGAGCGGCACAACTGCGAGAAACCCTGGCATCGGCCCTGATCCAGCTCACCTACTGGCGGCCGGGCCGGCCGCTGCTCGATCCGTTCTGCGGCACGGGCACTCTGCCGATCGAGGCGGCGCTGCTGGGAAGGAACATCGCGCCGGGCCTCCACCGGAGCTTCGACGCCGAGAACTGGCGCGCGGTGCCCGCCGCATCCTGGTCGCGCGCCCGGGAAGAAGCGTGGGACCTGGCCGAGGCGCGACTTCCATTGAAGATCATCGGGACCGACCGGGATCCGGAGGCGATCAAGCTCGCGCTCCACCACGCCAGGGAGGCAGGGGTGGAGGAGGACATCGAGTTCCGGCAGGGAGAGTTCAAGGATACCCGCTCGTCGGAGCTGTTCGGCTGCCTGGTCTGCAATCCTCCCTACGGTGAGCGGCTCGGGGAGAAGCAGGAACTGATCGAGCTGTACGGCTCGATGCCGGACGTCTTCCGGCGGCTGCCGACCTGGTCGATCTACGTGCTCAGCTCGTACCCGATGTTCGAGCAGGTGGTGGGCCGTCAGGCGGACCGCAGGCGCAAGCTGTACAACGCCCGCATCGAGTGCCAGTACTACCAGTTTCACGGACCCCGGCCGGGACCAGAGCCTGAGCCCGGACCGGGACCAGAGCCGGCACCCGGGCCGGAGCCGGAGCCGGAGCCCTCGAGAGAGCGGAAGCCGGCGTTCGGCGGCCTGAGTGACGCCTCCCTGCGGCAGGCGGAGCTGTTCGGCAACCGGCTGAAGAAGTGGGCCCGGCACCTGCGCCGATGGCCGGCCAGGAGGGGGATCACCTGCTACCGGGTCTACGGCCGCGACATCCCCGAGGTCCCGCTCGCGGTTGACCTGTACGAGGGCCGGGCGCACATCTCGGAGTACGAGCGGCCGAGCGAACGCACCCCGGCGGAGCATCTGGACTGGCTCGATCTCATGGCGAAGACCACCAGCGAAGTGCTGGAGATTCCGCCCGCGGATGTGTTCGTGAAGAGCCGCGCGCGACAGAAGGGGGGCGGCCAGCACGGAGTGCTCTCCAACGAGCATCGGGTCTTCGTGGTGCACGAAGGTGGCCTGGAGTTCGAGGTCAATCTGTCCGACTACGTCGACACCGGCCTGTTTCTCGACCATCGCCCGACCAGGCAGCGAGTGCGGGAAATGGCCAGGGGCAGGCGCCTCCTGAACCTCTTCGCCTACACCGGATCGTTCACCGTCTATGCCGCTTCAGGCGGCGCGGCCGAGACTACCACCGTCGACCTTTCCAACACCTATCTCGACTGGGCGGTCCGCAACATGCACCGGAACGGATTTGGCGGCAAGGAGCACCGGTACGTGCGCGAGGACGTCCTCGAGTTCGTGCACCGGGAGTCCAGGCCGGACAGCTACGACCTGATCGTGGCCGACGTCCCCACCTTCTCGAACAGCAAGCGGAGCGAAGAGAACTGGGACGCGCAGTACTGTCACGCCGACCTGATCAACAGCCTGCTGGAGACCCTCTCAGGGGACGGTGTGCTGATCTTCTCCAGCAACTACCGCAAGTTCCGGCTGTTCGAAAAGGACATCCGGGCGGGGAGTATTGCGGACATCACGCAGGAGACCATTCCGGAGGACTTCCGGGACCGGAAGGTGCATCGGTGTTTTGAAATCCGGCGGTAGCGCGGATCGATCACCACGAAGGAAGCGGATCAACCCCCCGGATCGAACACCGGAGCCTGGCGCGTCAACAACCGCGGAGTGATGAAGAAGATGACCTGGGACTGGCGCTCGGTGACCGCCTTGGTCTTGAACAGGTAGCCCAGAATCGGGATATCGCCGAGGATCGGGACCTTCGTGACCAGTTCGATCTCGTCCGTGGCGGTCAGGCCGCCGATGCCGAAGGTCTGACCGTCCCGGACATTCACGATGGTCGAGGCGGTCCGTTCGGAGAAGATCGGATTCAGGATGCCGGTGGCGCTGGAGTCGACAAAGCCGGAGACGAACGAAACCTCCGCCAGCACATCGACCTGGATCATGTCGTCCATCAGCAGATACGGCGTCACGATCAGCGTGATGCCGGTGTTCTCGTACTTGATGGTCAGCGTCGTGACATTGCCGGTGGAGCCGATCACCGGTGTGAAGACCGGGGTCCTCGCACCGGTATCGATGATCGCCCGATGCCCGTTGAGCACCGCCATCTTGGGCGCGGAGAGCACGTCGGTATTAACGCTGTTCTGGATCGCGCGCAGGATCGCGTGGAATTTGATGTCGTTCTCGAAGATGGAGAGGACCAGGCTGCCGACCTGCCCGCCGGAGAGGTACGCGTTCGGATCGAGCGGAGACTTGAACTGGCTGAAGAGCGTCCCCCCCTTCTGCCCCTTGCCGGTGAAGGTCTTGGTTCCGTCCTCGTTCGTCGTGTACTTCGGCTCGCGCTCCTTGATGATCAGATTGGCGCCGACCTCCAGGCCGTCCTCGAAGGTGATTTCCACCACCCGGGCCTCGATCTCGATCTGGGGCGTTTCGGTCAGCAGAGCCGACAGGAACTGGTCCACCTCGAGCAGGATGTCCTCGGAGGCGGTGACCAGGATCAGATCGGACACAGCAGCGACACCTGGAGGCATCTCACTGAAGTACCGGGTATTTGCGGGAAACGGAACCAACGGCCTGGGGTCCGTTTCCATGGCCGGCATCGACCCGACCATCGCCTCGGTGGCCCGCGTGTGGGCTTGGATCAGGGGAATGATCTTGGTCAAAGCCGTCCCGGCCCGGACCCAGTACATGCGGGTCATCTGCCCATCGGGGGCGCGGATGGTCTGGTGGCTGTACTGGTGGTAGGGCGAGAGGCTGCTGCCCGCATGCTGTCGCGTCGGCGCGCGCGGGGCGCTCGGAGGCAGGAGGCCGGGCGGAAACAGCGTGGCATCCTCGGCGGCGTCGCCGTACGGATCGTTGAGCTGATCTTCCTGGTCGGCGACCCTGGGCGTGGGGTCGTCATCGCTGTAGCTGCGGACGACCCGCTTTCGCCGCAGACCGTCCGGGGTCACCGGCTCGGTCACGCAGGACGGTCCCAGGCAAAGGAGGCTCAACGCGAGAACGGACCTGATGGGTGCAGGGATGACGTCTCCTCCTCTCCGGCTCCCGGCCGGCTGACGAACTAGTTCTTCAGGTGGGTCTTGAGCTTCTCGCTGATGTCGACCACCCGCACACCTGTCACTCCACCCTTCTCGATCACGAGCCCAAAGCCGGCGTGAAGCGCCTCGGCCTCGACCGCCGCCGCGAATTCCTTGTTCGCCTGGTCCATCAGGATGTGGTACTGCGCCTTGGTCTTCTTCAGATTCTCCCGCTGGATCTTGCGGTAGGCCGGAATGACGTCGAACACGCCGGAGACATCAACCACCGCGACCTTCTGTCCCGGTTCGAGTTCGCCGTACACACTCCCGTAGATGACGCGGCCGGTGATCCGCATCGCTTGGGTCGACGGCTCCTTCGAGGAAGCCTCCTCGGGGGCGGGGGCGCCCTGCTGCTCCTTGCCGTCTGCGCCCTCGGCCGTCTCCTCCTTGGATCCCCGTTCCTTCTTTCCCAGGCGCTGCGGCTTCTCCACCTGCTTCTTGCCCGTCCCCTCGATCTTCTTCGCGGCGGGAGACGAGCTCTCCTCTTTCTTCTTGGCAGGACCATCGGCCGCCTCGAGCGACGGGCCGAGCAGGAGCAGGAACGCCGAAAGGAGAAGCACTGTTATCTTGCACATGAGTGTTCACCGCCAGGTTCGGGTTTCTGACTGCTGTCCCAGGAGAGCAAGTGGATGCCCGCGTCCAGGAATGAATGCGCGGGCCATCCAGTTGAAAACCCCCCAAGGGTCTAGGTCAGCATTCCGTTTGACGTAGTACAAACGGCGGGCCAAACCCCACGCCCGCTCCCATCCCCACCGAGACACGCGAGATGTTTCTGTATCTAATTTCATAACAAAGAGTTAGGAATCACCTCGAACAGACTCCAGATTGTGGATGCAATCTCGGTCTTCAATAATTCCGCCATTATCCGCCAAGACTGCCGGAATAGAGTCTCCTGGCACAATCTGTCGGCCTTTGTAAGGTGCTATGAACGCAAGCGGTAGGTAGCAGCTCGCCTGTGGCCGAAGCGGACCATCAGCCCCTTGTCGATCATGTCGTTCAGGTCGCGCAACCCGGTCCGTGGCGAGACCCCCACGAGTTCGAAATACTCGCGACTTCGAATGCTCTGACCCGGGTTCAGGTGTGTGAGCAGCCGGCGCTGGCGCTCGTTCAGCTCCTCTCCCAACACCGTCCCTGCCTGTTCCGGCTCCGTTGGGCTGGAGCCTCCCGGCCTTCCCGAGTTTCCTCCCGAAGGAGGCTCCCTGACCGGTTCGAAAAGCAGGGTGGATGGGAGCACCAGATTCCCCTCGGTCATCAGCATGGCGCGATCGAGGACGTTCTTCAGCTCTCGGATGTTGCCTGGCCAGTCATACCGGTAGAGCAAGTCGAGCGCGGCTGGAGAGACCCCTCGGAGACTTCTCGAATTCTCCCGGTTGAACTCCTTGACGAAGTGATCGACCAGAATGGGGATATCCTCCCGGCGCTCCTGGAGCCTGGGCACCGTGAGGGAGACCACTTTCAGGCGATAGTACAGGTCGGCCCGGAAGGTGCCGGCATCGATCATCGAACGCGGATCCCGGTTGGTGGCGGCCAGGACCCTGACGTCGACCACCCGCGGGCGCCGCCCCCCAAGCCGCACGATCTGCTGATCCTGGAGCACCCGCAGCAGCTTCGCCTGGATCGACATCGGCATGTCCCCCACCTCGTCCAGCAGGAAAGTCCCTCCGCTGGCCTCCTCGAGCTGCCCCGGCTTGGCGTGCACGGCTCCCGTGAAGGCTCCCTTCTCGAACCCGAACAGTTCCGCCTCCAGGAGACTCTCCGGAACCGCCGAGCAGTTGATGGCCAGGAACGGACGGTGAGCGCGGTCACTCCAGCGGTGGAGCAGGTCGGCAATGACCTCCTTTCCGGTGCCGGTCTCCCCGAGGATCAGCACCGACGCCTGGCTCGGTGCGACCTTCGCCACCTGATCCAGAAGGTCGCGCATGACCTCGGAGTGGAAGACATAGGGGTGGACGTCAAGTTCGCCGGCATGCCCCCCGTCACCCTCGGTATCGCTCGCCGCCAGCGCCTCCTGCACCTTGCGTCGCCTCGAGCCAGCCACATCAGCCGCGGCAGCGTCCAGCAGGAAGGCCGTACTGCGCCCATCTTCCGGGAAGGTGGCGGCTCCCCCCTGCGCCGAGAGACGCAGCGCGTCTCCCGTTCCGGACCGGAGCGCCTCGACCCGCTTCAGCAGACGATCCCGGAACTCCTCGGCGAGGCGGGCTCCCGTCTCCGGCAGCAGGACCAGGAACGATTGGTTCGAACGCGCGACCAGGTACATCTCCCGGGCCTCGGTGCGGATCACGCGCGCCACTCTCACCACCGCTTCCCGGGCCTGGGCGCGCCCCAACGAACGCTCGATCCTCTCCAGGTCCTCCAGATCGATCCGCACCAGCGACAGTTTCGAGCCCTGGTGCTGGGCCCGGTCGACCTCCTCCGTGAGACGATTCTCGAAGTACGACTCGACGTACAGCCCGGTCAGGGGATCCGCGACGGCAAGCCCGTAGAGCCGGGAGTTCTCCAGCGACACGGAGATCTGCCCGCCGAGGTGCTGCAGGATCGGCAGGGCCGACTTCAGTTCATCGACTCCCACCTTCTCGCCGTAGCGGAGGATCGCCACCCCCATGGTCCTCCCGGAGAGCGTGAGCGGCAGCACAAGCGAGAGTTTTCCGGCCAGACGCACCGGCTCCAGTGGTTCCGCGGAAGCTCCGCCCGGCGGGAAGATCCTGGCTTCCGGTTCGGCCAGGAACTGCTCCCACGCTGTGCCGAGACTGATATTGAGCGGGAGACCGTGGGAGTCGCCTTTCGGCTTGCCCAGTCTCTGGAGGCGGTCGCGCTCCGTTTCCACCCGGTAGAGGGCGCACGACTCGGCCAGTGGCTCCTCTGCCAGGGCGTTGAGCGCCGCGCCCGCGGCGGCCGTCGGTTCCATGGAACTGGTCAGCGAGGCCATGGCCCGCTCGAGCCGGGCCTGGACCGCGGCGCGATGCTTCAGCTTCAGGGTCATGGTGTTGAATGATCGCGCCAGCCGGCCCACCTCCCCCCGGCCGCCGGTCTCGACCTCCACATCCAGGTCTCCCCGGGCGATTCGCTGGGCAGCCCCCTCCAGCTCAAGCACCGGAGTGGTGATCCGCCAGGTGGCCACGGCTCCCATGAACACGCCCGCCGCCAGGGTCAAGACGCACAGCCAGAAGAAGAACTTCTCCAGGGGCAGCCGGGTCACCACCACGTCAAGGAGGAAGACGTCCGGTGGCAGCACCAGTTCGATCAGCGCCGCTGGGTCGCCGCCCGGAGCCCGCAGCAGATCGGTGCAGACCACTGCCCCTCCCTTTCGCTCTCGAATCACCGGGCTGCCCTGCTTCTGAATCGCCTCCACGTCCAGGGCCCGTTGCCCGGAATCTCCCGGCGAGGCGCCGGCGACGGGAAAACCCCTCAGGGATGAGAGCGAAACCTGGGATGAGGTGGCCCGGCCCAGGTCCCGGGAGAGATCCGGGGGCACAGCCGCCACTGCCGCCACGCGCACCATCCCCTGGCCGGCGGGGCCTTCCAGGCTGGAGCAGAACAGGAGTTCATTCCAGTAGTAGCGGATGCCGTTCTCGACCAGGTCGAAACGGCTAGCCGATTTGTGGCCTTCGGAGTCGTAGAAGCCGAGCCGCTGCCCGCCCAGCAGCTCCACCTCGATCCTCACGGCCAGGTCGAGCCCGGACGCCGCGTCGGCCCGGACCACTCCCTGCAGATACGACTCGATCCTCACCCGGTCCAGCGCCTCGCCGTTCCGGATGCCCCGCACCACCTCCGAGTCCATGACTGCCCGGGAGGTCACCTGGACCTGTCGGTACTTCTCGAGCAGCCGGCCTCGCACCTCGCGCATGGCCGTGGCGGCCTGGGACTCCCGCAGCCTTGTCCGGTCGCTTGCCACCACGTTGTAGAGAACGGCGAACAGGATCACGATCGGCGCCAGCGAGGTGGCGATCAGCAGCGTCGTCAGCCGCAGGCGCAGCCTGGCGATGTGCATCGCTCCATCGAGGATGTAGAACAACAGGAGGGGGATGATCAGGGCCAGGGCGCCGATGCCGACCCGACGCTGCGTCACCTTCAGGAAGGAGAGTCCGCGCACCTTCGCGGCGGCCGCCACCAGCAGCCGTTCACCTTCCTCCCGGCCGAGTTCGAAATAGCGCAGCAGATAGGGCTCCCCCGCCAGGATAGCCCGCTGAGTGCCGGGAGCCTTCCCCGCGGCCTCTCCAGTCCCGAGCGGATAGAGCGCCCCCCGCAACGACTCACGCAGATCGCTGTCGGCGAAATCCAGCTCGGCCACCTGGCCAGCCTTGAAGACCGCCACGTCGAGCGACCCGACGCTGTTGATCAGTTCCGGCCGCAGGGCGAGCGAATCCCCCCGCTCCTCCAGGGAGGATCCGGCCCGAGGCGGGACGGGTGCGGCCAGAGTGCCCCCGGTCACCGCGAACAGCGAGATCTTCGAGAGAGGGCCCAAATTCTCGAGCATGAGATCCGTCAGCACCGGCCGCGTGTCGGCGGCCGGAAGCGGGATCTCGATCATCTCGATCTGCTGCGGGTTCGGATCGGAAGTCAACCAGTGGTAGGCCAGCTTCGATTCCAGATCAGACGGACGGTTTGCCGGGTCGAGCGACCCGTTCACGATGTTCACGCGCGCGCGCAGTGGCACAGACAGCGGCTCCGCCCCGGCCCTCCCGACGGTGAAGCGCCCCACTTCGACGCCCTTCAGACCCGGGTCGCCCACCCCCAGGTCCGTGGTGTTGTAGAACACGAAGATCGAGTCGAGCGCCTTTCCGATCGGCACCACATGGCTCGAACGCCCGGGTGGGCATGATACGTCAACCTGCACTCTTCGGGGGAAACCGTTCCAGAGCGCCGCCGGCGGACCGGCCAGGGAAGAGCGCGCCAGACTCAGCGGCTCCAGCTCGTCTGCCGAGCCGGCCCGCGCATAGGTCACGCCCCCCAGCCGGAATTCAATGTCCTGATCCCGAACGGTCAGCGTGACCGCGCGGACCAGTCTGTCCCCCTCCAGACCCAGGAAGTACTGTTCGACCTGCCGACCCGACTCCTCGTAGGCAAACCCGTGCCGGTCACTGACCGGGACATCGAGACCGCCCGACAGATCCCGATCGATCGCCGGGAAGAGTACTGGGGGATCCCTGGATCCGTCCACGAAGCGCACGCTGATGGCCAGCGCCCCCTCTCTGACCGAACTGGCGCCGGGACGGCCCCTGCCCTCCTCCTTGAAACGGGAAGAACCGAACAGGAAGAGGCGCTTCAGAACCATCGGTTCCGGCAGGGCGAGGGACAGTTGCTTGCCGGCGGGCACGTCGAATCCGTAATGGCGGACCGGCACTCCCTCCAGCGACTGGCGCAGATTCGGATCGGCCTTGCGCGGCCGGAGTTCGAAGCAGGTGTAGTCGTAGAGCGGCGTCATCGCCACTGGTCTTCCCCGCAGGAGGGCCAGCAGGTTCCCCGGCCCCTCCAGCCCGCGTCCTTCGTGCAACTGGAGCTCATCCCCCAGGTCCGCGACGACCTTGCCGACGACCCGCGAGCGGTCCTCGAACTCCTCGGCGACCCGCGACTCCAGGAAACGCCCCACCAGGAAGGGCGCTCCGAACACCACGAACAGCAGGAACGCGATCAGCAGGAGCCCCATCCGCCTCCAGGACGTCAGATGACTGTCCACCCAGCTGAAGACCGGCCAGGCGACCCAGCCGACCAGCCCGATCAACAGCAGCGCCGTGAAGATGGAGAGCAGCCAGGGAGTGACCTTCCCCAGCCATTTCTGTTGCTCGGGATTCCTCAGGACCGGGTCGCCCAGGAATTCGAGATCGAGCAACCGGCTCGTGTCGGAGTAGCAGTGGGAAGCCCCGTTGATCGTCAGGTAGCTGTGTCGCTGCGTGCCGTCCGGCAGCGGGTCGTGGTCATGCAAGGCCAGGTTGAAGCCGAGCACGCCCTGGCCCGGTTTGAATGTGGGGAAGTTGCCGAACGGAATCTGCACCTCGAACGTGTAGCCCGCCGCCTGCGTGGGGCGTCCGGCCACCTTGATTCCATGGAGCCCGCCGTCCGAGCTCTTGGAGGAGAGCCCCTGCCGCGACACTCCCCAGGAACGACCGGAGTGATACGGCATCAGACAGATTTGCAGGTCGTCATCGCTCCAGACAGTCTCACTCCGGTCCCCTTCACGATCCACATCCAGGAACAGCTCGAGGCAGTCGCCGTTCCACCAGACCTGGTCGTCGTGCAGTCTCAGGTCGTCCCGAACCTCTCCGCCGATGTACAGATACTCCTCGTCGTACGCCAGGTAGATCACGGCCGACGCATCCGCCGCGCCCTGCCAGTCTCTCGAGATCGGGCTTCCCTCGAACAGGTTGCGCTGTTCCGGGCGATCGATCCGGATCGGTCCCCGGCGATCCCACTCGTCAAGACGCCCATCCACCTCGATCTTCTGCCGGGCCGGATAGCAGATCGGGGGGGGTATGGCGGGTGCCTCGGCCGGAGCCTGCGTCATCAGCAGGGTTCCGACCGCGAGTTCGAACAGGGCGAGCATGCCCGCGATTGTAGCGGAGCCAGGGCAAGATCGAGCCATGTCCCTACCTCACCTCATATGGGGTTGGGTCGCCTCAGGTCGGGCTGGCTTGAGGAATCGCGCAGGGCACGGCAGGGGCAGGGGAGTCGTGGGTCCTTTCCTATCCCCGCATGAACTCCTCACGTTCGATGCGAAACTTGCGGATTCTGTACTGCAGCGTCTTGTACGTGATCCCCAGCAGACGCGCCGCCGGTCCGAGGCTGCCCCGTGACCGGCTGAGGGCGCTCAGGATCAGATGTCGCTCCAGCTCCGCCAGCCGCACCCCCTCCGCCGGAAGCTCGAACGCTCCGACATCAAAGGGCTCCTCCGGCAGGCCGTCCCGCACCACGGGAGGGAGGTCCTCCAGGGTCAGACGGTCGCTCTGTGTCAGCACGACCATCCGTTCGACGCAGTTTTGCAGCTCACGGACGTTCCCGGGCCACGGGTAGATCTGACACCGATCCACGACCTCGGCGGAGACCTCCGGCAGCGACCGGCCGAAGCGGCGGCACGCTTGATGAATCAGATGTTCGATCAAGAGCGGCACGTCCTCGGGCCGATCCCGCAGCGGAGGCAAGACGATCGGAACCACATTCAGACGGTAGAAGAGATCTTCTCGAAACGAGCGGTTCACGATCGCCTCTTCCAGGTCATCCGACGTGGCGGAGAGGATCCTCACGTCGATCTTCGTGTTTGTGGAGGAGCCGAGCGGCTGGATCTCCTGCTCCTGGATGGCCCGCAGCAGCTTGGCCTGCAGGTCGATCCGCATGGCGCCGATCTCGTCCAGCAGGAGGGTGCCTCCGTTGGCCTGCTCGAACCGGCCGGCATGGCTCTGCACGGCCCCGGTGAAGGCGCCCTTCACGTGACCGAAAAACTCGCTCTCGAGGAGCTGTTCCGGCACGGCGGCGCAATTGAGCGCGACGAACGGCCCTTCATGGCGACGGCTCCGGCCGTGAATCGCCCGCGCCACGAGTTCCTTTCCCGTGCCGCTCTCGCCGGTGATCAGGACCGGCACATCGGCCTCCGCGACCCTCTCGATCAGCGAGAAGACCTCCTGCATGGCGGGTGAAGCGCCGACGATGCCGTCGAGACTCACGCGGTCCGCCAGCGCCGTGCGCAGCGCCACGACCTCATCCTCCAGCCGGCGCTGCTTGAGGACCTTCTCCACTACCAGCAGGAGTTCGTCCTTCTCGAACGGCTTGGTGAGATAGTCCGCCGCGCCGTGCTTCATCGCCTCCACCGCCGACGAGACCGAACCGTAGGCGGTCATCAGGACGACAGGCAGCGCCACCGGAAGCTTGCTGACACGCTTGAGCAGTTCCAGACCGTCCAGAACCGGCATGCGCTGGTCGGTCAGGATCAGATCGAAGTTCGCTTCCTCGAGAAGGTCCAACGCCTGCTGTCCGTCCGCCGCCGTGGCCACGTGGTACCCCGCCCGCTCCAGGATGCTCTTCAACATCCCTCGCTGGGTCTCCTCGTCGTCCACCACCAGAAGACGGGGCTTCCAGTCGCCGGCCTCTCCCGTTCCCTGCGTCACGATTCCGCCCCCCCTTCCGGAAACTCCAGGCAGATCCTGGTTCCCTTGCCCGGCTCGCTCTCCAGCGAAACCCGGCCGCCATGCTCTTCCACGACAATCTGGTGGACCATCGCCAGACCGAGGCCGTGTCCCGCTTCGCGGGAGGTGTACCCGAACTCGAATACCTGCTCCCGATCCTCCTCCGAAATCCCGCAGCCGGTGTCCCGCACCTCGATTCGGACCGCCGGCCCGTTATCCTCCCCCTTGCCGCTGGAACAGCTCAGGCTGACCACGCCTCCTTGCGGCATCGCCTCGAATGAGTTCAGCACCAGATTGAGCAGCGCCGATCGGACTGACTCGGCGTGGACCTCGATCAGCGATGCGTCATCCTCCCCACCGATCTCCACCGTGATTCCCCGCCGCTCGGCCTCCTTCTGCACCAGCCGGGCTGTCTCCTGGAGCAAGTCTTGCGGCCGAACCGAACGGCGCTCCTGGCGATCACTTCTGGCAAAGGTCAGGAAGTTCCCGACAAGCTCATCCAGCCTGCGGATCTCCCCTCGAATCAGGGCCATGGAGCGGTCAAACTCCGCGCGCGGATCATCACTCTCCGGGCGGCAGGTATCCTGCAGATGCTGAAGGGTCAGGCCGATCGAGTGCAGCGGGTTGCGCACGTCGTGCGCCACGCCGGCGGCCAGGCGGCCGAGAGCGGACAGCTTCTCACTGCGGGTGACCTCCTTGGCCCGTTCCCGGCTGAAGCGGAGCCTGCGTGTCATGTCGTTGAAGGCATGCCCGAGCCTTGACACCTCCTCCTGTCCGGACACCTTGACGGACACATCCAGGTCTCCCGTGGTCAGCAGCCGGAGACCCCGGTCCAGCTCCCGAATCGGCCTGGTGAAGCGGCGAGCCAGCCCGGCGGAGAGGACCATGCCGACCATGAAGACCCCCATCAGAAGGAGCAGGCTCCGCTTCCGGATCCGGTCGAAGATCGATTGGTAGTCCCGGGTCGGCACCCTGAACACCAGTTCGTCCCTGATGGTCCTCGGCCCCTGGACCGCGGGCTCCTGCGCGCCGGCGCCGTCAGGATCCGGATCGTCCGACTGCAAGTCGATCGTCACCATCTCGGCGTCCACGCTCCGAAAAATCGGGATGCGGGCCCGCACCTCTTCCCGCTCGCTCTCGACCTGAACCTCGGCCCCCGAAAGGTAGACCGAACCGTAGCTGGCGAAGCCCGGACCTGGCCCCGCTCCCTCTTCGTCTGCGACCTCTCGCGGCGGACCGCCGGCGATCCGGATCACGAACAGTCCGTTCCCAGGCGGCGGCGGAGAGGCGAGACCCTCGCTGATCCAGCGCTGAATCCGCTCTTCCTCCGAGACAGCCTCGAATCCCTCTCCCTCCGTGAAGTGACGGGTGATGATCCGCCTCGTTGCAGCGGCTCCGTCCTCCTTTGGACTCCAAGCCGGCGCACCATGCAGATCGACGAAGGCGGACAGGGTCTTCGTCCCCACGGCGGAGACGGTCCGCGTCACCTCGTCCATGATGTCGTCCTCTGAGAGGCTGAGCAGCACGAAGAAGGCTCCCAGAGAGAGGAACAGAACCGCGCTCATGAGGCCGATCAACCGCCAGGTCATGGTAGCTCTCCAATCCCGAGAGGAATGCGATGCAGGAGCTGCCCGGGAACAGCCATCTTGCACATCCTATGCCAAGCAAAAGAGCCGGCAATGCCCGGCCCCGGGGCCGGACTGCTTCAGATGAGGGCCTTGCGGCGATCTCGCCCGCTAGCCGCCCATCTTCTGGGCCGTCTCCATCGCCTGGGCCACCGCCGCGGAGAACTCCTCGGCTTCTCTTCGCGGCACGCGCAGATCTTCCCGTACTCGTACTCAGCGAAGCGCCTCTCCATCTGGTTGCGGCCCGCGGCCGCACCCTGCTATTGATGCCCAGTTTCTTCGCGGGGTGCGAGGAAATCGGTGTTGGGGGTCGTTCCACCTCCGGGGTCTTGTGCCGCTCCCTCTTCGGTTGCGGCTCCGCCGCGCTGTGTTCTTCATGGTGAGAAGATCCCCGCATCTCTTCCCGTGAAACCGGTTTGATTCAACGCTCCAAACCGTTGAAGTGGAATGCCCTCACCCATCACAGGAGGAGCGACGCCGTGAGCGAGAACCTGACTGGAAAAGAACTGGCCGCCCTGATCCAGCGCGTCTTCCAGCCCACCGCCGCCGATCGGACGCTGGCGGTCCTGGTCGATCTTCCGGACAGGGTGGTGCCGGACCGCCCGGAATGGAAAGTCCGCCGGGAAATGGCGGCCGGATGGGTGGAGCAACTGAAGGGAGTGCGCGAAGACACCGGACTGGAGCCCAGCCTGTGCGTCTACCGGAACGTGCGCATGAACAACGCGGATCTGCCGGAGGAGGCCTGGATCGTCTCCCCGGACAGGATGCCCGGGGTCGCCGAGGAATGCGATCCGGCCGGATCCGTGCCGCTTCCACGGGTTCTGCGGGAAAACAGGATCTTGCTGGCGCCCACCCAGTTTTCCGCCACCGCGCCGCTCAAGATGTCGGCTCCTCTCCACGGTTTCCGGGCTGCCACCATGCCGGGCTTTTCTCCCGAGATGATCCCGGCCCTCAGGCTCGACTATGGAGAGATCAACCGCCGGGTGAACCTGCTGAAAGAACTGCTCGACCGGGCCGTGCGAGCCGACATCCGCTTCAGGGTCGACAGGAAGCAGGAAGCGGACCTCGTGCTCGACCTGCGCCATCGCACGGCCCACGCCTCTGGCGGGCTGCTCCCTGCGCCGGGCACCGCCGGCAACCTGCCTTCGGGCGAGGCGTACATCGTGCCTTACGAGGGGGAGATTCCGGGCGATCCGAGCGGATCGCTCGGCACCCTTCCGGTGCAGTTCGAGGATGGCCTGGTGAACTACCAGATAGAGCAGAATCGGGCCGTCTCCGCCGAGGGAGAAGGCGAGGCGGCGCGCCGGGAAGCGGGACTGCTCGGGAAGGAACCGGCCTACGGCAACATGGCGGAGATGGGGCTCGGCGTGCTGGCCGACTTCGGCGTGCGCCCCTCAGGTGAAGTCCTGCTGGACGAGAAGCTCGGCCTGCACATCGCCTTCGGCCGCAGCGAGCATTTCGGCGGCCAGGTCGGACCCGCGCAGTTCTCGAGCAAGGAAGCGGTGGTTCACATCGACAGGGTCTATGTGCCGAGCGTTCAGCCGCGGGTGAGCGTCGGCTGGGTGGATCTGCTGATGGACGATGCCAGCACGATCCGACTGATCGCCGACGACCGCTACGTCATTCCGTTCTGAGCTTCCGTTCCCAGCCTGGTGCCGTGCAAGGCTCGGCGCTACCATCCGCTCCATGTCCGGATCGAGTCGACCAGCGGATGCGAGATTGTGCGCCGGGGAGGTGTGGCCGGCGATCCTGCGGTCCACGGAGAGGGGGCTGGCGAGCGGCGCCCTGCAACCGCTGGAGACCGAGTGCGTGGTCATCGAGGACGCGGGGATTCCGTTTCTGGTGCGGCGGATGGTGCGGCTGGAGAAGAAGCGGAAGGTCACGGAGAGTCAAAGGCGTGAGGGGGTGAATCCGTTCCTGCCCCCCGCTCCCGACCTGCTGATAGGTGAGTTGAGCGACACGCATCTCGCGGTGCTCAACAAGTTCAATGTCTTCCCGCACCACCTGCTGATCGTCACCCGGTCGTTCGAGGATCAGGAGGAACGGCTCACGCTGGCCGACTTCGAGGCGCTGTGTCTCTGCATGGCCGGGTACGACGGGCTGGGCTTCTACAACGCCGGTGCCGTGGCCGGCGCGAGCCAGCCGCACAAGCATCTGCAACTGGTGCCGGTCCCGCTGGGCGAGGGGAGAGGGCGGACGCCGGTCGATCGACTGATCGAGGGGAGAGGACAGCTTCCCTTCCGGCACGCGCTTTCCCGGCTCGGCGCCGGGGACGGTCCCGAGTTCCTGTGCTCGCTCTACGAGGATCTGCTGCAAGCAAGCGCCGCGGGCGACGATCCGTACAACCTCCTCGTCACTCGCGACTGGATGCTGCTCGTGCCGCGCAGCCGCGAGCGCTTCATGTCGATGTCGGTCAACGCGCTCGGCTTCGCCGGCTCGCTGCTGACCAGGACGACCACGGAGCTGGACGAACTGCGCCGCCTGGGCCCCATGTCCGCGCTGCGGACCACGGCATTCCCCCTCTAGCCGGGCCGGACGCGCCTCGCCGCGACCTTGCGGAATTCGCGGAATCGGGGCATGATTGGGGTCGCGAGGAAAGCCTGGAACCGTCGTTCAACATCCCGTGGAGATTGCCGTGAAGTCGCCCCACCGTTGCTGCCTGCTTGTTCTCTCCGCCCTGGCCTTGAACATCCCCGCGCTCGCGGGGGAACCGTTGGAACGTAGCGTGTCGCCGGAGGGCGGCGTGGAACCGGTGGTAAGTCTGTACGGGCGGACTCTGACCGTCCAGCGCGCGCAGGAACCTGCCATCCGGGCACCCGCGGCCGTTTCCGGGTTCCTGTCGACCGATTCCGACCCTGAAGGCGACATGCCGCGTGAAGTGGCGTTTCTGCCGAACGGCACCGCGGCGGTGATCGCGAACCGCGACACCGACACGGTCACGTTCTTCGACGTGGCCACCCGCGCGATCACTCACACCGTTGGCGTGGGCGATTTTCCAGTGGACGTGCAGGTCACTCCAAACGGGCAGTACGCCCTGGTGCCGTGCGTGTTCGACAACCAGGTCTACGTGATCGACGTCGCCACCCACAGCGTGGCGGCCCAGGTGCCGGTGACCGGCGCGGAACCGTACCGGGTAGAGATCACCGGCAACGGACTGTTCGCGGTGGTGGGTGTGGTCAACGACGCGGTCAACTCGGCGCTTTCGGTCATCGATCTAGCCACCCTGACCGAGGTACGTTCGATCCCAAGTTCGCCCCAGGGCGCGCTGGGGTTCTTCTTCTCGCCCGAGTCCGGAGCCTTCGGCAACATCTTCACCCAGTTCGCGGTCTCGAGCGACAACAGTACCGTGCTGCTTCCGGATCGCAGCAACGGCACCGTCGAACGGTACGACCTGACCACCGGTGCGAGCACCGCCACGATGGCCACGGCCGCCCTGCCGACCGCGATCGATATCAGCACGGACGGCACCCTGGCGGTGGTCAGCCATGAGGGGAGCACCCAGCGCATCTCGCTGATCGACCTGGCCACGTCGACCGTGACCGGCTCGTTCGCCACGGGCGACGGTCTCTACAACCAGGTGGTCCGGATCACGCCGGACAAGAGCCACGCCATGGCGGCGATCCTGAACGGGGTCATCTTCCTGAACCTGACCTCCGGCACGGTGGCGGCCACTCTCTCTACCGGGACGGTCGGGGATATCGAGTTCTCGTATGACGGCCAGTTCGCCTACGTTTCCAACTACAACTCCCGGATCATCAGTCTGGCCACCCGCAGCATCGTGCGCACGATCACGTACTACGCCTGCGCGGAAGCCGCGGCCAGTCCGGTGGAGCACCGGGTGGTGGCGCTCAACAACCGCTTTTCGGAAGACGTGCTGCTGTTCAACATCAATGGCGTGTCCGGGTTCGCCGAGGGGCTGACCGGATCGGGCGAGCCGGATGAGGGGGACGCGACGCGGACGCTCGCGATCACTCCCGACGGCAGCAAGGTGGTGGCGGCCAACAACCTGTCGCGCAACGCGACCGTGATCGACCTGGAGTCGGGCCGGACCGGTGGTTATCCGGCGGCGGGAACCCGACCGCTGGGCGTGGCGGTCAGTCCGGACGGACTCACCGCAGTGGTCGCCAACGGCGACAACGACACGGTCTCGGTGATCGATCTGACCACCGAGACCACCGTGGCCCAGCTCCCGGTCTCGTCCAGGCCGGGAGAGGTCCTGATCTCTCCCGACAGCCAGTGGGCCTACGTGACCACCGTGGCCGGGACCGATCGGGTGCATTTCATCCAGCTCGCCGGCGCCGCGAGCAGCGTGGTCGGTTCGCTGGTCACCGGCCAGATGGGTTCGATCGGCTACACCTACAACGTGCTCAGCGGCATGGCCCTCTCCGAGGACGGCTCGGTGCTGGTAGTCTGCATCAGCTTCGATGACCAGCTCATGGTGGTCGACACGGCCAGCCGGACCGAGATCGCCCGGCTGCCCACGGGAGACTTTCCCATCCGGGCCCGGTTCGTTCCGGGTGGATCGTTCTGCTACGTGACCAATTCGTTCTCCGACAACGTGAGCGTATTCTCGATCGATCTGGCCTCCCAGACGGCGGTGACCACGGTGCCGAATATCGAGTTTCCCCTGACGATCACCCCGGATTCGAGCGGTGCCTTCGTCTACATCGGCAGCTTCGATTTCAACAACCCCAACGTGGCGGTGATCGGCGTGAACGCCGGTCATCTGAAGCTGAGTCAGGTCGGCATCAACTCCCCGCCCCGTGCGGCGCACTATTCAGCTCAGACCGGGCGGCTCTACGTGGCCGCCACCGATGGAGAACTCGTGCGCATCAACGCCGCGGGCGCCGCCTCGAGCGTGATCGACGCGACTCCGCTGGCCGGTTCTCCCGCGGACATGGTCTTCCGGGAGTTCAACCGCACGGCGGTCTGCGCCCAGCCGGGTGAGGCCGACGGCGTCGACCTGATCCGCTTCGACGACGAGTGCGGCAGCATCACGGCCTACGGGGTGGGGTGCGCCGGCGGCGGCGGCTTCGTGCCGGCGGCTTCGCTGACCGGTTGCGCGGCACCGAGCGGTCAGTTGCTTCTTGGGATCGAGCATTGCCTGGGCGGCTCGACCGCGATCATCGTCTTCGGCACCGGCCGCGCGGCGCAGCCGCTGAATGGCTGCCTGCTGAACGTCGCCCCCTTGCTGCCGCTGTTCCCCACTCTTCCGCTCGACGGTGTCGGCCCCGGCCAGGGAACCGCCACGCTGGATATCACGATCCCCTCCGGCATGACCGGACTCACCGTGACCACCCAGGTCTTCGCCATCGATCCGGGCGTGACCCGCGGCTGGGCCAACAGCAACGGCATCGAACTCGTGATCCTCTGACGGGCCGGTCTCGACGGGTTGTCGCCATGCGCCAGCGGCCGGTTGCTTTCCGGCGGCCGGGCTGGCAAGATCCCTGTTCGATCCCGCTCGGCGCCTTATGAGAGGCCGGTCCCTGGCCATGTTCTGGACTTCCTGCCAGCTTCTGGCCGCGCTCATCCTGCTCGCTCTCGGCGCCGAGGGCCTGGTCCGCGGTTCCGTGGGTGTGGCGAGGCGCTGCGGGATCTCGTCCTTCTTCATCGGTCTGACCATTGTCGGCTTCGGCACGTCGACCCCGGAGCTGTTCACCTCGATCGTGGCGAGCCTTCGCGGCCAGACCGACATCGCCGTCGGCAACGTGGTCGGCTCCAACATCTTCAACACCGCGCTCATTCTGGGGTTGACCGCGCTCGTCTGTCCCATCCCGGTGCGGTTGGCGGTGGTCCGCCGGGAAGTGCTGGTCGTGATCGCCGCATCCGTATTGCCGTACCTCGCGCTGTCGAGTGGCGGCGTCCTGGGGCGCCCCCAGGGAGCGCTGTTCCTCGGCCTGCTCGGGATCTACCTGATCCGCGGCTACCGCGCGGGTCGGAGAGAGGGTGCGCTCGAAGCGGCGCTCGAACAGGAACTGGAGGCGGAGCTGCGCCTCCCCGTCGTGAAGCGACCTCCTGGCCTCGTCGTGAACGTCGTCTGGATCATCCTCGGCCTCGCAGTCCTGATTCTCGGCTCACGGCTGCTCGTCCATTCGTCCTCGGCGCTCGCCCGCTCGCTCGGAGTTTCGGACCTGGTGATCGGTCTGACCATCGTGGCGGCGGGGACCTCCGCGCCGGAGCTATTCACCTCAATCGTGGCCGCGGCCCGCAAGCAGAGCGACATCGCAGTCGGCAACATCCTGGGCTCGAACATCTTCAACCTGCTCGGCATCCTCGGAACGAGCGCACTCGTGACCGGGCAGCGGATCTCCGGCCAGCTCCTCTGGCTCGACTTGCCGCTGATGATCCTCCTGGCGGTGGTCCTGCTGCCGATCGTGCTGACCGGCGCGCTGATCTCCCGGTTCGAGGGGGCCGTCCTGGCGCTCGTCTACCTGGCCTACCTGTTCACGCTCTACTTCCTCGCGTAGGGCGTGAGCCGACGGGCTTCATCTCTCCGGTCCGCAGGCGGCGGAAGTAATCGTGGTAGTTGCGCATGGCCTCTCTTCCGAACAGGAGCATGATCGGGATGTTGGCCCACAGCATGAGACCCGTGCCCAGCGTCGAGAGGATATCGAGCTGGGTCTCGGTGCGCACGATCTGCACCGTCACCAGGATCAGCAGGCAGTAAATGATCCGATATGGCATCACGGCGCGGATGCCGAGCAGGAACACGATTCCCTGCTCGCCGTAGTATGACCAGGAGATGATGGTCGAGAAGGCGAACAGCCAGACGACCGCCGGCACGATCCAGAACCCGAGGCCCGGCAAGGCGTGATCGAAGGATTTGGCGGTCAGCGTGGCCCCCTTGAAGTCGAAGTGGACGCCATCACTGGCGACGCGCGGCGGCTGCGGGGTCGGGGTGGCCAGAGTGGCCAGGCCGGCCGCGTCAGCATCGCCCGCGCTGTCGCCGAAGCACGCGATCCACACGGGATACGCACCTGCGTCGCCGGCCGCGGGACGCTCCTGGAGCCGGCCCGGCAGGCGGTGGCGGCTGCCGCCGGTCTCGAGGTTCGAGCCCACACCGTCCGGCCCATCCGGAATCTCGAGCACCAGAAACAGCTCGGAGCCATCGCGCAGCTGATGGTTCGCCTCGCCCTGGTCGCGAATCCGCACCTCGACCGGCGCGAGGGTCCAGAGAAAACGGCCGGCCGCATCCCGCGCCTGCCCGCCGCTCGTGGCCTGGAGCGCCTCGATCCGGGGCGGACCGGCGCTGAACTCGAGAGCGGCCGGCCGGTTCCACGATCCCGACAACAGGATCACCAGGGCCGTGATGGTGCAGACGCAGAGCGTGTCGATGAACGGTTCGAGGCCGGCCACAATCCCCTCGCGCACGGGCTCGTCGGTCTTGGCCGCGGAGTGGGCGATCGGAGCCGACCCCTGGCCGGCCTCGTTCGAGAACAGCGCCCGCTGCATTCCCTTGAGAAAGCCGTAACCGGCGGCGCCTCCGATGAAGGCCCCGCCCGCCTCGCCCGGCCGGAACGCGTCGGTCACGATCAACGCAAGCAGTCCGGGGATCTCGCGAAAGCCGATGGCGATCACCCACAACCCGGCCAGGATGTACAAGAGACACATGAACGGGACGATCCGGCCGGCGATGCCGCCAATCCTGCGGATTCCGCCTACGATGACCAGGCCGACCAGAAGCGTGAGAACGATCCCGGTCGCGAGCTTCGGGACGCCGAAGTAGGTGAACGAAATGTCCGCCACATTCCAGGCCTGGAACATGTTGCCGCCGGTGATCGCCGACACGAGCAGCGTGACACAGAAGACGGCTCCGGCGACGCGCCCGAAGCCGGCGCAGGCCGGCAGGATCCTGCCCAGCCCGTTCTTCATGACCCACATCGCGCCGCCGTGCGGGTTGTCCGGATCCGACGTATCACGATAGAGCATCGCCTGCGTGACTTCGGTCATCTTCAGGCACATCCCGACGAGCCCCACCACCCACATCCAGAACACGGCTCCGGGCCCGCCGAGCGAGACCGCGATCGCCACTCCCGCGATGTTGCCGAGACCCACGGTCGCGGAGAGCGCGGTCGAGAGAGCCTGGAAGTGGTTGATGGCGCCGGGGTGGCTCTTGTCGTCGTACACCCCCCGGACGACCTGCACGCCGTGCGTGAGCGCGCGGTACTGGCCGAATCCAGACCAGATCGTGAACAGCACGCCGACACCAAGAACGAAGTAGAGCACGTACTCGTGCCAGATGAGGTGGTTCGTATTCTC
>JAZDLC010000045.1:0-16265 GCA_043802345.1 Planctomycetota bacterium | reverse complement strand
CCCCAACCCCTGGTCCAGGGGCCCTCGCCAGAGAAGGGACGTCATCCCGGCCGCGAGCAAGAGCAACAGGGCCGCCAGCGGAGCGCGCCACGACCGGTCGGGCGAAGCGCCGATCGAACTCGATTCCAGGGGGACGATCTTCAGGCTTCGGAGCTGAGCCTGGCCCCGGCACGCCTGAAACAGCACCGATCCCACGGGAGAGGCGAGGTCTTCAGCTTGAGCCGCCAGTCGATCATCAACGAAGGCGCTGTACTGTCCCCGCTCGTACCGGACCCTGACCTCGTGCTCGGCGGCGGAGTAGCCAGGCTCGCCCCCCCCACGCTGAAACGGCAAAGAGTCAGTTCTCTGCCCGAACGGCTCGAACTGGCCCGGCGACTGCCGGACGAAGCCGGTCTTGAGCCGGGGCTCCGTGCCGATCAGAAACGTGATGCCGCCTCCCTCCGCTCCACCCGCCAGACCCATGCGCAGTTCCAGGGTCGAGGCC
Organism: Planctomycetota bacterium; assembly: GCA_043802345.1. Taxonomy (GTDB): domain Bacteria; phylum Planctomycetota; class B15-G4; order B15-G4; family JADJEK01; genus JAZDLC01. Next base: position 15,781 of record JAZDLC010000045.1, on the reverse strand, counting down.
CACCCGAGCCGGAGCAGGAAGCTGGCCTCCAGGTCACCGAACGTCCCGTCCGGTGAGAAGCTGCCGCCGGCATCCAGTCTCCGGCAGTCCGGAGAGTCCAGGATCCCGGCGAGCGGCCTCACCTCTCCGTCAGGCCGCTCGATCTCCAGGCGCCCCGCAAGCTGCAGGCCGATCGCGGAGGAAACGACCAGGAAGAACAGCCAGGCAACGGCACGCCGCTGTCTCGACCTGGAGCCCACAGGGGGCCGACGCAGCAACATCAGCAGTCCCAGCACCAGGCTGACCGGCAGCAGGCCGGCAAGAAGTCCGGTCCAACGATCTGGGGGGAACGGGAGTGAGAGGAAGAAGAGAATCAACGTCGCGACTCTCCCAGCCCGGCGTATTCCAGCAAGCGCTCTGCCGCCCTTTCCGCGGCCGTCCCCGGGGCGTAGAAGAAGTCTCGCGCGGCCTCCTGGCGCAGCTCGCTCAACCGGTCCGGCTGCTCGAGCGCCCGGGGCACGGCATCGAGGAGCTCGGCCGCATCCTCGATGTGGTCGCCCGTGCGGGTCCCCCAGGTGCCCAGGTCGGTGGCCGGCCAGTCGTCTTCCAGGTGCTCGAGCCGGAAGAAGATCAGCGGTCGATCCAGCACCAGGAACTCGTTCGCGACAGAGGAGGCGTCCGAGATCAACAGGTCGGACGCGGCCAGGTACGGGTTGGAATCGAATCCCCGGACCAGGCGCTGCCGTTCTCCCAGGATCGGCGGCAAGACACGGGCCCAATCCGTCTTCTGCTTGCGCAGGTCGAACGAGTTGTCATGGAGCTTGATCAGGGTATTCACGTCGAGCTGCCGCAGGCGCTGGACAATCTCGCGTCCCTGCTGATCGAGGCAACCACCCTCGATCCAGGTCGGCGCGAACAGAACGGTCTTCCTGGAGGGATCGAGCCGGAGTTCTTCCAGCAGCCGGTCCCGCTCGTACCGTCCGTTCACGAGCGGGTCCAGTTTCGGCATGCCGACCTCCTCCATGCGGACATCCCCCTCCTCCATCAGGCCGGCTTCCACGAACCGGCGCTTCATGTACGGGCCGATCAGAAACAGCCGATCGAACCGGAGCGCCCGCTTCTGGATGGCAAAGTTCCGCAGGGAAAACCCGTGGAACATGTGCACCGCGACCTTCGCCCGACGGCCGGCCAGGCGGAAGTCGGGAGAGAGATAGACATCGTACCGGCGCCATCTGGCCGAGGAGTTACGCACCAGGCGCCCTCCCCTCAGGTCGAAGGTCTTGTAGACCAGCGCGGGGTCCTTGTGCCCTTGATACTTCCCCGTGAAATGAAACTCCAGCTGCTCGTGGTCGGCGATCTTCCCGTAGACCGGCTCGAACAGCACGAAGTTCATCGGGCACTTTGCGAAGAATAGGAGTCGTTTTCGTCTCATGGCAACCGCCGGATTGTAGGCTGTCCGGCCCTATGATCGTTGTGTTGGGTGCAGGACTTACCGGACTTTCCACTGCCTTCCATTTGAGGGACATGGAGTATCTCGTCTTCGAACGGGAGCGCGCGCCGGGCGGGCTTGCGCGCTCGGCAACGTGCGGCGCCTTCTTCTTCGACTTCGCCGGGCATGTGCTCCACTTCAAGGACGAGTATGTCCTGTCGCTGCTTGACGACCTGCTGGGAGACGATCAGCTAAAGATCCACCGCTCCGCCTGGGTCCGGTTTCAGGACCGTCTGGTTCCATATCCCTTCCAGGCCCACACTCACGCCCTTCCGGAGGCTGTCAGGCTCGAGTGCCTGCGAGCTTTCGCGGACACCCTGGTGGCCCCTCCCACCGGGGGAGATGGCAGGCTCGAGCTCCCCTTCACGGAGTGGGCCGAGGAAACCTTCGGCGCCGGGTTCGCCCGCCATTTCTTCCTGCCATACACAAGGAAGAGCCTGGCGGCCGATCCTGCCACCCTCACCAGCGAGTGGGCCGCCGGCGTCATTCCGAGGCCGGACCTGGAAGACGTCCTGAGGGGAGCGCTCGGCATCCCGAACCGGACGTTCGGTTACAACCCGATCTTCCGGTATCCAGCCAGCGGCGCGATCCAGAGGCTCCCGAGCGCGTTGGCCAGGAGGATCCGTCCGGTGCAGCTCGCGCGGAGTGTCGTCCGCATCGACAGTCGCGCGCGCACGATCAGACTCCTGGACGGTGAGACGATCCCGTACCGCAGCCTGGTCTCCACCATCCCGTTGCCGGAACTGATCGGCATGGTCGAGGACATCCCGGAGGATCTCCGGCGAGCCGCGAAGGAGCTGAGGTGGTGCTCGATCGCCTGCTTCAACTTCGGAATCGACGGCAAGCTGGGGCACGGCCGGCACTGGACCTACTATCCGGAACCGAAGTACGACTTCTACCGGGTCGGCTACCCGTCCAACCTGTCGCCGCGGATGGCGCCCAGGAGAATGAGCTCCCTGTGCGCCGAGGTTGCGTATCCGAGCCACTCCTTCCCGCCGGAGGAGTCGGCACAGGAGCGGATCCTGGAGCAACTGGTTGACGCCGGAGAACTGCTCCGAAAGGACTGCGTGGTCGCCAGATCCCGGCTGGACCTGCCGTTCGCGAAGGTTCTGTTCGACCGTCGCCGCAGGGAGATCCTGCCAGGCCTGTTTGCGGCGCTGCGGCGCCTCGGGATTCACCCGGCCGGCTGCTTCGGCACGTGGGACTACCTCTCCATGGAGGAGTCGATCCTGCAGGGCAAGCAGGTCGCGGACATGTTGAGACGGATTGAATGAGAACCGTCATCCATGTGATCACGAAGCTGGAACTGGGCGGCGCGCAGCAGAACACGCTGGATACATGCAGCTTGCTCGATCGGAGGCGATTCCGGGTCGCGCTGCTTTCCGGCCCGGACGGCCTGCTCACTTCCGAGGCGGCCCGAATCCCTGACATCGACTACCGGATCGTGCCCTCACTTTCCCGGCCGATCCGCCCGGTACGGGATTACCACGCCTTCCGGTGCCTGCGAGACCACATCCGGCAGATCGCTGCGGAGAACGGCCCGCCGATCGTCCACACGCACTCCAGCAAGGGGGGTATTCTCGGCCGTCTCGCGGCCAGGGCCGCCGACGTGAGCGACGTGGTTCACACCATTCACGGATTCGGCCATCCCGCCTGCTCGAACCTGGTGACGAGACAGTTGGCGCTCCAGGCCGAGCGACACGTGAGCCAGCATACCCGGTGCTTCGTGGCGGTGTCGAAGGCGAATCTGGAACGGGGCCGCAGCCTGAATCTCTTCCGCAACAGCCGGGTCGAGCTGATCCGGAGCGGCTTCGACCTGGGCCGTTTCAGGGCGCGAATCGTCGATCGGGCGGAGGCCCGGCAGAGACTGGGGCTCGAACCGGAGTCGCCGCTGATCGGCACAGTGGCCTGCTTCAAGCCTCAGAAGGACCTGCAGACCTTTGTGAAGACCGCCGGCGCCATGCGGTCCGCCATTCCGGACGCCCGCTTCCTGATTGTCGGGGACGGAGACAGTCGGCCCGATCTGGAGCGGATGATCGGCGCCGCCGGCCTGAGGCCCGCATTCTCGCTGCTCGGCTGGCGCCGGGACGTCCCGGAGATCCTCCCCGCCCTCGACGTATTCGTGTTGACCTCCCGTTGGGAGGGACTTCCGCGTTCACTGGTCCAGGCCATGGCCTGCGGAATCCCCGTGGTCTCCACCTCTGTGGACGGCGTCCTTGACCTGGTCACTCACATGGAGACCGGCCTGCTCGCGCGCCCGGGTGACCATCTCGGCATCGCCCGCGGAATCTCCGATCTGATCCGGGACGAAGGTCTGAGACACCGCCTTGCCGCCAACGCGGCGCCGCTGGTGGACCAGTTTGATTTGGGCACCATGATCGCGAAGCTCGAGGCCCTGTACGAGTCGCTCGCGGGGTGAACCTGCTCAGTTCACCTGAGCTGGTCGAGCCGCTCGTACGCATGCTGCAGCGACCCTTGGTCCTGGTCGTTGGTCTTGAGAGCCGCATCCAGGTACCTTTCCCAGCGCTCCCGGGCGTCCGGCCTGCCGAGCCTGTCCACAACCAGCGCCACGTTGAACAGGGCGTCCGCGAACCCCGGCTGAATCGCCGCCGCCCGCTCGAATTCCTCGAGGGCTGCCGCCAGGTCGTCCTCGCGATAGGCGCGCACTCCGCGGGACAGGTGTTCCTGCGCATGAACGGAGAAACCGGACTGGACTCCGGCCGACAGGTATCCCAGCTGCCGCATGCGCTCGAACGCGCCTGACAGGTCTTCAGCTTGCTGAGGATCCGGGCCATCCCCTTCGCGCAGAACACGACGGTCACGAAGCCGGGCCGAGAGGGCTGCCGTCAGCTCCGGCAGCAACTCGAGCGCTTCCTGAGTGTTCAGCTCTTCAGCATCGATCCTGTCCGCTCGCACCCGAACCACGCGGTCGGGCAAGCCCTCCTGGCGGAGCAGTTTGAGCCCCCGGCCGGAGAACAGGGCCGCCAGTTCCCGCCCCCCGATCCGCTGCCGATCCGCCGCGGACAGCCCTACCATCCTCTCGAGCAGGGCCACGGGCTGCATGCGCTCCGAAATCAGGACCTGGTTCTCCCGGATCAGGTCCGGACGGAACGCGTTCCGCTGCATGTCCTGAATCCAGAAGTAGAGCGCGCATGTCGACACGGGGGTGTCGATCACCTCGCCTGGAGGGATTCCGGATCCCTGGAGGATCAGCGGAACCCTCAGGACCGTCTCATGCAGGGACGCCTGGTGATCCACCAGGCCATGGTCGCCCAGGTTCTCCCCGTGATCGGAGGTGACGATCAGAACCGAGTAGTCCAGGAAACCGGCCTTGGAGAGGAGTGAGTGCACCCGCTGCAGACGGGCATCCAGGCCGCGAATCGCGTTGTCGTAGAGAAGCGTCAGATCCGCCTTGAATAGACCGTCGAGCTGCTGTTCTCCCATCAGAACACGGTCCAGGAAGTCGGGTTGATCGAGCAGGTCGGCCGGAAACCCCTCCCCCGGCGCCCCGAAGTGCCCTTCGAAGCCGGTCGCGGCGCGGTACGGCAGGTGCGCGTCCATCAGGTTCAGGAACAGGAAGACCGGCCGCCCTGGCGGGTCCCGCAACCATGCGGCCAGTCGGGTCTCCAGGACGTCTCCCGACTGCGCGCCCGCCGTGGCCTGTGCGTCGCCCCAGATCTCCTCGTAGGTGTCGAAACCCTGCGTCAGGTTGAACGCCCTCCCGATGTTGACGTTGCAGGAAAAGCCGGCGGTGACGTACCCCTGACCCTGCAGGAACTCCGCAACCGTCAGGGCCTCATCCACCAGGTAGCGATGCTCGAAGTGACACCCGTGTTCCGAAGGCAACAGCCCGGTGAAGATGGATGCGTGGGCTGGAAGAGTCCAGTTGGAAGGAGACCTCGCCTGCGGAAAAACCAGCCCCTTGTCCGCCAGGGTATCCAGAAACGGCGTCGTGGCCCTTGCCGACGCTCCCGAACAGGAGACGTGATCGGCTCGCTCCGTGTCGAGCACGATCAGGATGATGTTCGGAGAGGCCGCTGGCCGCTTCAGGCCGAACTCCCAGACGGCGACACCGGCAAGCAGCAACAGCGTCAGAAGAAAGGCAAAGAGTGTGATTCGAATGGTCGCTCTCCAGGAAGCCCCATGTTACGGGCCGCAGACGTGAGGCAACAGTGCGGCGCGAATCAGTTCGGTGGCTCGATCATGCAGGCTGCCCTCCCTCGAGCCGTCCTCGAAGCCGCCCTGCGCGATCGCCTCGCTGCCACCGCCCCTCCCCCCCCCAGTGGTTCCAATAACTGTGCCAGCAGACGATCGGCGCGTACGCCACACCCTTTCGAGGCGACCACGACCACCTGCCCCCGCTCCCCCCCGGCGGGCGCCATCGACGCGCCCGGTCACCTCCTGGCGAGCCAGGAAACAGGTCTGGCTGGGATCCTGGTAGTGCGGCCTGTCGCTGTTCATGTCCGCACACCCTCCCGGTCAAGCGCCAAAATCGTTCGCCTGTGCATGGCACTCACATTAACATGCAGGCGTCGGCATGCCGATCTAGGTGCCATCTGAGGATCGAGTTCCATCCCCTCCTCGACCACCCAGGATTCTTCCACCAGCTTGAGGATCGATCGATCGCAGTTGTACGAACAAGCCTGATCGGAATGACTCTCCTCTTGGCGGTCGCGGCCACCGCCCTGGGGGACGACGCGGTCCGCTCGTTTGGCAAGTGGTTCGGAGAGTACAAGCGGGGACGGATCGACCTCTACGAGCAGCTGGAATCGGGCTTCAGGACAACGAGCGCCGGCGGCGCTGCGGTGGCCAGGTACTATCGCACCGAAGGCGTCGATCAGCTCAAGAGCCTGCTCGAGGCGGTCGTTCAGCAGGGAGGTGAGAAGGCGGCCCAGATCCTGGTGGACGCAGCTGTCTACCACGCGGATCCGGATCCGGAACGGGAGCGGAGAGAGTATTCAAGGCAGCAGCCGTGGCTCGTTCGGCGCCTGGCCACCGAGGCGCTCTGCCAGATTCCGGATGCGAAGGTCATGGACTGGCTGCGAGGAATCCCCCTCTGCGATCGTTCCGTGACCGGGGGTTCGGCCCGGCGGGCAGTCGCGGCCAGGGTGCTCGGCTGCTTGCAGGACAGGAACTCGACCGCCGCCCTCATCCGACTGCTGGACGATGCAGAGGTCAGGGTCAGGATGGCTGCCGCCCGGGCGCTCGGCGACCTCGGCGATCCGGCGGCGCTCGAACGGTTGGCCCGGTTGGTCGATGGCGACGACGAGAAAGTCCGCCTGGAAGCGTTGCTCTCGGTCGACCGGATCATCGCGGAGAATGTGACCGATGACCTCCGGAAGATGAGATTGCGCGTGGCCCGCAAGGCGCTTCTGGACGATTCCTGGCCGGTACGACTCGCCGCCTGCGACCTGCTGCTGAACAACCCCGACGAGTCCTCGTTGCCGGCGCTGATCCGAGGCATCAGGGACGAGTCACCCGAGCGTGAAGGCAGCCGCCGTCGTGTTCGATCCGCCCTCAGGCGGACGCTGGCAGCCCTCACCGGCGAGGACTTCCCCTCCTTCCGCCCGGAGGATTGGGAGGCGTGGTGGGAGCGGGTGCAGGCAGGATTCCGGCTGCCAGAGCAGGGGCTTGCCGCCATCGCGCCCGAACAGGGAGCTCGGTTCTGCGGGCTGCCCGTGGAGTCGGATGTAGTCCTCTTCCTATTGGATATCTCCGGTTCGATGAACCAGCCGGTCACCGGAGATCCGGATGGCCCCACGCGGATCTTCATCGCACTGAGAGAAACGCGCCGCTGCGTGGAGGCGCTCGAGGACGGGACCCGGTTCAACATCGTCCTGTTCAACGACAAGATCTACCCCTTCATGAATGAGCCGGTCGAAAAAAGCGCAGTCTCCGTCGAGTCGGCGTCGCGTTTCATGAGAACAGTTCGTCCGGACGGCGGAACCGATCTGTTCGGGGCGCTGGACCACGTCCTCGGCCTTGGCCGCGTCAATCCGGACGAAACGCCGGTGTTTGGCGATCTGGACACCCTGGTGCTTCTCACGGACGGCATGCCCTCCCGGGGGACGGTCCTGATCCCGGAAGAGATCCTGCATCAGGTGAGCCACGCCAATCGTCCGTACCGGATCGCCATCCACACCGTGAATGCGGGGGGAACGGAGGAGACGTTCCTGAAACGCCTGGCCGTGGAGAACTTCGGCGAATCCTGCTCCCTCCGCAATTGAGGCGGCCTGACCACGCCGTAGCGGAGCGAAGGCGGGGGGATCGGTAATTCCACAGAGTCTCTCGCCAAACCCGTGCTAAACTGATCGGTTTTGGCGCCAGATTCGATTCCGACTGCCGTGGAGCCCCGTCATCCCATGTCATCTCCCGCTGTGACCCCGTCTGGACAGAGCACCTCCAAGGCAAGCCGCTACCTGATACGCCTGCGGAATTTCGGCATCATGGCCCACATCGACGCGGGCAAGACCACCATCAGCGAGAGAATCCTGTTCTACACGGGACGTGCTCATCGGATGGGTGAGGTCCATGACGGCGAGGCCACCATGGACTATCTGGAGGAGGAGCGGGAGCGGGGAATCACCATCACCTCCGCCGCGACGTTCTGCGAGTGGAAGGGGTTCAACATGAACCTCATCGACACCCCGGGCCATGTGGATTTCACCGCCGAGGTGGAGCGTTCCTTGCGGGTGCTGGATGGAGCCGTGGCGGTGTTCGACGCGGTGAGCGGCGTGGAAGCCCAGTCAGAGACCGTCTGGCGACAGGCCGACCGGCACGAGGTCCCGAGGCTCTGTCTCATCAACAAGATGGACCGGCCCGGCGCTGACTTCCGGGGGGCGGTGGCCTCCATCCGGGAACGTCTGGGGGCCCGGCCCGTGGTCTGCCAGCTGCCGATCGGAGCCGGCAAGGATTTCGTCGGGATGGTCGATCTCCTGCGAGAGGTTGCGGTTGTCTTCGAGGATGGCACCGAGGGCACCTTCACTGAGAAGCCGATCCCGGATGACATGAAAGAAGAGGTAGCGTTGGCCCGGCAGGCGCTGCTGGAGATCGCCGCGGAGTTTGACGACGATCTGATGGAGAAGATCGTCGAGGGGGAGGCCGCAGAGGTTGATCAGATCCAGGCGGCGCTGCGCAAGGGAACCATCGCTTCCAGGATCTTCCCGATCTTCTGCGGCAGTGCCCTGAAGAACAAGGGTATTCGGCGCCTGCTGGACGGCATCATCGACTACCTGCCAAGCCCCCTCGACATGCCACCCATCACCGGCACCAACCCGAAGACCGGCGAGGCAACATCCCGCCAGGATGACCCGAGCAGTCCATTCGCCGCCCTGGCCTTCAAGACGATCTCCGAGAAGACTGGCGACCTGACGTTCATCCGGGTCTACTCGGGCGTGCTCAAGTCGGGCACCATGATCTACAACTCGAACAAGGGCAAGTCGGAGCGCATCGGGCGCCTGTACCGGATGCATGCCGGCGCAAGGACACAGCTGGACGAGGTTCGTGCCGGGGACATCGCCGCCGCGATCGGTGTCAAGCACACCGTTACCGGCGACACGCTCTGCGACGAAAAAGACCCGATCCTCCTGGAGACCATCGAGTTCCCCTCGCCGGTCATTTCCATGGCGATCGAGCCCTCCTCCCGGGCCGATCGGGACAAGCTTGGCGACTGCCTCTTTCGGCTTGCGAAGGAGGATCCCACCTTCACCTATCACACCAACCCGGAAACCCATGAAACGGTCATCGCCGGCATGGGTGAGCTTCACCTCGAGGTGCTGAGAAACCGGATTGTCCGGGACTACCACGTGGGAGCCACCGTGGGCGCGCCCCGGGTTGCCTACCGGCAGACGCTCAAGTGCGAGACAGAGGTCGAGGGGCGTCACGTGAAGCAGTCCGGCGGACATGGGCAGTTCGCGGTGGTGAAGATCCGTTTCGAGCGCCTGGAGGGCTCCGGCGACGTGGAGTTCGAGAACGAGATCAAGCAGGGCGCGATTCCCAGGGAGTACATCCCCTCGATCGAGCGCGGTGTGCGAGCGATCGCCCAGCTGGGCGGCAAGCTCAAGTTCCCGTACGTGGGCTTCCGGTGCACCCTGTTCGACGGCAAGTTCCACGAAGTCGACTCGTCCGACATGGCGTTCGAGGCGGCGGGAAGACTCGCATTCCGAGAGTCGTTCACCCGGGAGAACACGATTCTGCTGGAGCCGGTAATGAAGGTCGAGGTTCAGGTTCCAGAGGAATTCCTGGGGGACGTGATCGGCGACCTGAACACCCGCCGGGCGAGGGTGTCGGACGTCGAGTCCAGGGCCAACCTCAAGGTGATCTTCGGCAATGTGCCGATTGCGGAGATGTTCGCCTATTCCTCCCGCTTGCGATCGTTGACCCAGGGCCGCGGCACCTACTCCATGGAGCCGCTATGCTACGAGCCCGTTCCCGTGGAGACGGCCATGCGGGTCTACGAGGAGGCGGACAAAATCTGACGGGCCGCCCGGAGTCTCCCCGCGGTCACCCTTCCGATCAGTCGTCCATCAGTTCCGACACTCCCACCTGGTCGAAGCGGGAGAGGAATTCGTCGTTGTTGTTGGTCTCCCGGATCTTCTTGCTCAGGAGTTCCATGGCCTCGATGGGACGCATGCGGTTCAGCACCCGCCGCAGCAGGTGGATCTTCCTGAGGACGCTGGGAGAAACCAGCAGCTCTTCGCGCCGGGTGCCCGACATGTTGATGTCGATGGCGGGGTAGGTGCGGCGGTCGGCCAGTTTCCTGGAGAGAACCAGCTCCATGTTGCCGGTTCCCTTGAACTCCTCGAAGATGACCTGATCCATCCGGCTGCCCGTGTCCACCAACGCGGTGGCCACGATGGTCAGCGAACCGCCTCCTTCCACGTTGCGGGCGGCGCCGAAAAACGCCTTCGGCTTCTCCAGCACCTTGGCATCCAGGCCTCCCGAAAGGGTCCTTCCCGAGTTCTTGGTCTCGAGGTTGTAGGCCCGACCCAACCGGGTCAGCGAGTCCATCAGCACCACGACGTCCCGGCCTGCCTCCACCAGTCGCTTGGCACGCGTGATCACCAGTTCGGCCGTGCGCACATGGCGATAGCCGGGCTCATCGTTGGTCGAGGAGATGACCTCGGCAGTGCTGGGAACGGCGCGCTTGAAGTGGGTGGCCTCCTCGGGACGCTCGTCCACCAGGATCACCATCAGATAGGCATCCGGATACCTGTTGACGATGCAGTTACCGATCTTCTCCAGAATCACGGTCTTGCCGGTCCGGGGTGGTGCCACGATCAGCGCTCGCTGGCCCTTTCCAAGTGGGGTCAGCAGATCGATGATCCTGAGATCCGGGTCGCCGTCCTCGGACTCCAGGTTCCAGCGTTCGTCCGGATCGATGGAGGTGAGAGTCTTGAAGTGCGGCAGCCTCTCCGCCTCCTCGGGCGGGATGCCGTCGACCTTCTCCACACTCTCGAGTGACAAGTGATTTCCCCTGCCGCGGCCCGGATAGGCCAGGCCCTCGATGAAACTCCCCTCTCGAAGCCCATGGCGCCGGATCACGTTGGCGGAAACGAAAGCGTCGTCAGGCGTCTCGTCGTAGTCGGCCGCGGCCATCCTCAGGAAGCCGTAGCCGTCCTTGGTGACCTCCAGCACGCCGCTCCGCTCCTTCGCCTCGGCCGGATCGAGCGGGCGCTGGGAGGCGCCACCCTGGGATCTTCCGCGAACTCCCCCCCTCCGGTTCTGACCGCCCCGTCCACCGCGTCCTTGACCGCGCCCACGGCGCCGTCCTCTTGGTTGATTGGCCATGACTCTCTGGGAAATGTCGTGGTACTCGGCTTCCACACCCGCTGGGTCCGCGACCCGGCGGCATCAACCACTCCAGTGCGAGGGATGATTGAAGAAACTCACGGTTTGGGGCCCAGGACTGAACCGAATCCCCAACGCGAGGCCCACTTCTGGACCGGTTTGACATGTATTGTGGATTCGGAACGCTCTCGCGGGTCAGTCCCTGACCGACCCCAAAAGTTGGGCGTGCTTCGGGACGCACTCAGGTGCGCAAAACCCTCGCCCCAAACGAGCTAAAACCAACTTATGTCCCGGAAATCGGGATGGCAATCAAAAAGTTCAGAAGAGACAGGCGGGTCCCTGGACCGATCCGGCTCTCTTGGAGCTTCCAATCAGATCGTCCCGTGGGTAGACCGGGGCGGTCATGCGAAACCCGATCGCCGCCTTGGGTGCCTTCTTCCTGTCCAGAGCCGCCGCGCTCCTGGATGACACGTTCTTCATCGGCGAGATCTTCTCCCGGTCGTTCAAAGCTCTCTTCAATGTTCCCCGCGAATCCCGGCGACGATTCGTCCATCTCGTCGTCATTCACGTGTACTACACCGGGGTGCGGAGCCTGCCTCTCGCGGGACTGCTGGCGGTGATGGCCGGACTCGGGCTGGGGAAGTTCGTGGAGGTCCAGGGTGCCTTCAGTCTGGTCGGGCCACTCCTGATCGTCCTCTCCCACTACCTGGCCCCGTTGCTGGCAATGATCGTGATCGCGGTCCGAACCGCCCTGCAGGTCACACTGGAACTCTCGGAAATGCGGGGATCCGATGAACTTCGCGATTTGCAGGCGCTTGGCGCGGACGCTCCTGGAATCATCGCTCTTCCTCGCCTGCTGGGAATCGGCGTGGGCACGGTCGGATGCTGTTACGTGGTGACGGCCGTCGCCATCTTGTCCATGCACAGCGTCGTGGCCAATCACCCCACCATTGGGGGCCAGGAGTACCTCATGAACCTGGCTCCGGACGCGGCGTTGCGGGCCACGCTGCTGGGCCTGTTCTACGGACTGGTCATCTCGCTGGTGTCCCTGCGCCACGGCCTTCTGCTTCTCGACCGCGGCGGCGAGGTCGCCGTGGCCGCCAGCCAGGCGATCGTGAAGAGCATTGTATTGTGCGTCCTGCTCACCGGGTTGCTCTCAGTGGGAGTGGGCTAGACCTTGAACCGGAGCTCTTCCCTCGACAACATCTGAAGACAGGGAACCTGAAAGGCCCGATCGAATGAAGCGCAGCGTGCTCCACTCATTGACGGGACTCTTCCTGCTCACAGTCCTGGCCCTGGTCGTGATCTCGATCTACTCGGCTCCCAGGGTGCGCGGCCTGTTCACGGACATCAGTGTCGTCAGGACCTGGTTGCCGAAGGCATACGTGACGCATGGCAGCTCGGTCTATCTGCTTGAGTATCGAGTCGGCACGGTCATCGATGTGAGGCCTCACCCGTTCCGGAGGAGTGAATCGGACGAACTCCTCGACGACTGGTTCGAGGTGATGATCGCAGTGGAATCGCCCTGGGATGAGGAGTTGACCGACGAGTACGCCATCTCGGTCGACAGCGGAATGCTGAGCGGTCTGACCGAGACCAAGCTGCTCCTTCTGCTTCCGCGCGAGGAGCTCATGGGACCGTTCTTGCCTCAAGGGGAGGTCCGCCGTCTGAAGGATCTGAAGCCGGGCGAGGTCTTCGAACTGCCGTTCCGGCCCAAGCTCACCTTCGTGGGAACGGCTGAGAGCCAGCTTGAGCGACTGGTGCAGAACACCCTGCCGAAGCTGGAGCGTCTCCTCGATTCGTCCGGGCAGCTGGCGCAGACGCTCGCGGATCCCGACGGACATCTCATGCACACGCTCTCCAACATGGAGCGTGCCAGTTCCCAGTTGGCGTACCAGCTCGAGGAGCCAGGAAGCGACCTGCGCGTTCTGCTCGCTGACCTGAGGGCGCTTGCCAGGACGCTGGGCTCGCCGGAAGGCCCGCTGCTTCTGGCTCTGAACGAGGTGGAGGCGACGGTCCGAGCGGTTGGGTCCGGCGACGGACTTGCGGGAGCGTTGATTCACGATTCAGGGCTGAAGGATAGGATCGAATCGCTTCTGACTCGGACCGACAGCATGGCGGGCAAGGCCGATCAGTTGCTGGGCGACGTCTCGCGCGCTGCGGCGGACCTGGCCCGGGCCACGACCGCTCTTCCTGAGATGACGAACCACCTGCGCGCGGTGCTTTCCCGACTCGACCTGGCTTCGAGGGCGTTGCCGGGAGCCGCCCAGGAAGTAAGGAGAACGATTGCGGAGGCGCTGAAGGTCCTGCATGCGATCGAACAGCTTCCGCTCATCAACTCCCGTGTCGAGCAGCCAGCCGGCAGCGATCCGCTCACCCTTCCGGCGATGACCTCACCTCCCGGTGGAAACCCATGAGTGTGCCAAGATGAGGTACCTTTCGTTTGCGCCTATTCTGCTGCTGGCCTGCGCCTGCTCTTCCCCGACGCCTTCCTTCGAGGATCGGCGCGCGGCGGATCACAACCGGATCGGCGCCGAGGCGTTTCAGCGCGGAGAGTTGGGTGACGCGGCGCTTCACTTCGAGCAGGCACTCGAGTATGCCCGGGGGCTGGCCGACCGTCGGCAGCAGATCGACGCTCTGAACAACATCGGCATCGTTCACGAAACTCTCGGCCAGACCGGCAAGGCGCTGGAGTTCTACGAACAGTCACTGGAAATGGCCGCTCCTCACAGCGGGGGAGACGATGAGGATCCATTCTTTACTCCGTACCACATGGGGACGTTCTCGGCGTCGCTGAACCGCTCGAGGGTACTGCTGAACCAGGGCAGGCTGGAGGAATCGAGAGCCGCTCTGGACGCTGCCGCGGCGGCGGCCTCGGAGATTGGATCGCACATCACGAGGGCGGCCTGCCAGAAGCAACGGGCTCTGCTCGAGCAGGAACTTGGCAACAATGAGCGCGCGTTCGACCTGGCACGGGAAGCGGTGCGGCTCTACGAAATCTCGGAGTACAGCGCGGCCAATCTGGCCGGGCTGGCGGATGCCCGCCTCATCCTGGGTCGCCTGTTGCAGGAGCAGGGTGAGTTGGTCAAGGCGATCACGGAATTCCGGTCGGCCTCCAGGCTGGCCAGGAAGATCTCCGATCGCACCCTGACTGCGGTGGCGCTGGAGTCGATCGCGAGAGCGCTGGCCGACTCGGGACATCTCGAGGACGCCCGCGTACCCTACGAGATGGCGTTGGACGTAAATCGTCTTATTCCAAATACTTCCAGAGCCAGGCGCAACGTCCTCGCGCTGCGAGAGATTGGCGAGCGCCTGGAAAGGGTGGATCTGGTTCAAGAATACGACCTGCTCCTGAGCGAGCTTGAACAGGAAGAGGACGGTTGATTCACGGGGCTTCGCCGCAAGTACGGTGATCGAAGTGCCGATGAGAGGGCAACAGATTCGCCCCACGGCAGCCGCGGATGATCCAGGACCAGAAACAGGACTCCCAACTGTTCATTCTCGACGACGTTCCCATGGGACTGGCCGTCTTGCGCCAGGATCTCGTGGTCATGCACTGGAACCGTACGCTCGAACACTGGACCGGAGTTCAAAGGGAAGAGCTTGTCGGCAGACAGCTGGATCGAGTCTTCCCCCGTTCCATCGCAGCCTCACTCGCCCAGACCATCAGGACCCTGTCCGGTGGAAGGCCCAGGGCGCACATTCAGCAGGAAAGGGATGATCCTCTCGCCCCCCCCGGGGCGGAGAAGAGCCAGCAGGTGGTGCTCACACCCGTGATCCACGGTCCGCCGGGACTCCCCTGTTACCTGCTGACGATTCCGGCGACTCCGGAACGACCGCGTGCCACCACGCCTGGAGAGGTCACGAACGGCGAAGACGAGATCAGCATCCGAGCACGCCTGCACGAGATCGGCATCGACGAAGATCCAGAAACCATGTCGGCCCTTCTCACCGACTTCGTCGACAGTGCCGGCAATCTTGCCAGCAGGCTGATGGCCGCTGTTCATCAAGGAGACCGGGAAGAGGTCAGATCCATCGCTCACAGGCTGGCCGGATCGGCGATCACGCTCGGGGCGCAGTCTCTCGGCTCCATGGCCCGAGAACTGGAGAATCTGTCGCAGGAGATAGGGGAAGACGAGATGGAGCAACTCGCCGGAAGGCTCCTGGGCAAGATCGAGCGCGTCCGCGGAATCTGCCGCGGCATGACCTGACCCACCAGCCCCCGAAGACTGAAGAAAGTGGTGCGGCACCGAGCTTCACGGGATTTGCGTGAGCGGCTTGGGTCCAGGGTCTTGGTGAGGGATCTGGGTGGCTCTCGGGCGTGCTTCCTGGGCGGGCCGGGGCCTGGTGTGGGACGTGTGCGCTCCGGGCGCGACGAACGGTGGGTGTCCTGCTGGCGGGGAAGGCGAGTGGTCGGGGGGCGGGTTTGGGGAATGTCGGATCCAGGGAGAGCGTGGTGATCGGGGTTTCTTTCCGGCCCGCCCTGGAAGCGCGCCCGAGAGCTACCGCACCGTACTTTCGATG
>JAZDLC010000044.1:0-3068 GCA_043802345.1 Planctomycetota bacterium | reverse complement strand
ACCTCGATCCCGAGCCACCGCTTCCCCAGCGTGGCCCGAGCCCGGCTGGACTCGAGCAGCGTGAAGTAGAGGTAGACCGGGAGGGAGACGGTCGCGAGCACATACAGCTCGATCTGGATCCCGGCCGCCAGCCAGGCGGGGCGCTCGCCGTCAAAGAGAATCTCGAACAGGCCGAAGTGGGCGGGCATCAAGACGGCTGCCAGGAGCAGCACGTCGAGGAGGTACGCCGCCGCTCGCCGGGGCACGGAAGCAGCCCTGAACGCGGACGGGGGATGTTCGGTCTCCAGACCCATGGTCCGGAGGATAGCGGATCTGGTAGGTTCATGCCGGAGGTTCGCGAAATCATGACCGAGGAAATGCCTGCCGTGACTGAGGGTGGAGCCAGCCGACTCGAGTTCAACGAGGTGGAACGGCGGATTCTGGGCGTGCTGATCGAGAAGGGGTTGACGAATCCGAAGACCTATCCGCTGAGCATGAGCGCGCTGCTCTCAGGGTGCAACCAGCGCAGCAACCGGGATCCGATCACCCAGTACGATGAGAGCCTGCTGGAGGACGCGCTGGAACGACTTCAGGGTCGCGAGTTGGCGACCAAGTTCTATCCGGGCGAGGGCGGGCGGGTGCACAGGTGGCGGCAGGATCTCGGCAAGATGTTCGGTTTTCGCGGCGTGGAAATGGCGGTGATCGGCGAACTGTTTCTGCGGGGGGCGCAGAGCGTCGGGGAACTCCGCCAGCGGGCCAGCCGCATGCGTGACATCCCCACGCTGCCGGAGCTGGATGAGATCCTGAACCGACTGATCGAACATGAACCGCCGTTCGTGGTTCGCCTGACTCCGCCGGGAGTTTCCAGAGGAGTGCGGTACACCCACGCCTGCTACGAGCAGGGCGAGATGGAGGGGATTCTCGAGCAGGAGCGTCACGGCGGTTCACAGGGAATCGCGATGCCCGGTCCGAGAGGGCCTTCTCAGGCGGCTGTCCTGGAGAGGCTCGATGAGTTGGAGCGCAGGGTCGCCCGGATCGAGGTGCTGCTCTCTTCCTCAGCAGATTTCAGAGGGGAGGATCCCGGGCGATCCGACCCAGCGGCGCAAGACGGAGCGGAGTGCCCCGACGAGGAGCGGCCTGGTCAGTGAGTCGTTCTGCGCGGCAGAGGCCGCCGCTTCGCCGGACAGGGGGCTCTCTCCGCTTGTCATGGCCACGATCGGAACCTCGGGGTCAAGCACTCCGTCTTCTCCGGAGCGTATCGCTCTCGCGGTCTCCGATCCGCCCATGATCGGCATCTGCATGTCGAGCAACACCAGGTCGTAGCGGCTTCGGGCCAGCTTCCAGAGCGCGCGTTTCCCGTTTTCGGCCGTGTCCACCTCGCAACCGAGGTTCGAAAGCAGCTTCGTCCCGATCCTGCGTTGCGCCGGTTCGTCGTCGACGAAGAGGACCCGCGTCGCGGGCCGCCGGCGAGGCGGGACAACGGCCGGGACGGGCCTCTCCACGGCGCGGGGAAGGGGGAGCGTGAACCAGAAGGTCGAGCCGGCGTTCAGCTCGCTCACCACGCCGACCTCGCCGCCCATGAGCAGCACGAGCTGGCGGAAGAGGGCAAGTCCGAGCCCGCACCCTCCCTCCTTGCGCCGGGCCGATCCGTCCGCCTGCGTGAACGGTTCGAACAGCCTGGCACGGTCCGCTTCCGCGATGCCGATTCCCGTGTCGCGCACGGCGAAGAAGACCTCGCTGCATTGAGCGTGAGCCCGGCCAGGCCGGACCTCGATCAGAACGCCTCCGGAATCGGTGAACTTGACCGCATTGCTCAGGAGGATCGACAGGATGCGATGGACCCGGGTGGAATCGCCAACCACCAGCCCGTCAAGGGCCCCGTCCAGCTTGAGCACCATGGTCAAACCTTTGGCCTCCGCCGCCGGCCTGAGCCGCGCCACGGATCGCTCCAGCCTGTCCGTGAGATCGAAGGGGGCCGCGCAAACGGCCTGCTCCCCCGCCTCGAGGGCGCAGAAGTCGAGGATGTCGCTGAAGATCACCAGCAGGGTCCTGGCCGAGGTGATGGCTGTCGTGACACAGGCGGCCTGGTCCTCGTCCAGGTTGGAATACAGGAGCACCTGAAGCATGCCCATCACGCCGTTGAGTGGGGTCCGGACCTCATGGCTCATGTTGGCCAGGAATTCGCTCTTGGCGCGGCTGGCGCATTCGGCCCGATCCCTGGCCGCCATGAACTCGCGGTTCAGACCGGCCAGTCTGCGGGTCCTTGCCTCCACCTGGGCTTCGAGCCGATCGTGGGCGCGCAGCAGTTCCTCGTGGGCCCGGTAGACCTCGAGGTCCCTCCCCTTCAGCAAGGCTTCGAGCAATCTGCGCGAACGCCTTTCCTGCACCAGCCGCTTCTGGAGGTCTCTGAGTTCGGACATCACCTCTGCCTATCGGCGCCTGCTGTCCCCGGCCTGTAAGCGTATCTGGCGCGCTTCGCGGGTAACTTGGGAGCGATTTCGGCATTGGAAGGGTGTATCACGGAATGCCCAAAATGTACGCTTTGGATCTGGGGGTGCCCCCACTGGTGGTGTGTCAGGCGTTTGGCGACAGGGTGAGAGACGATGGCAAAGAAGGCGGATCAGTCCTTGCCCGGATCGGAACGTGGAACCTTGTACCGCGAGCTGGCCGGAGTCGTGCTGTTCGCGGTTTCCGTCTTCTTGCTGGTATCCTTCACTTCCTACGCCGACCGAGAGACGACCATCGTCCGGGGAGCTTCCGCAAATCTCTGTGGAGAAAGTGGTTATATCCTCGCCCGGGCCGGACTCTACTGGTTCGGCTACGCGGCCTATCTGGGTCTGTTCATTCTGTTCACCTGGTCGCTGGCGTTGATCGGGAGACGGCCGCTCTCGCTTGGACCGTTCCGTCTGGTCTGGTTCGGCCTGTTCCTGTATAGCATGGCCGCGCTTCTCTCCCACTTCAGCGACGCGACGGCACTGAGGATGCCGGATGCGGGAGGACTGGTCGGGTACCAGATCGCTCTCTTTTTCGAGTCGACGCTGGCGTTCGGCCCGTGGGGAACGAAGCTGGTGTTGCTGATGCTGGTGCTG
>JAZDLC010000043.1:0-6040 GCA_043802345.1 Planctomycetota bacterium | reverse complement strand
GAAGACGATCGAGGACGATCCACACTACGAGAAGGGGAAGGCGACCTATCTGTTGAAGTCGTTCGTGGAACTGCACCCGAATGCGATCGGGAAGAAGATCGCAATCATGGTCGAGCATTTCCACGGCCAGGTCGCCAAGCGGATCTGTGGCAAGGCGAAGGCGATGATCGTGACCCGTTCGCGCCTGCATGCGGTCCGGTACGTCTTGGCCCTGCGCAAGTTCCTGGAGGAGCAAGGGCATCCGTACCAGGCGCTGGTGGCGTTTTCGGGCACGGTCCGGGACGGCGGCGCGGACTACACCGAAGCGAACATGAACGGTTTCTCCGAGGCGAAGACGGCCCGGACCTTCGACGGCGCCGAGTACCGGTTCCTGGTGGTGGCGAACAAGTTCCAGACCGGCTTCGACCAGCCGCTGCTGCACACGATGTACGTCGACAAGAAGCTCGGCGGCGTCAACGCGGTGCAGACCCTGTCGCGGTTGAACCGGATCCACCCGGACAAGGACGGCACGACCGTGCTCGACTTCGCCAACGACGTCGACGCGATCCGGGAGGCCTTCCAGCCGTACTACGAGAAGACCCTGCTCTCGGAGGCGACCGATCCGAACCTGCTCTACGACCTGGAGCGCCAGCTCCTGGAGTACGACGTCTACGACGCGGCCGACGTGCAGGCGTTCGCGCGGGTCTACTTCAAGAAGGGTGCCAGTCAGAGCCGTCTCTACGCGCAGCTCGCACCCTGCGTGAACCGCTTCGGTGCTCTCGTCGAGGAGGAGCAGCGCGATTTCCGGCAGAAGCTGGTGCAGTTCGTGCGGCTCTACGCCTTCCTGTCCCAGATCGTCCCGTTCGCCGACGTCGATCTCGAGAAGCTGTATGTGTTCGGCCGGCTGCTGCGGAAGCTCCTGCCGATGGTGCGGGAGGAGCTGCCCACCGAGATCCAGGAGAAGATCGACCTGGAGTCGGTGCGGGTCCAGGAGATGGGATCGGGGACGATCCCGCTCGAGCCGGGGGCCGGAGAACTGGTGCCGGCCACGGAGAAGGGAGGGCGGGAGCAGCGGGAGGACCCAGAGGAACTGCTCTCACGGATCATCGCCGAACTTAATGACCGGTTCGGTGCGGATCTCACCGAGGAGGATCGGGTCACCCTGCGGGCCGTGATGAACCAGCTCGACGAGGATGTCGCTTTGGACGCGGCGGTCCGGACCAACACGCGCGAGAACGTCCGCCTGACCTTCGATCACAAGCTCAATGATCGCTTGCAGAGCCTGGTCGATTCGAACTTCAAGCTGTACAAGCGCCTGACCGACGATGCGTCGTTCGGAGAGGCCCTGCTCGATCACCTCTTTGACAGCTACATGCGCAAGCGTCGGCAGGCGACCGAACTGATCAGGCTGGGCGAGTCGAAGACCGTGGAGTTCAAGTCGACCCTGCGCTACAGCCTCGATCCGGACAAGAAGTTCGACGACGCGATCACCCATGCCTCGCTGAAGACGGTGGCCGCCTTCCTGAACACGGAGGGGGGAGACTTGCTGATCGGTGTGGCGGACGACGGGTCGATCGTCGGGATCGAGAAGGACGATCTCGACAACGACGACAAGTTCATGCGGCACCTCGCCCAGGTGGTGCGCAACGCGCTGGGGGACCGGGCGGGAACCTGCATCGACCCGCGGGTCCAGGCGGTCGACGGCAAGGGGGTCTGCGTGGTGAGCTGCCAGCGGAGTCCGGAGCCGGTCCTTCTGAAATGGAAGGGGTTCGAGAAGGACGCCGAGGGCGACTTCTTCGTCCGCAGCGGCCCCGGGACGATCCGGCTGGAGCCGGAGAGCGCCGGGAAGTACATCGCCGACCGTTTCCGCAGGATGCCGGCGGAGGGGTGAGGCAGGGGAGCGTCAGCCAGCGGCGCCGGGAACTCGTAACTCTTTTATTGATAGATGTTGCGGCGTGTCCTGCCGAGTCAATCGTCGGGGATTTCCGTATCGGTTGGGTTTTCGGGTGAAGGCAGAGTCGGGCCTCACTCGATTGGTTACTTCACACTTCTCTTCACATATCTGGAGAATCTGGTCTATACTCCAGCCAGACGATTGAACTGCGAAGGACTCCTGTTGTGAGCAGCAACGAAGACCCGCTGGCGGGCCCGAGCCCGACCGAGATCCCCCTGGGCGAATCGCCGCTGATGCGGCTGATTGGCCAGGTACGGTTTGGGGAGATTCTCTCGATGGAAGAGGTGATCGAGCCCTTCCAGGAAGCGATTCGCGAGGAGTATCCGACGCTGCTCCCGGAGACCCGTGTCGGCAATCCGCCCCGCACGATCTGGTCGTTTCTTGACGCGACGGGCGTCTGGCGGGCGTCGGTGGCGGGCGATTGCCTGGCGCTGGAGGTGATCCGGTCCCCAGACCTGCGTGACTTCCTCGGGCGTTTCGAGGTCTTGCTCCGAGCCCTCGCAGAGCATGTGGCGCCGAAGAGGATCGATCGGATCGGGATCCGCTTCATCAATCGTCTGGTGGGGGTTGATCTCGACGCCCTGACGTCCCGGATGCGGCCGGAGGTGGCGGGGATTCTCGGTAGCAAGCTGGTCGGGAACCTGCGGCAGACGATGACAGAGAGCCTGTTCGAGCTGCCCGATGGTGCCGGGCAGGTGCTCGCGCGCTGGGGACGCCTGCCGGCGGGGGCCACGGCCGATCCGGCGGTCATCGAGCCGAGCGACGAGGAGAGCTGGGTTCTGGATATCGATGCTTTCTCCGCCAGGTCGCAGCCCTTTGATGTGCGAGCGGTCGCCGCCCACACGAGGCTGCTCGCCGAGAGGGGCTACGCCATGTTCCGCTGGGCCGCGAACGATGGCCTTTCCGGGCGCTGCCGGGGAGAGACCATGGGCGAAGGGAGAGAGCGTGGGTACCCGACGGCGCAGGAGACGTCCGCCGACGGACGGTCGCCCGTGTGGGGTGGGGGACTCGTGTGCGAGTCGCCGCCGACCGGCAGCGATCTGTTCACGGCATCCGGGAGCCTTGGCGGCTCGGGGACGTCTGCGACGGAATCGTCGGCGCACGCGATCTGTAAGCTGCGCCTCTTCGCCGGGCTGACCTGGGACCAGCTCGCCCGGCTGTTCGGCGTTTCCAGGCGAGCGGTACACTTCTGGGCGAGCGGCAAGCCGATGAATGCTGGAAACGAAGAGCGGCTGCGTCGGGTGTTGGAGATCGTTCGTTTCATCGACCGGGGCGACGCCCAGAGCAACCGGGCTGCGCTGCTTGGTGCTGTCGACGGCGAGATACCGTTCGATCTGTTGGTTGACGGGCGCCTTGAGGAAGTGCGACAGTTTCTTGGTCGTGGTCCGGGCCGGCGGACGCTGGCTCTCAAGCCACTGAGCGAAGAGGCGCGCGCGGCGCGAAGGCCGATCCCGCCGGCGATTCTCGCCGACGCGAGGACCGATCGTGTTCACCGGGACCCTGGAGGCGGTCGGGCCGCGAACACGGTCAGGAACAAGCGTCGTGGCCGAAAGTGAGGGGGGTGCTCAGAAACGGGTTGATGAAGCCTTGCTGGACTGGCGTCAGGGGGACTGCGTCATCGGCAAGCAGCACTTCCTGTATCGCTTCCACCCGAACCGACCGCTGAGCGAAGCTGCGGTGGCGGCAGCAGCCGAGGAAGTCGATACCGCCGAGAGCAGAGTCTTTGGATTCATGGTCGCATCGCAAACCTGCGATCTGGTCCGGCCGTGTGCCGATCGGCCATATGTGGAAGTCTGTCCGCTCGTGGAAGTGGGTGATACGCAACTCGGCCAGATCCGTCGTGCCCACCGGCCCCAATACGCGTTCATTCCCGGCGCTGCCGCTCAGCATCTGGTCGCTGATCTCGATCGAGTCATGACTGTGGAAAAGCCACTGCTCTTGGAGTGGGTTCGTGTATCGGGGTGCGAGACAGGTTCCGAGGTACGGACACTGGCACATGCGCTTGCCCGCAAGCGCCAGCGATTCGCCTTCCCGGACGACTTCGTCGCCCTCACGGAACCGTTGCGCCAGCGGCTCCTCCGGAAGCATGACAAGCAGAGCCCGGAAGGCCGGGCGCTACGGGCCCTGCGCGAGATCCGGGTGCGTGCAGCGCCATCATGGACAGCAGGGGAGGTTGAGATCATCTTCTACCTCATCCAGAACGACGACGAATCGGAAGTTGAAGGCATGCCCTGGCGTGAGCACCTGCAGAGTTGGCTCAGGCTGATGACGCCCGGGGGGAGATTCTCCTCTGTTGACGGTGCCGTGCTGTCGCTCGACGAGCTATCGGCGCGAGACTACGTCGAGAGCGACCCGCTTGACCTGGATCACCTCTCCGACTCCGCCGACTGATCGGCCCGTCAATCCGTGTCCCCGACCGGCACCATCAAGGGGAACATCCGGATCGGGTTTGAGTGGGCCAGCATGAAGTAGTGCTGGCCCGGTTCCAGCGGCCTGTCCGTGTAGACGTATTCCGTCGTCGCCGCGTCGGTTCTCATCTCCAGGCGGGTTCTGCCCCATTCGTCCGTCCTGGCGGAGATGAGTTCCACGACGCGGGGTAGCAGCGGCGGATCGTCGCCGCACCAGTGCTCCATCAGGTTTCGGGCCAGCAACAGGAACTTGCGGCCGTCCTCAACGGTTGGCGATTCTGTCCGGTCGTGGGCGAACAGGTTTCTCAGACGTGCGAGCTCGGCCAGTGCGTCACGATCCGGCATCAGGGGTCGATCCTTGTAGCGAGCCGCGTAGCGCGCGGCCGCAGCGCCCTCGGAATCAGCTCCCAGTTCGCGCGCCATCTGGTGGGTGGCGGCGACCAACGTGCCGAGAGATGCGTTGCGAATCGGTTGGACCGGTTCGTTCAGCCAGCCCCTCTCCTGGACGAGGAGGTCGATCGGCTGCTGGAAGAGATGCTCGGCCTGGAATCGAAGAAACATCTTCAAGGCGCGCTCCAGGTCCCGCGCGCCTTCCTGGACGGCGCTGGAGACGGCCTTCAGCGAGTCATGGGAGAGAGCCGCCATGTGGCATTCGCGCAGGGATTCCAAGATCTGATGAGGTCCGTGGATGGGCGGAGAAACGGTGAATCCGAGAGCGCGGAGGATGTTCTTGGCCAGTTCGTCGGCCTTCCCCTCGGTCGGGAGGTTGCGCGATGAGAGGACCTGCTTCATCTGTGACTTGCTCAGGAGGTCGCGAATCAGGTCGAGCGGGCTCTTCCGCAGGCACTGCTCCTGGAGAACGGCCTCGTCCGAGCCCGTCATGTTCTTGTCCCGGCCCTCTTCGATCAGGTCCTGCAGATCGAGTGGATCAAGCCCCTTCAGGAATTCCGCAAGCCGGACGACGGGGTCTCCACCTCCCTGAGGGAGGGCGGGCAGCACAGTGGGTGGGGGAGGCCCATAACAGCGTGGCAGATTCGGGCCGCATTCTGGGGTGATGTCGTCAACAGATGACGACTCGAGCGAGAACACGACTCTGTCGGCAACTATTGCAGGCTGCGACTCCAGCCGCCAGATGACGGGCCCGGTGGGAACAGGGTCGTTGTCACGAAAGACCGCTCTCCAGACCTGGTTTCCGAGAATCTGGTCGACCTCGCGTGGTTCGTCTTCACCTCGGATCCGTATCCGATCTCCTGGCCCAATGGCAGCGTCGTCAACCACCAGGCTGTTCTCGTCCTGGTTGAAGGTCTCCTTCCAGGCAGAGTGTCCGACGTCAGGCGGCCCTCCCCAAGCCCGATGCAGTGCCATGTAGACTGACTTCAGGAGAGCCGGCTTCCAGACATTGCCCGAGGCACGATCCGGATCCGGCAGCCATGCATCCTCGGAGGTCTCCGATTCGAAATTCGTGCGCCAGACCTCACGGACGGCTCCCAGCAGATCCTGGTCCCGGCCGGATTCTGTCAGCGTCCTCAAGACCTCAGAGGTCAGCTCGGGCACCTTCTTCTTCCAGTAGGCTATAGCGCTCACCAGAACTGACCCCCCCGCGCTCACATAAACTGACCCACCAGAGGCGGTGTTCTCCTTCCGGGTAGTCAGAGATCTCGGTGTGGGAAGGGTCGAGAGGGAAGCGATTCTGACCTGG
>JAZDLC010000042.1:0-2709 GCA_043802345.1 Planctomycetota bacterium | reverse complement strand
ACCCCCATACCCCGTGGGAACGCCGAGGCCGAGACTGAGAGGGTTCTCCAAGCGGCGGGCTTCGGAATGTCGCGGAGGAACTGGGCGGCGAGGGCAGCGACTCCCTCCTCGATCATATCCTCCACGGGGCCCAGGTCCAGAATGAGGTCTGTGGCGGAAAATGCGAGCCCGTGGCTGGTGACGAAATCGAGGAGTCGCGGTGCGAGGCGGCCGCCCTCGAACTCCTCGCGCGTAAGCCGGATTGCCAGCCCGTGTGTCCTATTCCCCAGCGCGGGTGCGAGATCGGCCGTGCGTGAGACCCCGGTCACGGGGATGAAGCGGACCCCGAGGGCGGCAGCTCTCCCGAAGACCTCCTCCGCAGCCTCCTGGCCATGCGGTGTGAGTTCCCGAGCGTCAAGAAAACACCGGGGGTACCCACGCAGGCTTGCGCCGAACTCCTTGAAGGCGGTGTCCAGGTGTGCGGAAAGGGTCGGCTTCTTGTCCTTCCGCCACTCCACGATCTCCAGGAGAGGGGTTATCCGTGCTCGGAGTGCCGGGGCGACGAGCCGGAGCGCCGCCTTCTCCCCGCGCTTGACCTTCAGCACGGGAACGTAATGGTCAGGACCGAAGGTCATCTTCCCTCCCCCTCAGGAACCCACAGAGCCAGGGGCGCGAGCTCAGCCTGGCGCTCCCTGAAGTACGAGATCAGCCCCTCTTCCGGCGCTCGATTCCCGGGGGAGAAGCAGACCCTCATCAACGTGTCGAACTGCCGAACGGGCTCAATGCGTTCACGGACCACCTCCGGGCCAAGGCGTCGGCAAAGGGAGAGTAGAATCGCTTCGAGAATAACCACCCGACCGGAGAGCGCGTCCGGGAATCCCTCCAGCTCCTTCAGGGTCCGGAGCGCCCGCGTGTCTCCGGTGATGATGGTGAGGCATTGCGCTGCGGCTGTGGCGAACAGGATGGCTTCGCCGGGATCGATGGCCGGTTCCGGCACCAATCTCTCCAGCCACGGCCCGAAGGGAGCCTCGACGACGGCAATCTTCTCAGCCAGGGGGACCAACCCCTCGCAGACTGCGGCTCCGTAGGTTCGCGGCAGGCTCCCCCGCCTCAGCATGTAGGGAAGGGCAGCCAGCCGACCGCACTCCTCAAGGCTGGCGCCAAGAGCCGCCACGGCATCCCCCAGGAGCCAGGATGCACCCAGCTTGCAGAACGCGTCGCTGTCAATCAGCAGGCGCATCGCTGGGCTCAAGGTCAGGTGAGACTGCTCTTAGCAGCTCCCGGTCGCTCTGAGGCGCTCCTCTGAGATCCAGGTTCTTCAGGAGGTGCTCTCTCAGAATCCGCTGGGCTCCCGTTGCCCTGTACAGCGCCTGTGTTGCCCTCGTGGCTGTGGCGTAGTCGCCCGTGGCACGGGCCCAGGAGAAGATCACCGCGCCGGCGTCGGCCCCCGTCTCGCGCTCCAACGCTGCAGCGTGCTTCGCCAGTTCCCGGAAATCGTGAACGCCACCTGGGGGGCCTGCGGGAACCACGTCGCCACCGACGAGCACCTGGAGCGCAAACCGGTCGGCGAGATCCTCCATCTCGTCCTCTGACGTGATTTCCTCGTCCTCGTCGACCACCGGAGCACCGGGGGCGCAATCTCCTCCCGCGATGTGGCCGGTTTCATGCGAGATGCGGAAGGCGGCCCGACCTGGCTCATCGTGTTTGTGCCCGACCAGGATCACCGGTCTCCCCTGCACCACGGCTGCAAGTCCCTGGAAACTGGGTGACGGTAGCGTGTCGGCCGACAGGACGGGGATTCCGCGCGCCCAGAGATCTTCCAGGACGCCCTCAAGCGAGACGCGACCAGTGGAGCGCTTAATCTGCCTCCGCCAGTCGAGGCCGCTGGGCGGTGGCGATACGGGGTCTGGGACGGTCTCCCTCAGGTTCCGCACCACCGCTTCCGCTATGCGGATACCAGCGTGGATTGCGGGACCCAGGCGGTCGCGATCAACGGATCGGACACGCCGCAAGCGCGCCCCCTGGTAGATTGGGGTTTCCAGGGCAGCGTGGGGGTCAACGACTGTCGATACAGGGATTCCCAGGAATCGAGCCACCCGTAACTCGATCTCGGGGAGGATGTCCTGCTTTCCCCACGAGTCATCGTCCCACCATTCGGGAAGGATCGTGCGGGACAGGAACTCCTTGCCATAGCCCCCGCGCTGCATCCGACGCATCAGCGATTGTAGGGTTCGGTCTGCCAGTGTCGGACCCTCCTTCCGCGTTCGACCTAGTCGCCTCTGATCCGTGCGGGCCTGAATTGATGCCGCGCCGCCAGGAAGCAAACCCTGATTGGCGAATACCGAATATAAGCCGAAAGACCCGGAATCGCCATCTCCGTGGTTGTCTTCCCCTTGGTGTACACCTGCCTGGGGCTGCCTTCTCCCGGCGGGCGGTCACGCTTCCCGGCTCAAGGTGGTCCCGCCCCACAGGACCTCAGGCATCCTCATTGTCCACACAGAGAGGTTCAATCCCAACTCCAGCCACGTATCGGATCTCGCCAGTCGGCTTCCCTCGAACGGTCGACTTCGCGCTGACGCTCCTCCTCGATTTCCTCGGCGTCCGGGAGTCGGACAGGCCTTAGCATCGTGAGGACCCGTCCATAAGTCCCCATACCGAGGCAATCCTCGCGCACGCGACACATTTCCGGGGCACCTGGGAACCACTCGCAGAGCAGAAGAGATGCCTCGT
>JAZDLC010000041.1:0-6254 GCA_043802345.1 Planctomycetota bacterium | reverse complement strand
CCCGCCGAGGAGTCCCCGGACCAACGGGCGGACCGCTCCATCCTCGACCGCGTCACAAGCCGTGACAATGTCGACCAGACCACGGTGGAGAGCACCTACCTCAACGGAACGCGGGAGGAACGCCGGGCATTGCTCGAGGCCGCCCTCTCCGCCGGTCCGGATGTCCCGGTGGACTTGCTGCGATTGGCGGTGTTCGGCCTCGATCCCGACCTGGGACGGATGGCCAGGACGGTGCTCGCCCTGACCGATTCGCCGGCGGCCATCGATCTGATCCTCGAAGCACTGCGGGTGCCGATGACCGGTGATGAGCGGAACGCGCTGATCGGCGCGCTCGAGCGGATCGGCGAATCGTCCAGCCGCGCCCGGACGCTCGCCGTCGTGCACCGGGGCCTGGATGCCCGGCCCAGCACGCTCGACGTGGACGCCTGGTCCCGGAAACTGACGGCGCCGGAGCCGTTGGCTCCTGAAACCCCCTCCAATCCTGCAGCCGATCCTCTGCTGCGGCAGAACGAGATCCTCGCGGGCAACGATGCCGGCGCTCATGTCGAACTGGCCGAGGCGCTGCTGGCCCAGGCGGAGGCCGACCCTCCCCTCTCGGTCAGCCGGAAGACCGCCGAGGAGCAGGCCCGGTTGCTGTATCTGGACGCGTACAACACCGCTCTCAGAGCGGAGAGCCTCGGCGCCAGCGGCTGGCGGGCGAACGCGGCCATCGGCACCGCGGCGCTGTACCTGGGACGTCTCGATGAGGCGTACGACCGGGCCGAGAAGTCGGTCGCTCACATCCCTCCGGGAGCCACCGGAGAGACCTCCTTCGCCATGCTGAAGCTGTTCGCCAAGACACGCTGGCACAGAATCGCGCGAGCCGTGCGCACGAACCAGCAGTGGGACCCGGAATGGCTCGCCGACGTTCACGGAGCGTTCACGGTCATCGGACTTCATCCGCTCTGCGGAGACTCCGAGGTGGTCCTGCACTACGACATCCTGAACTGGCTGGGAGCGCCCGGCGAGGCGGGCCGGGTCCTGGAAGAAGGGATGGCCCGGTTTCCGGAATCGTGGGACCTGCACGACCGCTTCCGGACCCGGGTCTTCCGGGAAAAAGGCCGGGCCGGGCTGGAGCTGGCCTATGCGGAGCTGCTCGACCGCCCCGACGCATCGCCCAACCTGGAATGGTTCGCGGGATACGCGTCTCTGGTTGCAGCGGAGTTCCAGCGGCGCGCCGGCATGACAGCCGAGGCGGTCGCCGCCTACGATCGAGGCATCGCCCACTTCGAACGGTGCTTGGAGGATCATCCCGCGACCCAAACCTCCGCCGATCACTACGTGGCGCTCGCCATCGCCGGCAAGGCCCGCCTGGCGCTTGAAGGCGGGGACTACGAGGCGGCCCTCGCCGCCATCCTGGCCTCATTCGAACGCAAGCCCGAAGCGGCCGCGACCCTGGACGGCATGGGTCTCTCGCCGGTCTCGACCGCTCAAATGCTGCTGGCCAGGCTCACCGAGGAGGAGCGCCTGGACCAGGCCGCGGTTCTCAAGTCCGCCCTCGATGACCTCGATCCGGAACTCCTTCTTCTGCCAAGCTTCGAGCGACAGGGGCCCACCCGGCAACCTCCCCGCGGCGCCCGCGGCCAACGCCGGCCCGGGTAGCGCGACCGCTCATTGGCGGTACTCCATCCGCTGGTTCGACACCCGGGTGTTCGCTACCACAGAGAGCACAACGCGGCGGAGCCGCAACCTAGGAGAGGGGCACCGGGCATGGGTCCCGTGCTCGTACTTCGAACTGGAACTTGCCAACCTCGGGTCCACAAAACCGGCAAGATCAGACAGCTCACGATTCGAGTACGAGAGGATTCCTTTGCGCCCTGCGCGGAAATTGGGGAGGGGGTCGTTCCACCTCCCCGATTTCCGCGCACCTTGCGAAGGAATCGAAATCGCCATCGAAATCGACTGGTCGCCTCGGAAGGCGCATCCAATCGATCCCGATTTCGATTCTCCGATGGCCGACGGGCAAGTCGGGAACGATCTTTGGTTGCGGCTCCGCTGCGTTGCGTCCTCTGTGGTGAGCTCCCCCGTCTTTGAACCCGCCCTTGAGTCAGACCGCGAACCACTCGGCATACAGTTCCGGCCGACGGTCGCGCAGGAACAGCTCGCGCCCCGGGGAGCTCCTCGCCGCCGAGAGATCCACGTCGGCGAGCAGGGTATGCTCCTCACCGGAAGGAGCCCTGGCCAGCACCTGCCCGTCCGGGCCGCAGACGAACGACTCGCCGGCGAAGTCCAGATGCTCCTCCTCTCCCACCCGGTTGCAGAGCGCGACGAAGTAGCCGTTCTGGAAACCGGCCACTCGCATCTCCGCTTCGTACAGCCCCTCCGGCCACTCTCCCATCGCTCCGGCCTGGGGGACGACCACCAGCTCCGCGCCCCTCAGCGCAAGGGCGCGCATGTACTCGGGATAATGCCGGTCGTAGCAGATGGCGACGCCGAGACGGCCCACGCGCGTCTCGTACACACGCGGCCCGAGGTCCCCGGGATGGTAATACCCCTGCTCGTGAAAATGCTCGTACTCGGTGATGTGGACCATCCGCGTGCGGCCCAGCAGCCGGCCATCCGCATCGATGACGGGAGAGGTGTCGAAGGTCCGCTCGCCATCCCTCTCGAACAGGTTCAGAACGACCACGACTCCTAGCCGGGACGCGAGTTCCTGGAACGCCTGCGTGATCTCGCCGGGAATCTCCTGCGCCTGCTCCCCGCTCCGGGAATCCGCGGGAACCTGGGGATAGAACCGCTCGAACGCCAGCTCGGGGTAGCAGACCAGCTCGGCGCCCTTTTCAACCGCGCTCTCAAGGGCCGCCAGGCCCCGGCGCAGATTCTCCTTCCGGTCATGACTCGCCCTATTCTGAACCAGCGCGATACGCATCGAATCCTCCACACCGAGTTCGAACGGACCATTCAGAAACTGTATAACGCCCGCGCCCCCGGGTTCGGGGTCGAGAGCAGAGTCAACCAGATCGAAGCGGACACCCGCGCAGGAAAACAGGCATGCCAGAATACTCGCAGCATCAAAAGGGGATCATCAAGCGCTACTACGAGAACCGCGACACCATCGCGCTGCAGAAGCTGGCCGAGACCGTCTCGGATCTCTACCTGGAGAACAGCCCGGCAAAGCGCCGCCGCGCCTGGAAGAGCGCCCTGACGCAGATGCTCGCGGCAGGAGTCCCGAAGAAGGAGGCCGAGGCCATCGTCCTGGACGAGGATCTCGGGGCGATGGCGAAGATCGTGGAGCAGAAGAGCTGAGGCTGCCTTCGTACTACTTGCCTCGGAATTTCTCGCGGCGCGCGCAGGAATCGAAATCGCAATCGATTGGTCCCATGCCACTCGGAAGACCGCATCCAATCGATCCCGATTTCGATTTCGATTTCGATGACAGCAGACGAGCAGCATGACCGAAGACCGCAAGACCTTCCCCTGGACCGAAACCCGCGCATTGCTCCTCTCCCTCTGGAAGCAGACGGAGCTCCGGCTCGCTCCGGACGGGAGGAGTTTCGAGTCCGGGCCAGGAGAGGTGGTGCGCTTCACTCCGCCCGCGGTGCAGCCGATCCCGGAAGGGATCGAGTCGGTCACCGACTACCTGGACCGGCTTGAAGACGAGCTCGGCCTCCACGTGGCTCTCTTGATTCGCGCCGGGGTGTCGGCGCTCGGCATCTGGCGCGAGGAGCAGCTCCTGGTTCACAAGATCATCCGCAAGTATGTCGTCCGGGGCCAGGGACGCGCCCAGCCGACTCACCTGAAGACTCGGGGGAAATCCCGCTACGGATCGAGGCTCAGACTCCAGGGGGCCCGGGCCCAGCTCGAGGAGACGAACCAGCGCCTGCTCGACTGGCGCCGGGAATACGGCACGGAGGACCGGTTCTTCCTTTCCGGCCCCGTCCGGTTGCTGGCCGATCTGCGCCGGGCCGACCCCGCGCCTCCCGACTCGCTCCAGCATGCCCTGCGGATCCGGCTACCGGTCAGGGATCCCTCGCATGCGGAGTTGCTGCGCGTGCGGAGGCTTCTCTGCCGCGGCTCGATCGAGCGGTGGCAAGGTTCCTGACATTGTCGGCCCGCTAGGGCTCGCGGCCGTGGACAGCCAGGAACTCGCCGACCCTGCGCACCAGTTCCCGGGGCGAAAAGGGTTTTCGCACCAGGTCCACGTCCGCCGCCGAGAAGCCGTGCCGCGCGAGCACATCATCCGTGTAGCCGGACATGAAGAGCGCCGGCAACCCGGGCTGGTGCTCGCGCATGATCGAGACCAGTTCCGGTCCGCTCAGGACCGGCATGATCACGTCGGTCAGCAGCATGTCGAGCCGCTCCGCCGACTCCTCGCGCAGCGCCAGGGCGTCCTTCCCGTTTCGAGCCAGGATCACCCTGTACCCCTCACGCTCCAGGACCCTGCGCAGCAGCCGTCCCGCCGCCACGTCATCTTCCACCAGCAGAATCGTCTCCCCTCCCGGCACGGGGGGAGCTGGGGGCGGGGCCCCGGTTCCGGCGCGAACCGCCGACTCGCTCGACTCCGGGAGCAGGATCCGGACCGTGGTTCCGCAACCGACCCGGCTCAGGATCTCCACATCCCCCCCGCTCTGCTTGATGATTCCGTACACGCTCGCCAGGCCGAGCCCGGTCCCCCGGCCCATCTCCTTGGTGGTGAAGAACGGCTCGAACGCGCGATCCAGCACCTCCCGGCTCATCCCCGAGCCGGTGTCCTCGAACTCCAGCGAGGCAAACCGGCCCGTGGATCTTCCCCGGCCCTTGCGGGAAATCCCGTCGCGCATGCCTGTTCTCAGTGTCAGCGTGCCTCCGTCCGGCATGGCATCCCGGGCATTGGCGGCCACATTGAGGATGACCTGCTCCAACTGCGCCGGATCGACTTTGACGAGGAGCGGAACGCCTGCGGGATCGAGGATCATGTGGATATCCTCACCGATCAGCCGCTGGATCATTCCCGCAAGATCTTGGACGAGCCTGGTCAGATCGATCACTTCGGGCTGGAGGTCCTGCTTCCTGCCGAAGGCGAGCAACTGCGACGTGAGCGTGGCCGCTCGCTGGCTGGCACGGATGATCTCGTCCACGTCCGCCTCCAGCTCGGCGCACCCCGCAACCTCCGCCCTGATCATGTCCGCATACCCCATGATCGCGACCAGGATGTTGTTGAAGTCGTGGGCGATGCCTCCCGCCAGCTTCCCCACCGCTTCCATCTTCTGCGCATGCCGCAGATCCTGCTCCAGCCGCCTGCGCTCCGAGATCTCCCTCCAGACGACATGCAGCATCTTGCGATCAGCTTCCGGAACACAGGTCAGCAGCACTTCCACCGGAAGGAGTTCCCCGTCCGCCCTCTGGTGATCCCATTCAAAGCGGTGGCTGCCTTTCTCGAAGGCGATGGCGATCATCTCGTTCGCCTTCTCGAACGAGGGCCGGCCGTCCGGCTGGAATTCCGGAGAAAGCTCGGAGGGATGGGTCTGGAGCAGCTCGTCCCGGCTGCCGTAGCGCAGCATCCTCACCGTGGCCTCGTTGCAATCCACGAAGGTGTCCCCATCGATGATCAGGATCGCGTCCGCGGATCGCTCGAACAGCTCCCGGTACGGGTTAGATTGGCCGCGAGACTGCGTACCTGCGAGCTGCGCCTCCAGCTCACGCACCCTCCGACGCAGAGCCGATTCTTCCGACTCCTGTCGACCTGCTTCTCTTGGCATGCGCCCGACTCCGATCTCAGCTCTCCCACAGTAGCGACTTCCCGCAAAACCGGGTGAGAGATCCGCGCCGCTGGCGCGACGGTTTGCGTTCGCCTCCCGTGCGCCTTGTGTCGTCCGAACTCTGGACTCAGTGAACTCGTGGGGACCGTGCATCACTCACTGCTTCAACGACTTGCGAAGAAAACCGTCGCTCGGACCTGATCCTTCACCTTCCCTTAATGTACCCTTCGGCAGACTTACCGCCCGAGAGGCTGATCGAGAAGTCAACCCTGTCCAGGAGAGCCGGCCGCCGCCTTTTTGCCTCTCGAAGCGGCGCCGGGAACCCTGGCAACCGACTGGAGTTTTCAATGAAGCTGTCACTCATTCTGCTCGTGGCGATTCTGGGCCTGCTCGTGATCGGATGCTCCAACCACGGCCTCAAGAGCGTCACCTCGCAGGGAGCGAACGCTCAGGACGGGCAGGAAGTCGAGATTTCGCTCGATCAGGTTCCGGACCTGGTCAAGGAGGCCGCTCTGGCCGCCGTGCCGGGGATCGTGC
>JAZDLC010000040.1:0-9951 GCA_043802345.1 Planctomycetota bacterium | reverse complement strand
GGCCGCGCCGGTCAGATGCAGCAACAGCTCATAGAGAGGCGGCTTGTAGAAGGCCTGCCTGGGCGCCTCACCGCCGAACTGGACCGCCGCCTCTTCCAGGTAGGTCACGGAATCGCCGTAAGGCGCCGCGGCCAGCGGCTCGAGCTTCGAGAATGAGCGGTGGTAGCCCAGCTTGAAGGGCAGGATGAGCAGGAGCAGCAGGAGCAAAAGCAGCAAGCTGCGCGCTGGAAGCAGGCGCTTTCTGTCGCTCAAGAACGCCCGTCCCAGCAGATGTCCTCCAGGCCGCCGCGCCTGTTCTCCACCCGGGCCATCACGAACAGCAGGTCGGAGAGCCGATTCAGGTAGGTGATCAGGCAGTCCGAAATCCGCTCTTCAGCGGCCAGCATCACCAGCCCGCGTTCGGCCCGCCTGCAGATGGCGCGTGAGAGGTGCATGTGCGCGCTCGCGAGCGTTCCTCCCGGCAGGATGAACTTCGTCAGCGGTTCCAGTTCCTCCTCCAGCAGGTCGATCTGCTGCTCCAGCGCGGCGGCCTGCCGCTCCTCCATCCGCATGGCATTCGCCCCACGCCCCTCTTCCGGGAAGCAGAGATCGGCCCCCATGACGAACAGGTCCCTCTGCACCGCGCGCAGCAGGCTGACCAGATCCTGATGAGCGCTGGCCGCGGCGGCCAGACCGAGCGCCGAGTTGAGTTCATCCACCGTGCCGTAGGCACTGATGCGGGTCGCATCCTTCCGGACCCGGGCGCCCGTGCCGAGGCCGGTGGTGCCGTCGTCTCCCGTGCGGGTATAGATTCTCCTGCGTGACGACATCGGCATTCCTTCCTGTTCCAGCCTATTCCAGGCGGACCGTAACCTCGGCGTTCCGTCCTTCCTGAAGTTCGATCGCCGCCGTGCCGACCAGTTCAGCGGTATTGGAGGCGTTTCTGGACTTGACGGTCAGGGTGCCAACGAGGTTCGCTCCCACCTCGAGCCAGTAGTAGCCCTCTCCGTCGGGCTGCTCCCATCTGCTCTTCGAGGTCTGATTCTGCGCGTCGCTGAACTCGAGCTGCAGCCGGGCCGGGCCAAAGTCGCTCGCGGGAACGCCGGTCACCCGAGCCCGAATCCAGCCGCCCGGGGACATGCGGATCTCCAGCGGACCGGTGTTGCGCTGGCCGGTCACACGGACCTCGGGCAGGTTCGTGGCCAAGAAACCGGTGCGGCTGATGGTGAGGCTGTAAATGCCGGCCTCCATCTCGCCGATCTGGAACCGGCCACCGGCGTCGGAAGTTTCTCTCGGGCTCCCGCCAAACGAGAACGAGCGCCCCCCCTCCTGATGCTGATTGGCCCTCACCGTGGCCCCTTCGATCGGCCTCCCATCCGGGTCGAAGACCGCGCCGCTGAGGCTCCCGAGCCCCACATCGACCGTGATCGTCGTCTCCCTTCCGGCAAGCACCAGCGCCTCTCCGCCCTTGAAGCTGGCCGACCAGGAGCGGAATACCAGCAGCGAGTACTCCGCCGGATCGAGACGCCGGAAGCGGAATCTCCCGAGAGCATCCGAGATGACCCTCTGGTTGAAGTCGAAGCTGAACCGCTGCCGGTTCTCCGGATCGATGCGGCTGGCGATCAACTGGACGTCCGCCGCGGGCGACCCGTTGATCATCACGGTGCCCGCGAGAGATCCCGGCACCACCCGCTCGATGACCAGATCGTGCGTCGCCGTCTCCCCTCCCTGGACCTGGACCGGAAACCGCTCCTCGCGGGAGACATCCCGTGACCTCTTCCCCTTCGGAAGGTCGAAGCCGACGCCGCGCTGCGGACGCCGTTCGTCCCCCAGATCGACCTCCACCATGTACCGGCCCGGGGCGAGGTTCTCGATCCGGTAGCGACCGTTCTCGCCGGTGACGGCCTCCCGCCCGGCGCCCTCCGACCTGGAAGCGATGACTTTCAGCGCGGGCTCGACCTCGCCCAGGGTGTTCGTCACGACCCCCTCGATCGATCCGCCCAACCCCATCAACATCTCGATCGCCTCGGGCGAGATACCCGGGAGGATGGCGACATCTTTCTGATGGGTCTCCGCGTACCCGTTCTTGGTGGCCAGGATCACAAATGTGCCAGGCGTCACCGACCCAAGCACCGCGGTGCCATCGAGCCCGGTGGCGATTCGCCCGACCCGCTCACCAACCAATGAACCGCCGCGGTTCCGTCCTCCGCCCAGATACCCCAGGTTGACCAGGGAAGACCCCAGGTCGCCTCCGCCGCCGCGCTGAGAGTGGATCTCCAGCACCACGCCCGGAATCGGTTCCCGGGTGGCACCATCCAGCACCCTCACGGGGAGCGCGATTCCCGGAGCCATGCTCACCAGGACGCCGGACTGAATCTGGTTCTCCTCCAACTCGAGCGCCTCCGAGCGAGCCGGCGCGTACCCGGGCGCGAACGCCTCCACCTTGAAGGAACCGCCCCGGGAGAAGCCAATGGTGAAAGTACCGTCCTCGCGGATCTCCACGTCGCTGTCGCCGTGGAACTCCCCGTATTCGGCAGCACCGGCCCCCTGGTTCTTCCGTGTCCACGGCGGAATCCAGAGGAGCCCGAGTCGCTCCGCCTTCACCGGCTGTCCCGTGGCGGCATCGACCACCGCGCCCTCGATCACCCCCATGCGGGTGAGCCGGATCTGCAGCTCCGGCCCGGGGGCCTCGGTCTCCGTCTGCTCCTCGGTCTGGTAGCCCGCCCGCTGAGCCCATATGCGGTAGCTCCCCCGGGTGATCGAGTCGAAGGCGAACCGGCCGTCTTCGTCGGTGGTGGTATCCGCTCCGTACCCGCCGAAAGGAGTGTTGTCCGTGCGGTAAGCGGAAACCCATGCGCCGGCCAGACCCCTGCCCGCCTGGTCCACCACCACACCCCGGATCGGCGCGGCCTGGACCAGGATCAGCTCGAGATCATCGACTCGCTCCCCCTCCACGAATTGCCGCCGGTAGGTCTCCGGAAGGGCGTACCCGCTCGCCACCACGTCCAGCGTGTGGGTGCCCGGAAAGAGCGTCCCTGACTGGAACCTGCCCTTGCCGTCCGTCACGATCGGCTCCTGCGACCAGCTCGATTTGAACTCGACCCGTGCGCCCTCCACCGTCCCTCCGCCATCGGTCAGGACCCTGCCGGAAACTTCCACGCCCCGCGTGAGGGGGATGTCACCCACATCCAGGACGACCCGGTCGATCAGTTCGATCCCGGGTTTGCGGCCGACCTCGCCGGCATCGGTCGCAACCCGGACGCGGTACTGGTCGCGAGGAATCAAGTCGATCACGGCGAAGCGCCCCTGCTCGTCGCTCACTGCGGACTTGGTGAAGAGCGCCTTCGGTTTGCCCTGCTCGAGGGTGACGCCGAACATGGGGGTTTCCTCCTCATCCACAGATCGCTGGACCACGACCTCTGCCCCCGCCACCGGTTTTCCATCCCGGCCGATGATCCTCCCGGTCAGGCCGGTGGCGTCCGGCGGCAGCGCCGCCTCCGGCTCCACGGGGGTCTCCGGCTCCTGGGGCCGGCCCTGCTCTTCCTGCCGGAGAGTCGCCGGGTTTCCGTCCGGTGCCCGCTCCGCCTCGGGCTCAGACTCGGACCGCGCCAGACCCGCGGCCTGCTCGAAGGTCGCCTCCAGGCGATTCGGACCCACCCCGTCGAACAGCAGCAGGCCACCCGACACCGCCGCAGTGACGAACAGGCAGCCGAAGAGGACGGCCCTGCGAACGGATCCAGCCTGGGTGTGCTTCATGGTCGCTGTTCACTCCTGCTCGGACGGCTTCTCGAAGGCCCCGGGACAAACATTCTCGATCCAGGCGACCATGTCACGCACCAGGCGGTCCGTGGCGTCGAACTGGATCGAGTGAGTCTGGTCCTCGTAGAGCACCTCCTTCAGCGGCCCACCCGCTCCCCGACGGAGCAACTCCAATACCGCCTCATTGTCGATGATTTGGTCCTTTCCGGCCAGGAAGAGTTCGATCGGACAGCGATTCTGCCCGATCAGGTCGTCCACGAGGCCGTCCAGCCGGAGGGACTGGTAGAAGAAGCGGGCGCTGGCGTACCTGAGTCGCAGCGGATCGCGGCGCAGCTTCTCCAGCACCTCCGGCGTTTCGGTGAACATCTCCGGTTCGATCGGGGTCTCGAACTGGGCCGTGGGGAACGGCCCGGCACAGAGGAGGATCCCGGCCAGATCGAGCAGGCCGGGGCGTACCCGGGCGACCAGGCCCGGCGTGATCAGCACCAGTCCGTCCAGTTCCCCGGGATGCGTCAGGGAGTAGGCAAGCGCCAGCTTCCCGCCCCAGGAGAGGCCGATCATGTAGAGCCGTGCATAGCGGCTCCTCAGGTCCTGGACGACCGTCTCGATGTCCTCCAGCAGGATCTCGTACCGGTCGACGTGTCCCGAGATGAAACCCCTGTTCTCCCGGTTGATGCCGGAACCACGGCGGTCGAGGCAGTAGACGTCGAAGCCGGCCGCACACAGGGCGTCCGCCGCCGCGGCAAACCAGCCGGCGTGGCTCTCGATGCCGTGCAGGTAGACCAGCGCGCCCCTCGGTTCCCGCGCGCGATACTCCAAGTATCCAAGGCGGGAACCGTCGGCGGTGACGTACCCGACCTCCCGCGCCGGCGAGGCTTCGCCCCCCGGCGTGTGGTACGCGACCCTTTCGAGGGCCGGGTCGAGCGCCACCGATCCGGGCAGCGTGCATGCGGCGAGGGGCAGGAGCAGCAGCTGGCAGATCACTCCGGGTCGGACCATGGGAGGATCATACCGGAACGGTCGCGCTCCTTTGCAGATCGTCAGGTACGATCCCGCTCCCCCCTACATCCGGTTCACTTCCCCTGCCCCTCCACCTTCGCCCAGGAGTCCCTTAACGAAACCGTCCTGTTGAAGACCAACCTCTCCGGCGTCGAGTCAACCGAGTCGACGCAGAAGTACCCCTTCCGCTCGAACTGCACCCTCGTGCCGGGCGCGGCGCCCTCCAGGCTCCGCTCCAACGCGCACCCCTCGAGCACCTCCACGGAGGCGGGATTCAGATTCGAAATAAAGTCCTTTCCCTCCTCCACGTCGTCAGGATCCGGCTTGCTGAAGAGGTGATCGTAGAGCCGCACCTCGGCCCGGACCGCGTGCGTCGCGGAGACCCAGTGGATCGTGCCGCGCACCTTGCGTCCATCCGGAGCCTGCCCGCCGCGTGTTGCCGGATCGTAGGTGCAACGCAGTTCCACCACCTCGCCGGCGTCGTTCCTGATCGCCCGCTGGCAGGTAATGAAGTACCCGTACCGCAGGCGCACCTCCTTGCCCGGGGCGAGGCGGTGGTACTTCCTTGGAGGGTTCTCCATGAAGTCGTCCTGCTCGATGTACAGGTGCTTCGAGAACGGCACCTGTCGCACCCCCGCGGTGGGATCCTCGGGGTTGTTGACCGCTTCGAGCTCCTCCTCCTGGTCGTCCGGGTAGTTCTCGATCACCACCCGCAATGGCTGGAGAACGCCCATGACGCGGGGCGCGGATCGGTTCAGAACATGCCTTGCGGCATCCTCCAGCCAGGACATGTCGATAACGCTGTTGAACTTGGAGACGCCGATCCGGTCGCAGAACAGCTTGATCGCCTCGGGTGGGTAGCCGCGTCTCCTGAGGCCGGCCAGGGTCGGCATCCTCGGATCGTCCCACCCGGACACATGTCCCTCCTCCACCAGCCGCAGCAGCTTCCGCTTGCTGACGATGCAGTAGCTGAGCACCAGCCGCGCGAACTCGATCTGCTGGGGATGATGCGCTTCCAGGGCGTCCAGGTACCAGTCGTACAGCGGACGATGGGTCTCGAACTCGAGGGTGCAGATCGACTGCGTGATCTTCTCGATGGAGTCGGACTCTCCGTGGGCGTAGTCGTAGGTCGGGTAGATGCACCAGCGGTCCCCGGTGCGGTGATGACGCGCCTTGAGGATCCGATACATCACCGGATCCCTCATCAGCAGGTTCGGCGATGCCATGTCGAGCTTGGCTCTGAGCGTCCGCGTCCCCTCTTCGAACTCGCCCGCGCGCATCCTCTTGAACAGATCCAGGTTCTCGGCCACCGACCGGTCCCGGTACGGGCTCTCCTTCCCTGGTTCGCTGATGCCGCCCCGTTGCGCCCGCACCTCTTCC
The DNA here is from genome assembly GCA_043802345.1 of Planctomycetota bacterium. GTDB lineage: Bacteria > Planctomycetota > B15-G4 > B15-G4 > JADJEK01 > JAZDLC01. Next base: position 3,834 of record JAZDLC010000040.1, on the reverse strand, counting down.
AGGGCCAGGTCGCAGACGTACGCCTGCCCCTTCTCGATCAGAACCACGGCCCAGTCGTACAGTTGCTCGAAGTAGTCGGAGGCGAAGTACAGCCGGTCTCCCCAGTCGAATCCCAGCCAGCGAATGTCCCGCTGGATCGATTCGACGTATTCCGTCTCCTCCTTCGTGGGATTGGTGTCGTCGAAGCGGACGTTGCAGAGACCACCGTACTTCTCGGCGATGCCAAAATTGAGGCAGATCGACTTGGCGTGGCCGATGTGCAGGTGGCCGTTCGGCTCCGGGGGGAAGCGGGTGTGAACCCGGTCTCCGAAGCGGCCCGATTTCAGATGCTCCTCCACCAGGAGCTGGACGAAGTTGAGCGCGGGACGGGATTCTTCTCGCGGCTCTTCACCATTCCGTGTTCGGTCCGGTTTCGACATGCTCCTTGGAACTCCTCTGCGCGGTCGGACGGGACATTCGGCAGAAGGATAGCCTTCCCCGGGGGCGCCCCAAACCTTTAGCCCCCGAACACCGCGATTCGCGGCGCCCGGGGGCCATTGGGTTCCATCCTGTCGAGGGATTTCTGTGTCGTTCTGCCTGTTTGTACGCCCTTCAATCTCGCTGCGTTGACGCCCAACCTGGATTCTCCCGGAAATCGTCGGCCGGCACCTTTCGCCCGGAACCCTGCGTGGGCGCAAGCTCTTTCACGACATCTGCTAACGGAGAAGCCCCCGATCCTCGAACCGGCGGTGTTCCCGGGACGCGGGGGTGGAGCCTGATGCCTGGCAAGGGGGGAGGCATTCGGCGGTCGGTCCGGCCTGGCCCTCCCGCCCCGAGGCTCCACAAATGGCGTGGCGGAAGGTCCACTTTCTTGGCAAGGAGCGCCACCTGAGCCTGACGCAGACCCAGGCCGTGGAGTATCCTATGGGGGTCGCTCTCCTGATTCCCGACCCGCTGCAGCCCCCAGCTCTTGATGGAGCCCCGATGCATCTACCCAAGAAGGCCCTTCCTGTATTCCTGTTCGTCACGACCCTGCTGCTCGGCGGCGCTGCCGCCGCTGGATCGATCATCGTGGTCGAGGGCCCGCTCCCGCCCGGCGCTCCCGATCTGCTGATGAAGCAGATTGCGTATTACGGAGAATCCGGCGGCATCGCAGTGGGTGAAGGGGACGCCGCGGACATCAAGGCGCTCCGGAAGCTCGGAATCGGCGCCGTGCTCCTCGGCCCCTGGCCGGAAGGCCAGACCCTGTACGTTTCGACTCTGGACTACGTTCCGGCCGACGCGACCATCCTCTTTCGGTCCGACCTGAGCATCCTGTTCGCGGTTCCCGGCACCACGAACCTGAACACAGGCGGCCACCACACGGTCCAGGTCCGTCGCGTTCCATGGCAGCCGTCTGCCGGCTTCCGCCCGCCCGCCGGCTTGACGGCCAAGGCGGTCACGGTCGATCCCCAGATCGCTGCGTTGGTCGCGCAGGTCAGCCAGGCGAACCTCCTGGCGACCGTCACCCAACTCTCCAGCTACCACACCCGCCGGTCGGACCAGCCCACCGCCACCCAGGCGAAGGACTGGCTGGTGACACAGTTCCAGGCCATCCCCGGCTTGACGGTCACCACCGACACCTACAACGGGTCGTACACGCCGAACATCATCGCCACCATGGCCGGAACGACTCATCCGGAGAAGATCCTGGTCCTGGGCGCCCACTACGACTCGCTCGTGAGCGCCGGAGCCACGTCGCCCGCGCCCGGCGCGGATGACAATGCTTCCGGCTCCGCAGGCATCCTGGAAGCGGCGCGGCTTCTCACCCAGATGCAGTTCGAGAACACGGTCCGGCTGGTCCTGTTCAGCGCAGAGGAGTTCGGTCTGTACGGTTCCGAGGCGGATGCGACCGATCTGGACAACGCCAACGCGGATGTCGTGGCCATGCTGAACATGGACATGAACGCCTACCGGGCATCAGGCGATGCCCTCTCCCTGGCTCTCATCACGAACGACACCGACGCGACCCTGAATCAGTACATCAGCGACGTGACGAACGCCTACGTACCGGCCCTGCCGGTCACGATGGGAGGTCTCTCCGGCGGAACTTCCGACCACCGGTCGTTCCAGCAACACGGCTTCTCGTCGGCGTTCCTGTTCGAGGATCTGGGCAGTTACTCGCCCTACATCCACAGCTCCAGTGACACGGTCGGTCTGAGCGCCAACGACTTTGGCCTGTCCCAGAAGATCGTCCAGTCGTTCTTGGCGACCGCGGCAGAACTGGCGGCCCCCTTGCGGATGGAGATGAGCCACACGCCTCTTGCCGACACCATTGTCACCGGCACCGCCTACGGACTGGCGGCCACGGTCACGTCGCTGACGGCCGCGACCGTTACGTCGGTCGAGGCGGTCTACCGGATCAACGGCGGCAGCTTCACGAACAAGGCACTGATCCCCTCGAGCACCGCGAACGAGTGGATCGGCTCGCTGCCCGGCATCTCGCCATCCGGCAACATGGAGTATTACCTGCTGGCCACCAACAGCGACGGACAGCAGAAGTGGCTGCCCGAGGGATTCAGCGCCGGCGATGCGGTCCACCGCTTCTCCGTGGGCGACCTCACCTCGATCTTCGCCGACGACTTCGAAGCCGTGGGCGAGAACGGCTGGACCACCGTGCAGGTCGCGACCCAGAACGACTGGCAAAAGGGAACGCCCCAGGGGAAGGGTGGCTATGACCCGTCCTTCGCGGCTTCTGGTGTCAGCGCTCGCGGGAACGATCTGGGAATCGGCAACTACAACGGCCTCTATCAGCCGAACGTGGACAACTACCTCCAGTCGCCCAGCATCAACTGTTCGGGACAGACCTCTGTCCGGATGCGGTTCAACCGCTGGCTGAGCGTGGAGGACGGCACCTACGATCACGCCCTGGTCAAGGTCAACGGCACGACCGTCTGGCAGAACACCGCGGCAGGTGACACCATCGACTCGGCCTGGACCCCGCAGGAGCTGGACGTTTCCGCGCTGGCGGACAACAACCCGGCGGTCAGCGTCCGGTTCCAGCTGCAATCGGACGGTGGCGTGGAACTCGGCGGCTGGACGCTGGATGACTTCGAACTCTTCTCGCTGCACGACGGGGTCACGCCCTCGCTGACCACCACCGAGACGGCCATCTCCGCTTCGCAGGGCAGCACGGTCCAGTTCGGGATCGACGCCGGACCCGCCCACGCCGGCGAGACCTACCTGCTCGCGGTCGGCATCAGCGGCGCCGGACCGACCATGGTGAACGGTGTCTCGGTCCCCCTGACCCTCGATCCGCTCACCACCCTGGTCTTCCAGGCGTCGAACACACCCTCGTTCCAGAACTTCTACTCCACGCTATCCGGTTCGGGCCAGGCCTCCTGCACCATGGTGTTGCCGCCTACCGCCCTGCCCGCCATCCCGGGCGTCACGCTCTACTTCGCGGCCCTCACCCTGCAGCCGGTGACCTGGGCCTCCAACTCGGTGGAGATCGAGTTCGGAAACTAGCGCGAACGACGACCCGCCCCTCACCAGGCCACCTGCGTCCGAGTCCTGCGCAGCGTGTCCTGGTCTTCACCACGTACGCAGTCTCGGGCCCGTTGTCGTTGTCGCTATCGTTGTCGTAGCCGAAGTCGAGACGCCAAGACGATTACGACAACGGCAAGGCGAGCCTGCCCGCCTCCCGCGGTCCCCTGGCAGTCGTCAAGCCCGGCGGCAGAGTTCAACCGCGGTTTCAGCCAACGCGCCTACGCCATCGCCACGCAGGCAGGGGTCCACACCGACGCCATGGGCGAAGGATCGTGCCGCGCCATTTCCTTCAGGATCCGCGGCTTTCGGTCCGGCGTCAGGAGTCCC
>JAZDLC010000039.1:0-6212 GCA_043802345.1 Planctomycetota bacterium | reverse complement strand
TCTGCCGATCTGCCACTCCGTCTACCTGAAGAAGGACGGGCCATGACTGCCTGGAAAGGAAGAAGCTGCGCTACCTGCTGTGAGGCGGTGGATCACTCGAGCTGAGCGTGGGTGGGTCAGTTTATCTGAGCGCTATGGGGCCCGCGGCCGTTCCGAATCCGACCCCTGAACGGTTACTAGTGGAGGCCACCGTACCCCGGGTAATCGCGGTGAAAAGTGTCGCCGATGGTATCGCGATACTCGACGCCGATTCCGTCCCACTCGACGAAGGTGCCGTCGATCTCCACCTCATGGAGCCCGCGCAAGACCGGGATGGGACGGACGCCCTTGTAGCGCCGGATGTTCTGGGCCATCTGCATGTAGTAGTTGTCGGTGTACCCGCCCTTCATGGGCTGGACGCAGCGGTTGAACTCGGCGTTGTACTGGTCGATGAACCGGTAGGTGCCGTCGCGGCGCATGAAGGGGTAGGTCTGTCCTGCCGGGGGGTGATATTTGCCCGCGGTCCACTCGTTCCAGTCGTTGATGTAGAGAAACTGCGGGTCGGCCGCGATCGCCTCGTCCCATCGTTCCTGGAAGTAGATGCCGTACCCCTCGGGGTTCTCCACGGTCTCGCCCAGCCAGGGCACGAAGATGGGGCGCGGCAGATCCTGGTCGTTCAGTCCGGGCTCACCATGCTCCCGCGACCAGGACTTGCCGACGAGGCTCGACGGATGCTGCGCGGGCGTGACGGCGGCTTCCTCCTTGACGCCCTCATGCGTCGAGACCAGGTCGTCCGGGTCCATCTCTCGAACCGGTTGATGCCCGAGGTCGTAGCCGAAGCTCCAGTTGTCTTCCGTGCCGACGAAACGCTTGCCCGCCCACTGGTGGTAGCCCCACCACATGGTCCGCAGCGTGAAGAACTCCTTCACCGCCTGCGTGTAGTCGGTGTAGTACTCCTCGGTGTAGGCGGGGTCGCCGTAGCGCGGGTGCTCCGGGTCGGTGCTCGCGGCGGGGTCGTGGTGCGGGTTGGGGTGGCGCAGGCCGCCCTGGTTGGCGTCCACGCTGGGCGTCCCGTTGTAGAGCAGCAGCGGCTTGCCGTCCCAGTAGAACCAGAGGTCCCTGTACCGGTTCTCTTCGTAGATCCTCTCATACAGATCCTGCACCACGGTGATGACCGGGCCGTTGAAGGCCCAGAAGCAGAACTGCGGGACCTTGTTCCCTTCGGCCTTCATCTTCTGCATGACCGGGAAGATGACGTCCCACTCATCCCAGTACCGGACCGCATTGGTGACATCCATGACGAGCACATCGACGCCGGCGTCGGCGAGCATCGACATGTCCTTGCGGATGACGTACTCGTCCTTGCTCAGGAAGTACCCCATCTCCGGTTCGCCCCAGTGGTACGAGCCTTCCGTCCAGAGCGGGTGCCCGGCGTCGAAACGCGCCTTCGGGTCGTTCGCCAGCACCTTGCTGACATCCGCGGCATAGGGGCTCTTCAGGGCGCCCAGGGCGTCGCGGTGCCAGGCGATGTAGAAGATCCCCACGACGCGGCGCTGGCCGTCCTTGACCGGGCCTACTTCGGCGATGCCGGGCATGGTTCTGCCGAGGGCATCGGTCCCCACCCAGGTGTCGGCGTAGAGGTCGCGGCAGGCCGGTTCCTCTGCGGGAAAGGCTTGGGGGGCGTAGAGGAGGAGAAGGATGAGGGCAAGGGCTGCTGTCTTCATGAAGTCCTCCGGGTTACTTGTCTGTGAGTTTCTCGCGGCAGCCGATGGAATCGCAGCCGTCCCTCGCGTTCTTCGTACTCGTACTCGAACCGGATTCCGCTGGTCCGCTCCAAGCAGACTGATCCTGGCTGGCTCTCGAACGAATCCTCCGACCCGGGTCGGCCACGGCCTGATCGATTCCCGCGACCAGCACGCACGGCAGCGACTCGACAAGGTTGTCGAGCAAGTGCTTGCCGTCCCTCAGCCCCAGGCCGGCCACGAGGCTCAGCGACCTGAGCAGAGCGACCGTCTTGTCCGAAACCGACGACACCGTGACCTGGTAACTTGTCATTCCGCTTCTCCTCACGCGATCCGATCGCCGTCCAGTCAGGTCCTTGGAGTCATCGCCCCAAGGATACCTCGGAAATGGGTGGTGGCGAGCAGCTCTGGCCGACCTTCCTCGAGTCCCGGCCGGCCGCTACTCGAGGAAGATGGCGATGTCATCTCCCCGCGGCGAAGTGTCCGCGACCCCGGTGTCGACCTTTCGGTTCGGGCCGGACGAGAGCACCCACGCGCGTTCCTCGCTGGTGGCGAACCCGTGGACATTGACCAGATACTGGCTGCCCCACGGATCCGCCCCCAACTCCTGGAGGTACGGTCCCTTCCAGCCCTGGGTCCCGAGCGCGTTCGTGGTCAAGAAGTTCCTGAGGTCGCTGCCCCTGGCGGAGGCGAAGGAGTTGGCAGTAGGTTCAGTGCCCTCTGAGTGGAGATAGTGGTAGCTCAAGGCTCCGTTCTTCCCGGTGGGAGCGTACGAAGTGTCCTTGATGAACTGGGTCACGGCCGTGGCCAGCCGGTTCACGTCCGCCTGAGCGGTGGTCTTCCTGGCGTCCATCAACTCGTTGGTCACGATCGGCACGAGCACACCGGCCAGGGCGACGATGATGGCGACGACCACGACCATCTCGATCAGCGTGAAACCACGGTCACGTCCACTCATGTGCGGTTCTCCGGTGGCATGGGAATGCGGGCGAATCAGTGTTGCATCGCCCGCGCGCACCGGAACCTTGAGGGAAACCGCCGAAGATCCGGCGGCGGCGGCTCCCGCGCCGATCAACCGACCGGGACCGGTTCCTCCTCGTCCGTCCCCGCGGTCCGGGGCGGCCGGACCCTGTCCTTCATCTCCGGAGGCAACTGTTTGGTTCCCCGGCACTTGGGGAAGTTCTGGCAGCCCAGGAAAGGGCCCCTCTTCGAGAAGCGGACCACGAGCATCTCTCCGCATTTCTCGCACGGGATCTCCGACACGATGGGCCGGATCGGGTTGCCGTCCTGGTCCAGCGAGAAGGTGTTCTTGCACTTGGGCCAGGCGGAGCAGGCCATGAACCGTCCCCGGCGGCCCGTGCGAATCACCATCTTCGACTGGCACTTGTCACACACCTCGTCCGTGGCTTCCGGCTCCGGGCGCTTCTCTTCCACCTCTCCGTCCCGGGTGATGCGCCGCACATGCTTGCACTCCGGGTAGCCTGAGCAGCCCAGGAAGCGGCCGAACCGGTTGAACCGCAGTAACATCTCCTTGCCGCAGTCCGGACAGGTCTCCCCGTTGGGTGCGGGCTGGACCTTCAGATTGAGCATCTTCTCTTCCGCCTCGACCAGGTTGGAGGCGAGGAGGTTGTAGAACTCGCGCACGACCGTGAGCCAGTCCGCCTTCTTCTCCCCGATCAGGTCGAGTTTCGACTCCATGCCGGCCGTGAATGCGTAGTCGAAGATGCCGGGGAAGTGCGTGACGAGTGATTCGGTAACCACCTCGCCCAGCTCGGACGCGTGGAACTTGCGCTCGACCAACTTGACGTACCCCCGGTCCTGGATGGTGGACAGGATGCTGGCGTAGGTCGAGGGGCGGCCGATGCCGTTCTTCTCCAGTGCCCGGACGAGGGTCGCCTCCGAGTATCTCGAGGGGGGCTGGGTGAAGTGCTGGGTGTGATCGATCTTGTGCATGTCGAGCAGTTCCCCTTCCGAGAGATCCGGAAGGGTCTGGTCACCGGAACTCTTGTCCACGCCGCTGAGCTTGAGGTGCCCGTCGAAGACCAGCACTCGGCCGCTGGTCGCGAAGCCGTAGGCGCCGGCATCAATGGTCACGGAAGTCTGGTCGAAGACAGCGCTCTTCATCTGGCTGGCAACGACCCGCTGCCAGATCAGCCGGTAGAGCCGGTACTGATCGTGGCTCAGATGCCCCTTCATCGCCTCCGGGGTGCGCTCGATATTGGTGGGCCGGATCGCCTCGTGGGCCTCCTGGGCACCCTTTCTGGCCGCGTAGACGTTTGGCTGCGCCGGGACATACTGCTCGCCGTAGACGTCGCTGATGTGCTTCCGCGCGCCCTGGATCGCCTCATCCGCCAGGCGGAAGGAGTCGGTTCGCATGTAGGTGATCAGGCCCACGTGACCGTCCGACCCGCCCACATCGATTCCTTCGTACAGCTGCTGGGCCACCCGCATGGTCTTCTTGGCGCTGAACCGCATGTGCGTGGAGGCCTGCTGCTGCAAGAGGGAGGTGGAGAACGGAGGGGGTGGCTTGACCGACTTCTTCTTGCGGTCGACGGAGGTGACCCGGAACTCCCGGCCCTTCAGCTCCTCCAACACCTTGTCGGTGGCGGCCGCGTCCGCGAGCTCGATCGGCTTGCCGTCCTGCCTGCGCAGTTCGGCCACGAACAGATTCGGATCGTCTTCCTTGCACTCCTCACCCTCGGCGAGGCTCAGCGCGCCCTGCTTCGAAAGGAAGGCCTCGACCTTCCAGTACTCCTCGGGCTGGAAGGCGCGGATCTCCAGCTCCCTCTCGACCACCAGGCGCACGGCCACGGTCTGGACCCGCCCGGCGGAGAGCCCCCGGGCGATCTTCTCCCAGAGCAGGGGGGAGAGCTTGTATCCCACCAGGCGGTCGAGGATGCGGCGTGCCTGCTGGGCGTTCACCAGATCCTCGTTGACCCGGCCTGGATTCTGGAGGGCCTCCTGGACGGCCCTTTTCGTGATCTCGTTGAAGGAGACGCGATAGACCTTCTCCTCCGGAAGGTCGAGCGCATGGATCAGATGCCAGGCGATCGCCTCCCCTTCCCGGTCCGGGTCAGGCGCGAGATAGACAGCGTCCGAGGACTTGGCCGCCTGCTTCAGCTCCTTGACGATCGCGCTGCGGGTCCGGATGACCAGGTACTTGGTGGCAAAATCGTTTTCGGGGTCGATGCCGAGCGAACCCTTGGGGAGGTCCCGAACATGGCCCATCGACGCCTTCACCACGAAGCCCTTTCCCAGGTATTTGTTGATGGTCCGGGCCTTCGCAGGAGACTCGACAATGACCAGGTTCTTGCTCATGGTGGGGCGTACGCTATCTAAAATGCTGTCATGTAATAATTTACGGCCTGACCCCTGGGTCAGGCCGGAATGCCGGGCGAAGCCGCGGCCGGAACCGTGGCGACAGATCTAGTGGCAATCCGGGACGCGTTCGTCAAGTGTTTGTTCTTGAGAAGACGCGCCGGCCTCTCCGGGGCAACAGGTGAAATCGGCTCAAATCGAGCGCCAGGGGGGTGCCAGACCGGCGGTCTTCAGTCGCCTGCCACGGTCGGTTCCGGGTCCGCGCCTCCTTGCCCGAACGAGGACGGGGCGGCCGGATCCGGCCAGAGCGGACGCAGGATCCGGGGATCGTCGTTGGCGAAATCGAGGGTGATGATGCCCAAGACGAAGTCCACGATCTGGAGAGGGGAGACCGCGGCGCGGACACCCACGACACCGGCGAACACGCCGGCCTCCACGTTCAACAGGTTCCAGATCGACCACCGTGGCCACTCGAAGGCCGCCTTGATGTGGTAGGGCGGCAAGAAGGGGTACCAGATCTGACCCTCCCGGGACATGGCGGGAAAGATGCGGAGCAGGCTGGCGCGATAGCGGCTGGTTTCATCGAAGTAGATCGGATCCCCGCCGGGGATGCGGCTCTCCACGCCCTGATACGACTGGAACCGGTAGTACCCGATGATCGGGAAGCCCCGTTCCTTCTCGTACCAGAGCGGGCCGAACCGCTGCTCCCCTGTGCCCACGCGCCAGTTGTTGGTGTGGCCGATGCCCTGGCCGAAGAAGGGTGTTGCCCGGAACTGGGCCGAGATGCCGTAGCCGACCGCCAGGCTGACGGGAGCGACATCCAGCAGGTCGAGCGCCCGCGCCTTGCCGTAGTTCCCGAGGGATGTGCCAATGCTGCCGAGGGTCGTGCCATAGTAGCCGAGCGGCCCGCCACACCCCACGAGGAGGAGCAGCGGGAGGGCCAGCAGGGGCAGCGCACGGGCTTTCATTCCGGTTTCGACTCCGCCGGCGCGTCGCCGGAGAGCGCCTGCACGGAGTCGATGACGCCGAGCAGTCGCATCTTGAGAGCCTTCGCGCTTTCTTCGCTCTCGGCCAGGAACGCGGTCTCGGCCCGATAGAACGTCAGATACGGCGCATACCCCGCGCGCAGCCTCTCCGAGGCGCCATCGATTTCGCGGTCGAACTCGCGCGTCA
>JAZDLC010000038.1:0-4375 GCA_043802345.1 Planctomycetota bacterium | reverse complement strand
GCCCGAGGCGCAACTCGACCGCTTCATGTTCAACGTGAACATCAACTACCCGGGCGCGACTGACGAGCTGGAAATCGTCAGGCGCACGACGGCCCGGGACGCCGAAGAGCCGCTTCCGGTCCTGTCCGCGGAGCAGATCCTGCGGCTGCAGCAACTGGTGCGGAGAGTGCCGGTGGCGGACAGCCTGATTCGCTACGCCATGAGCCTGGCCCGCGCGTCCCGCCCGCACGAGGAGGAAGCCCCCGGGTTCATCCGGGAGTCGGTGGCCTGGGGCGCGGGACCCCGGGCGTCTCAGTTCCTGGTGCTCGGCGCCAAGGCTCGCGCCCTGTTGCGCGGCCGGCCGGCGGTCACCGGAAAGGACGTGCGCGCGGTGGCCAAGTCGGTCCTGCGCCACCGGATCCTGCCCAACTTCAGTGCCGAGGCGGAGGGCATCACGTCCGACGACCTGGTGGAACGACTCGTAGAAACGATGCCGCCCGCGGAGTCAGATGCCCTCGCAGATGGAAAACTACCGCCGGTACTTGGATCCTAAAGTCCTCGACAAGCTGGGGCGCCTCGAGCTGAAGGCGCGCCAGGCGGTCGAGGGCTTCATGGCCGGTTTGCACCGATCCCCTCATCGAGGGGCCTCGGTGGAGTTCGCCGAGCATCGCGAATATGTGCCGGGGGACGACCTGCGCCATCTGGACTGGCGTATCTACGGGAGGAGCGACCGCTACTACATCAAGCGGTACGAGGAAGAGACGAACCTGACCCTGTGCCTGGTCCTGGATATCTCGGAATCGATGTCGTACGCGGGCGAGGGACAGGTCTCGAAGTTCAATTACGGCGCCATGGTGGCGGCGACCTTGGCGTACATGGTCCTGAAGAACCGGGACGCCGCGGCCCTGGCGCTGACCGACGTCGCCCTGAACACCTGGGTGCCGCCCGCCACGAAGCCATCGCATCTCCTGGCGGTGACCAGAGCCATCGAGAAGGCGCGGCTCACGGCCGGAACCGATCCCGGACTGGTGCTGCTGGAACTTGCCAGCAAACTGCCCCCCCGATCGATGGTGGTGCTGATCTCCGATCTGTTCGCCGATCTGGACCGGGTGCTCTCGGGGATCCGGGCGCTCAAGTCGAAGCGGCAAGATGTGATCGTGTTCAATGTCCTCGATCGGGACGAGCTGGAATTCCCCTTCGAGCAGATGCTGAAGTTTGACGGGCTGGAGGGGATGGACGATCTGATCGCCGACCCGAAGGCGCTCCGGCAGGCGTATCTCGAGGTGTTCGAGGAGCACCAGACCAAGCTGCGCAAGGGTTGCCTGGGGAACGGAGTGGACTTCCAGGTTCTCCCCACCGACACGCCGCTGGACGTGGCCCTGACCTCTTATCTCGCGCTCAGAGCCAAGCGAGGGGCCCGCCGATGAATTTCTCGTTCGGCAACGGCGCGCTTCTCTGGGGCACGCTGCTGTTCACGGTTCCCCTGATCATCCATCTGCTGAACAGGCGCAGGTACCGTGTCATCCGCTGGGCGGCGCAGGCCTTCCTGCTGCAGGCGTATCAGCGCACCCGGCGCCGGCTGACCCTCGAGTCGCTGCTGCTGCTCCTCCTGCGCTGCCTGCTGGTGATCCTGCTGGCCCTCGCCCTGGCCCGTCCATTCGTGCCTTCCAGCAGCCTGCTCGCCGTTCTCTCGCATTCGAAGCGGCAGGTGGTGCTGGTGATCGATACTTCGTATTCCATGGGCCGCACCGACAGCGGCGGCGAGACGGTGCTGGAGCGGGCCAAGACCCAGGCCGCGCGGGTCCTGGACGGCCTTTCCGAGGAAAGGGGAGACGAGGTCGCGGTCGTGGCGCTCGCCGATCCGCCTCGCTCCGTGCAGGCTTTCACCTCGAACCTGGATCAGGCCCGGGATGCCATCTCCAGGTTGCGGCCGGACTGGAAGGGGGCGGATCTGGTGCGGACCCTCGACCTCCTCACCGAGACCGTGCTCGGAGTCGGCTACTCCGAGGTGTACGTGCTGAGTGACCTCCAGCGCGAGACCTTCAATCCCGGCGCCGTGACGGCGGAGTTCGATGAGACCAGGGATCCGGCGGCGACTCCCGCCTCCGCCTGGCGCGTGGCGGCCGAGCATGGCGCGCGTTTCCTCCTGGTCGATGTGGGCGATCCGGGCGCGGCGCTGAATCTGGTGGTGGAGGAACTCGCGACGCGGCCGAAAAACGTGGTTGCCGGCGAGGTGGTGACGTTCTCCGCCACGATCAGGAACCGGACCCAGCAGGACCTGAGGGGGCTGAACGGCACTCTTGTCATCGACGGAGAGCGGGAACAGGGGAAATCGGTGGTCGTGAACGTTCCTCCCGGGGGCGTGACGATGGTCGAGGTCTCCACCGTCTTCCGGGCCCGCAGCTCCAACTGGAAGAACCACACCGTCGAGTTCGCGCTGGATGACGACGACCTGGTGGCCGACAACCGGCGTTTTCTGGCATTCCCGGTTCATGACGCCGTGAAGGTCCTGCTGGTGGATGGGGACGCCGGCCTGCCGCCCGAACTACGCGAGACCGCGGTCCTCGCCGACATGCTGAATCCCGGTCTCGATCCGGAGACGGGAGGCTCGATCTATCACCTCAACGTGGTGGACGACCGCCGCTTCAACCTGCGGTCGGAGAATCTCACCGACTACGATCTGATCGTGCTGGCGAACGTGGCGCGGATCGATCCGGATGTGGCCCGCGAGCTGGATGACGCGATTCGGGCCGGCAGGGGGTTGCTGATCTTCCTGGGCGAGCTGATCGACCCGCTCTCCTACAACGAACGGTTGCACCGGGCGGATGGAGAGGGGCTGCTGCCGGCCCGGTTGCTCGATATTCGCGGCGACCTCCGCGAGGACAGCGACCTGGTCTTTCATCCGGTGGTGAGCGACTACTACCATCCCATGCTCAGGCTGTTTTCCGATCCGCTCCTGCAGCCGAACCTGGGATCGATCCCGGTGCGGCGCTTCTACCGCACGCAGATCACCCCCAATGATCGCCTCACGGTGGCGGTGGCGAGCCTGGATGACGACCCCGCCGAGCCGGGCGCCCTGATTCTGGAGAAGCCGGCGGGAAGGGGCCGGGTGGTGATGTTCACCACCACCGCGGACGGATTCTGGGCCGGATTCGCCAGACTCGACAATGTGATCACCTATCTGCCCCTGATCCAGGAGACGGCCAGCTACCTGACCCTGCCCGATCTGTCCCTGTTCGATCTGAAGGTGGGCGACCAGATTCGCCGGACCACGCGGTCCATCCCGAGCGAGGTGTATGTCACCCGGCCCGACAACATCCGCGATGAAATCACCGACACTCCCAGGGAAATGGAGTATGGCGAGTTCGTGCTCCCCACGTATCGCAGGACCTCTGATCCGGGCCTGTACGCGCTGGAACTGTCGTACCCCCTGTCCGGGGCCGGCAACGACGCTGGCCGCCGTGAGGTGGAGTACTTCGCGGTCAACCCGGACGTGGCGGAGAGCGACCTGACCCGCGTCGAGCCGGCCGCCTTCCGCACCCTCTATCCCGGATTGGAGCTCGAGTTCCTGACCGAGGTCGAAGCGGCGCCGAAGGAGTCGACGGCGGCCCGGGAAGGGGAGCTCTGGAAGGCCCTGCTGTGGGCACTGGTCGGCCTCCTGGCCGCGGAAATGCTGCTGGCCTGGTGGTACGGCCGTCGGTTCCGGGGAGGGAGCGCATGAATCTCCTCGCCCGTCCTCGGGTCAGGACCGTCCTGGCGCTCTGGTTCGCGCTTGTCTGTGGTCTGCAGGAGGCGGTGGCCCGCCAGGCCAGCACCCGCGAGGTCTCGACCTTCCGGTTCATGGATCTTCCCGCAGGCTGGATCATCGCCCTGGTGATCGTTCCGGCGGTGATCCTGGTGGTGACGCTGGTCTATCGCCGCGAGGGGAGCAGCGCTCCGCCGAGAATCCGGGCCTTGTGCGGAGTGCTGCGCGGGCTGGCCTTCCTGCTCCTGTTCCTGTTTCTCTTCCGGCCCGTGATCGAGACGCACGAAGTCGAGGTGGAGAAGGCGATCCTGCCGATTCTACTGGACGGTTCCTCCTCCATGGGCCGGACCGACGCCTACGCCGACGAGGAGGTCGCCGGCCGTCTGGCGCGTCTCGCGGGCATGGCCTCGGGCGATGAACTGGCGGGAACTTCCAGGTTGCAATTGATGCGCGCGATCCTGAAGCGGCCGGAAACCGATCCGACAGCGGTGCTCGGGGAGCGGAATGAGGTCAAGCTCTACTCGTTCGGTGAAGAGGTTCGTTCCCTCGCGGAGTCAGGCGACTTGCGGGCGGAAGGGAACTACACGCGGTTGGGCTCGGCCATCGCGGAGGTGCTGGCGGAGTTCGGGAGCCGGGGGCAGCACATCGGCG